>JBDTXA010000195.1:0-5829 GCA_040006415.1 Rhodanobacter sp.
CCACGTAGTACATCAGCTGGCGGTAGCCGAAGCGCTGCAGCACCAGCCACCACAGAAGGCCCCACTTTTCCTTCTTTTCCATCGCGAACGCGAGCGCGGAGGCGGCAAGGTCGACGCTCATGAAGGCCGCATAGAAGACCAGCATGC
Source organism: Rhodanobacter sp. (assembly GCA_040006415.1). Classification (GTDB taxonomy): domain Bacteria; phylum Pseudomonadota; class Gammaproteobacteria; order Xanthomonadales; family Rhodanobacteraceae; genus Rhodanobacter. The sequence goes on from JBDTXA010000195.1 coordinate 148, forward strand.
GCAGCAGGTTGGTGTCGTCGAACTGGCCGCGATGCTGCAGATAGTCGAGCGCGGTGGCGATGATCTGCCAAACCAGTACTAGGTCGACCAAGGGCGACACGACGGAGAACAGGATCTGGAACAGCCACACCTGCGGAAGGGCGACCATGCCGAGCGCGCCACGGCGCGGATTGAAGGTGGCGTCGCGATGCTTCCACAGGCACTGCAGAGTGCCATAGGCCCAGCGGAAGCGCTGGCGGGCGAGGCCGCGTGCCGTGTCAGGAGCCTCGGTCCACGCAATGGCTTCGCTGTCGAACAGGGCGTGGTAGCCAGCCTTCTGCACGGCGATGGTGAGGTCCTGATCTTCCGCCAGGGTGTCGGATGGGAAGCCGCCGAGTTGCTCCAGTGCGGCGCGCCGCCACGCGCCGACCGCACCGGGGACGACGGTGATGGCACCTAGCGCGGCCAGTGCGCGACGTTCCAGGTTCTGTGCGGTGATGTACTCCAGCGCCTGCCACACGGTGATCAGGTTGATGCGATTGCCGACCTTGGCATTGCCGGCGACAGCGCCAACATGCGGGTCGACAAACCAGCGCACCAGTCGAGAGATGGTATCGGGTTCGAATTGGGTGTCGGCATCGAGCGCGACTACCACGGTGCCGCTGGCTTCGCGCAGCGCGGTGTTGACTGCGTGAGCCTTGCCGCTGTTGGGAATGGTCAACAGGCGCACCCGCGGCTCGTTTGCGTAGTGCTCGGTGACCACGGCCGAGGTCGCGTCGATCGAGCCATCGTCGACAACAATGATTTCCAGGCTCGGATAGCGGCTGCGCAGAATCTGCCGGATCGAGCTGGCGATCACCTTCTCCTCGTTGTAGGCGGGAATCAGAACCGAGACCAGTGGTGGGTCGTCGCCCAGCACTGGCGGCGAGTGGTGTCGCTCGCGCGCACGATTGACCAGCGCGAGTATGCCAAGCAAGAGCAGTCGGGCGAATCCCAGACTGATGGCGGCGACCAGCAGCCAGCGCACGAAATGACCGAAGAAGCCCAGCGCGAAAAAGACCGAGCGATCGACCCAGCGCGAGAGCGAGCCGGGTGGCAGCGGTGGCATGGTCTGGTCGCGTTTCAGTCCCGCGAGGGTGGAGACAGTGACGAATTCATATCCCTGCGCGCGCAGGCCATCGATGATCCGTGGCAAGGCGGCCACCGTCTGCGAACGTTCGCCGCCGCCATCGTGGAGCAACACGACCTGCCCCTTGCGGTCGACGTTGGTGGTGTCGATTCCTTTCAGCACGTTGTTCACGATGGCGTCGACGCCAGGACGTTGCCAGTCCTCGGCGTCGACATGCAGGCCGACCGAGATGTAGCCCATCTTCTGCGCGATCTCGATCGGAACCAGTTCGTCGGCGGTGGTCGGCTCGGCGTCGCCGAAGTAGGGCGCGCGGAACAGTCGCATCGAACGGCCGGTGAGCGCTTCGAACAGCCGCTGAGTGGCGTTGAGCTCCAGCGCCACGATGCCGGGTGGGCTTTCACCAAGGTTGGGGTGGGTGAAGGTGTGGTTGCCGACATCATCGCCTTCCGCCACCTCGCTCTGCACCAGTCGCGGCGACATTTCGGCACTTTCTCCGATGATGAAGAACGTGGCCGGTACGTGTTCCGCCTTGAGGATGTCCAGGATCTGCGGCGTCCACTCCGGGTCTGGGCCGTCGTCGAAGGTCAGCGCTATCTTGTGCGGCAGGGTGCCGGCGCGCTTGATGACGTAGGAGCTGGGAAGGCTGGTATAGCTCTCGTCGTTGATGCTTCCCTCGTCCTTGTCCACCGCAATGGTGCGGGCACCCGCGGAAGGCTCGGCGGTGATCTCCAGAACTTCACCCTGACCCTCGATATCGATGTCTTCACTCTGACCGATGGCGCGCAGCGGGGTGGGTGCGCTGGCCCCGTAGGGACGGCCTAGCACCGACCAGATCGACGGGTCTTCTGCACCGAGTCGCCACACGGCATAGCCGTAGGGCTTGTAGTCGTCAGCGGCGTGGATCTGGTTGAAGGCGGTGACGCCGTCGAGAAACCAGACGTGGTGGGCGATGCCATCGTCATCGCTGTAGTCGTAGTGCGGATTCTGTGAGTCGGGATCGAAGGCGATGGTTGCCTGTGCATCGGCCGCACGATCCATCGCGTCCTGAAAAGTCAGCGCCTCGGCGTTTTTGCCAAGGGCCCAGTCATAGCCGTAACTGCCGATGGCGACGATGGTCCGTTCCGGGTCGAGCACCTTCATGCGCTTGTCCAGGGTCTGCTCGAACCAGTCCTCGGCGGCAATGCTGCCGGCGTCCTTGCCCGCCCAGTGCTGGTCGTAGGCCATCAGCAATTCAAAATCGACGATGTCGGCATAACCCGCATAGTCCCAGGCGGCATCATCGAACGGCATCGACAGCACGACGCCCCAACCGTGGGCGCCGAACGCATCGTCGAGTTCGGACAGGAAGCTTTTAAGATCCGGCTGCGCCGTATCGGGGACCTCTTCAAAATCAATTGTCACGCCCTGGAAATGGTTGGCGTCGAGAAACGCAACGATCTGTGCGATACGCGCCCTGCGGGTGACCGGATCGGCCAGCATGCTGGCCAGACCTTTGCCGTCCCAGTTGCCATCCACCGCGTTCTGCAGCAGTGGCAGGATCGGCGTGGCCGGCTTCTGGGTGCGAATCAGGTTCAGCGCCTTCGCGTCGATGCTTGTATGCAGAGTCATGTCCGCACCGCTGACACTCATCCAGGTCGGAATCACCCAGTCTAGGGTCGGCAGCGCGCGCTTCAACGAGGGGTAACTGCTGTCGTCCCAGTTCACGTAGAAGCCGATCGCCAGCGGTCGGTCGGCCGGTTTGTCCAGCGACAGCGGTCGTGCGTGGGCGCTCGTAGACCGCGTGCGGAGACGCGATGGATGCAGCTGTCGTTGTCGTGCACGCACCTCGGCGGCCAATCTGGCGGCGGGTTTCAGCAGCTCAGGTGCGGCGGCCTTGACGTTGGCCAGGGCATGCCGGGGCTTGTCGTGACTGCCAATATGCAAGGCAGCCATGCTCGGATCGAAAAACAGGCTGGCCACGCACGCGACGACGAACAGGGTGCTGACCACGCCGGCAAACAGCGCCAGTCTTGAGACGTGGCTCGCGCGACGCCCGGTCGGGTCGAAAAATATCGGTTTTTTCTGCATGTCTGCTCAACGACGGCGGACATGGGAAGTCGCCAGCTCGGGCAGCATTCTAAGCATGTTTTGGGCGCAGCGGGGCAGCGACGGTGTGCCATTGTTCAGGGGATCACCGACCCCGGCGACGGCCATCTGAAATCCTCCGGGGTCAGGCGGCGGGTGAGCCGGAAGATACCTTGGTGAACCTTGCGTGGAAGCACCACGTCAAGCACCGTGGTCTGGTGCGGACCGAGCATGTTGAACAGGTCGTCGCTCTGGGCGCTGGCGGCAAGCGCATGATGGACGAGGCCGGAAAGATCCGGTGGACTGATGATGGCGCCATAGGGTCGGTGACTGGCGACGGCAGGGCGCAAGCTTTTGCGTGAATTGCGCGGATCGGCTACGCGATCGTCGCCGGCCAGCAGGGAATGGTTGAGGAACAGCGAGATCGTGGTTCGCTGTTTCGCGTTGGCCTGGCGGTCAAGCATGAATCCCTGCGGCATCAGGTCGACGCTCGCGGGGGCGCCCGCAGTGAGCAGGAAGCCGGCACCGTTCAGTGGCTCGCCAGTCTCGTCGGTGAGCCGCACGATCAGCAGGCTGCGAGGGTCGTGGATGTGAACGCGCGGAGCGAACGGAGCGGCGGATTCCAGTTCCACCTTGTCGGCATCGCGGTTGGCGTTTTCTGTTTCGAAGGCTGTGCAGAGTGCAACGTATTCGTCAACGCCGTGGACTTGGAGACAGCGAAGTACCGCTTGCACAGTTGCCGGTTCGGCGCTGGACATGATGCCGTGGTCCGCGCCGGAGTGGGCTGCGCCGGGAATCATCTTGAACGCACAGCGCGGGCCTCGAGTGAGGGTGAGGTTCAACGTGTCGACGCCAGCGTTGCCACTGATCTGCGGCGACAAAATGGCATGTCGCGCGTTGAGATTGGCTGCGGCGATACGCATCACGCCGTCGGAGCCATTCTCGCCGGTATAGCTGTTGAGAGGGTCATACAGCGAACGGTCTGGACGGTCGCCGGTCAGCACAAACAGGAATTGCGCCCGTGCCGCGGGATCATCGCCGTGAATAAAATCGAGATTGAGCGAGAGCGATCCCGCACTTCCCAGTTCGAGCCAGTCGAGGATGCGCTGTCCCGGTTCGACACCCGCAAACCATGATTTGAGTCGGCCAAGCGTGCCCTTGCCCAACTGCGCCAGCGCAGAACCGAAATTCGCCGGCGCCAGCATGATGAGATGGCCGAGCCGGATGGTGCTGTGTGTGGCTGGCTTCTCGCGCTGGGCACGCAGCCACTCGCGCACGACCGGTCCACCGGTGGAATGGGTGATGCAGGCGAAGCTGGCGTCCAGCAGGTGCAGGTCGCGCAGCGCATGGTCGAAGGCGCGGACCAGATCCGGCATGGTGACGGCATCGTCGAAGCTGACGTACTCGGACAGCCAGATATCGGCCAGCGTGAGCGCCATGCCGGCGGCACCAGCTTGCTGCTGCAACCTAAGCGGAAGATCGCCGTAGGTCGAGCTGTTGGTGACACTCCAGCCGTGGACAAAGACGAGGGCAGTCATGGCTCGTTCTCCCTGGGACGACCCAGCCTAACCAAAGTCGCCGCCCACCGTCACTCGCCGTGAATCGGCATGATCACGTCATCTCGTTGATGCACAATGTTGCCGATGACCCTGAACCTATTGCTTGTCTTGATCGTGCTGGCGTTGTTGCTGGCCTGGCTGAAATGGAAGCGCACCAGTGGTGCGCTGGCCGGCGTCGCGGTACTGCTGTTTCTGGCTGTGGGTTGCGGCCCAGTACCGGTGGCCTTGCTGGGCCGGTTGCAGTCCAGCTTCATGCATCAAAACGCCATTGTCTGGGCCCAACACAATGTGATCGTTCTGCTCGGTGCCGGCACGGTGCGCGTGGGCGACTCCGGGCCGGTGGAACCCAGCCTTTTTGCCTATGGCCGCATCAACAAGGCGGAGGCGATGTATCGTGCCTGCAAGAGCGCAGGCCACGATTGCAAGCTCGAGGTCAGTGGTGGCGACGCCCGCGGGCTGGGTCAGTCGGAAGCGAAGATCTACGACGCGGATATCAGGCAACTCGGCGTGGATGGCGCCGATCTGATCCTCGAGTCAGACAGCATGAATACATGGCAGAACGCCCAGTTCAGCGCGCCCTTGCTTGAAAGCGTCTCTGCCGACCGGGTGCTGCTGGTGTCGTCGGGTTTTCACCTGCGTCGCGGCATGCTGTATTTCGCACATTTCGGTATTCATGCGACGCCGGTGCGGGCGGATTATGTGAGCGGCGTGCTGTCCTGGCTGCCGTTATCCTACAACTTCACCATGGCTGATCTTGCCCTGCACGAGTATGCCGGTATCGCCCGCTACCACGTCTACAACGCCATGGGATGGAATGTCACCGCAACAAAGGCCGGTGCCTTGTAGGAGCGCACCCTGTGCGCGATGCTTTTGATTTGAGGCCATGACGAAGAGCGTCGCGCACAGGGTGCGCTCCTACAGGTGGACGTCTGTCGTCAGGCGGTCTTGTCG
>JBDTXA010000196.1:0-5806 GCA_040006415.1 Rhodanobacter sp.
GTGATCCGCAGTCCGATCACCGTGACGCCCGACACCTCGATTCGCGAAGTGCTGCGGTTGACCCACGCGCACAATATTTCCGGCGTGCCGGTGGTGGAGGGAACGCGTCTGGTCGGTATCGTTACCAGTCGTGACCTTCGCTTTGAGCGCAAGCTGGATGATCCCGTTCGCAACATCATGACGCGTCAGGACAAGCTGGTCACCGTGCTCGAGGGTGCCGGCCACGACGACGTGCAGCAACTGCTGCACACGCACCGGATCGAGAAAGTTCTGGTGGTCAACGAACACTTCCAGTTGCGTGGACTGATTACGGTCAAGGACATCCAGAAGGCGCGCGACAACCCCTATGCCGCCAAGGACAGCCAGGAAGCGCTGCTGGTCGGCGCCGCTGTCGGCGTCGGTGGTGACACCGAACAGCGCGTCGAGGCTCTGGTTTCTGCAGGCGTCGACGTGCTGGTGGTCGACACGGCTCATGGCCATTCGCAAGGCGTGATCGATCGTGTGGCCTGGGTCAAGAAGCGCTACCCGCAGGTGGAGCTGATCGCCGGCAATATCGTTACCGGTGACGCCGCCCGTGCGCTTCGCGACGTGGGTGTGGACGCGGTCAAGGTCGGTGTTGGCCCGGGCTCGATCTGCACCACTCGCGTGGTCGCCGGTGTGGGCGTGCCGCAGATTACGGCGATCGACATGGTAGCCACCGCATTGAAGGACGAGATTCCATTGATTGCCGATGGCGGCATCCGCTACTCCGGCGACATTCCAAAAGCGCTGGCCGCAGGTGCTTCGACGGTCATGCTCGGGTCGATGTTTGCCGGTACCGAAGAATCGCCGGGCGAAGTCGAGCTGTTCCAGGGGCGTTCGTACAAAAGCTACCGGGGCATGGGTTCGATCGCTGCGATGGCGCTGGGATCGAAGGATCGCTACTTTCAGGAAGAGGCGGATGCCGACAAGCTGGTACCCGAGGGCATCGAAGGCCGGGTGCCCTATCGCGGCCCGCTGCGCAACATCATCCATCAGTTGATCGGGGGCCTGCGTGCGTCGATGGGTTACCTCGGTGCAGCCAGCATCGACGACGTTCGCAACAAGGCTCAGTTCGTCAAGGTGACTGGCGCCGGTGTGGTCGAGGCTCATCCGCACGACATCCAGATCACCAAGGAAGCGCCGAACTACCGGCTCAATTCCTGATTGAGCGGGAATCGTAAGGCGGAGTGGGGCGTCGTCACGAACGGCCTCGGTCTCCAGCTGCCTCATTCCCGACCCACATTTCAGCTTTCCGGCCATGCAATGACCAACATCCATAGCGACAAGATCCTCATCCTCGATTTCGGCGCGCAGTACACGCAGCTGATTGCACGTCGCATCCGCGAAATTGGTGTCTATTGCGAAATCTGGGCTTGGGACCACGATGCGGATGAGATCGCTGCATTCGGCGCAAAAGGCATCATCCTGTCCGGTGGACCGGAGTCGACCACTTTGCTGGATGCGCCGAAAGTGCCGCAACAGGTGTTCGACGCCGACGTCCCTATCCTTGGCATCTGCTACGGAATGCAGACAATGGCCGCCCAGCTGGGGGGCGCCACGGAAGCGGCCGACGCGCGCGAATTTGGCCATGCGAGCGTGGACATCGTCGCGCCCAGTCGATTGTTCGATGGCCTGAGCGATCATCCGGACCAGCACAAGCTGGATGTGTGGATGAGTCACGGCGATCACGTCGCCACGGCGCCGCCGGGGTTTGTCGTCACCGGGAGCACTCATCGCATTCCGGTGGCGGTGATGGAAAATGAGGAAAGACGCTGGTACGGCGTGCAGTTCCATCCGGAAGTGACCCACACCAAACAGGGTGGAGCGCTGCTGCAGCGTTTCATCGCCGACATCTGCGGTTGCGCCACGCTGTGGACGGCCGCCAACATCATCGACGATCAGATCGAACGCGTGCGTGCACAGGTCGGTGATGAGCATGTTCTGCTCGGTCTGTCCGGCGGTGTCGACTCCTCGGTGGTGGCGGCGCTTCTGCATCGCGCGATCGGCGACCGACTGACCTGCGTTTTCGTCGACACCGGCTTGCTGCGCTGGGAGGAGGGCGACCAGGTGATGACTACCATGGCCGCTTCCGACGAACACGGCATGGGCATCAAGGTCATCCGCGTCAATGCCGCCGATCGATATTTCAATGCGCTGGAAGGTGTCTCGGATCCCGAAGCCAAGCGAAAGATCATCGGCGGCCTGTTCGTGGAGATCTTCGATGAAGAGTCGGAGAAGCTGATCGCGGCAGGTGGCAACGTGAAGTGGCTGGCGCAGGGCACGATCTATCCTGATGTGATCGAGTCCGCGGGCAGCAAGACCGGCAAGGCGCATGTGATCAAGAGCCATCACAACGTCGGCGGCTTGCCGGAGCACATGAAGCTCAAGCTGGTCGAGCCGCTACGTGAACTGTTCAAGGACGAGGTGCGACGCATCGGCGTCGAACTCGGGCTGCCCCGAGCCATGGTCTATCGCCACCCGTTCCCCGGTCCGGGTCTTGGTGTTCGGATTCTGGGCGAAGTGAAACGCGAATATGCCGAGTTGCTGGCCAAGGCGGATGCGATATTCATCGATGAACTGCGCAAGGCGGACCTCTACGACAAGACCAGTCAGGCGTTCGCTGTCTTTTTGCCGGTGAAATCCGTCGGCGTAGTGGGCGATGCACGAGCCTACGAATGGGTGATCGCGTTGCGCGCGGTTGAAACCGTCGACTTCATGACAGCGCACTGGGCGCATCTGCCCTACGAGTTTCTTGGCACAGTTTCAAACCGAATAATCAATGAGTTACGCGGTATTTCTCGTGTAGTTTATGACATAAGCGGAAAGCCGCCAGCAACGATCGAGTGGGAATAGGAAAATCAAGCACTTGCGCCCCACGAGCAAAGTCGGCGTGACGATGGCTTTCTCATGAAGAAGCTGCAGCTAGCTGAAATGATTGAAGAACATTCCGACACCGCGCCATCCTTTTCTGTCGACGACCGGCAGTACATGCAGCGCGCGTTGCAGTTGGCCAAGCACGCCCGCGATGCGGAAAACGAAGTGCCGGTCGGGGCAGTGATCGTCCAGCAAGGGGAGATCACGGGAATGGGTTGGAATCGCAATATCACCTTACACGACCCCACCGCTCATGCCGAGATCATGGCCATGCGCGCAGCCGGCCAAAAGCGAGCGAACCACCGACTTTCGGGCGCCACGTTGTATGTCACGCTGGAGCCATGTGCCATGTGTGCGATGGCGATGATCCATGCCCGCATCGGCCGCGTGGTGTATGCCGCCGCTGACCCCAAGACCGGCGCCGCCGGGAGTGTCTTCAACACGCTGGTGGATCCCCGTCACAATCACCGTGTCGAGGTCAGCGGAGGCTTGTTGGGTGAGGAATCGACAGCTCTTCTACAGGAGTTTTTCCGTGCCCGACGCTGATCCGCTTGTCACAGGAACGCCAGCGCGCCGGCGCAGGACTGTTCGACTTTCAGTGTCAGCAGCGCATCAGCCCGGGTGTGGCCGAGGTTGATCGCAGCAATCGGTTTGCCGGCTCTGAAAGCGGCATTGACGAAGCGATAACCGGAAAACACCATCAGCGATGAGCCAACGACCAGAACAGCATCAGCCGTCTCAAGCGATTGGGTCGCCACGTCCACGCGGTCACGCGGAACATTCTCACCGAAAAACACCACGTCCGGCTTCAACATGCCGCCACAGCGCGGGCAGGGCGGAATGAGAAACTTCGAGAAATCCTGATCCTCGAGATCCGCGTCGCCATCGGGCGCGTCAGCGGCATTGAGCTCTGCCCAAGCGGGATTGCTGGACACCAACAAGGTCTGGAACTCGGCACGCGCAAGGCGATGCTCGCAGGCAAGGCAGCGCACCCGGTCCAGCCGTCCATGCAAATCAATGACGTTCCGGCTGCCTGCGGCCTGATGCAGGCCATCCACATTCTGGGTCAGCAGCAACGCCAGCTTGCCTTGCGCCTCGAGCCGGACCAATGCGTGATGCGTAGCATTGGGCAAGGCGGAGCCGAAACGACGCCAGCCGACCACGCTGCGTGCCCAATAGCGCTGGCGGGTCGCCAGTTCGCCAACAAACGCCTGGTAGGTCACTGGCTGCGGCCGTTTCCAGCCACCTTGGAGGTCCCGGTAGTCAGGAATACCCGAGTCGGTACTGCATCCTGCGCCCGTGATGACGAACAGGCGAGGGTGGCAGGCAACAAACGCCGCCAATTCCTCATTGTTTGGAGGCGTCAACGCACTATTCGGAAGAGGGGGGCTGACGTTCATTGCAATCCAATGTGCCTGCTTGCCGGCCTGTCAAGGTACCGCACTAACCTTGTTGCCCGTCGAACCCGCCAGTTGCAGCCGCATGCCCCAAGGTGAGACGAAATTGACCAGCGTCTGTCCCGCATCTGGCCCGGAGGTAGACAGCACCGGTTTCCCAATGACCCGAGCTCCTTCGTTTCGAAGCCATCGGTCGGCATGCGCGACATCCTTAACTACAAATCGCAGCGGCGTCGCCCCTACAGCAGACTCGCCCTGCTGACTCAGAACTAAGTCCAGAACCATGCCTGATTGGCACACCATCAATGCGGAGGTCTTGACGCTGGCTGACGTATTGATGGCCTCGCAATCCAGGACATTTCGAAAAAAAGACACTGCGGCCTGAACATTGGGCACAGCGATCTGCGCATAATCACCGCCGCGATGCGGAGACTGAGCGTAAGCCCCAGAGGGAAGGAGCGCGCTGAATACCAGCGTCGCAGCAAGAAGTATCGAAACGGAAAGCTTGGCCATGACTCGCCACCAGAATGATGCAGTGGCGACAATATGTGTGCATTCGAGCCGTCCCCAAGCGTCGTTAGGTGACCATTGAGTTTCCCGGGGCGAACAGTAGAGGAACGCCGAGCCATATCCTAAATTGTTCAGCAGCGGAAACACACTGATCGTTAAAAGATTGTTTAATCTTGCCCGAAGTGACACGATATTTCATGCACGAACGCGGATTCGGTACTCGTCGGCACCCCCACGGCGACTCAAATTGTCCGCTCTGATACATGAGGTTATTTCCATGAAAAGTCATTTCAAATCACTCCTGCAGCGAAGGCATGCGGACTTCGATGGCGCACAAGACCCGCATAAACAGCCCAACGGTCGTCAAGGCTTTGGGAGGGAGGATGTCACGGTGAAGGATGGTTACGATTGGCTGCAGCAGATCGGCTCGTCGATCAATAGGCCGGTCGTCCAGGGACATCAAACGAGTTAGTGCATCACGCCTGCATTTTTCCACAGACGAAGTCCATATTCGTCAGCTGACCTCGGCGAGGGTTTACGGCGACGCTGTTGGCAAGAAGAGATTTGCCGGGTCATATGAAAGGACCTCACGCCCAAAATCTGCGGGGTTTGCACAGTCAAAGCCTGCGTGTTGCAACGTGTGACGTTGCCCTCTAATTACGTACCCCATAACCGAGCTCATGGGCAGGCGTGCATGCCCTGATCAGTCAGCAAATGCTGCTCGAACTGCATCGATATGTGTGAACGCCATGAGAGAACGTCGGATTTGAATTTAGTGAGTCTCCGCTTCGGTTAGCGAGTCAGGTGACGCGGTCTGCTGCATGGGTGCGTTGATGTAGACCTTTTCCGGCACGCGCGGCAGTTAGGGTAGGCGCCCTTGAAGTGGTGCGGATGGCGATCTAAGGCAGCCTTCAACGTATCGACGCGGTTGGTTGGTGATGCGAGGGGCCTCCCCGTGATGAACGCGGCGGCGGGCCTCATCAAGCCGATGCTGGTATGGCGAT
>JBDTXA010000197.1:0-5762 GCA_040006415.1 Rhodanobacter sp.
TCGCTACCGTGCTTTGGCCCAATAAGAACGCGTTGCAACGTCAGGTTTCGACCCGAAGGCGACCGTGGCGACAGTCCGCTCTGGGGACTCTCTAAATTGTTAGGTACGCTGTGCCCAAAAGCATAGATAGGGATGTTTGTATGATCCGCCCTCGCGCCAAAAGGTCCGTGGTTGAGTGCGCCCGGCCTGGAACCACAACAAGCCGCAAGTTGCCTTAGCGCCCTTAGGATGGAGCGAAGTGTTCGATGAGCGCGTCGATAAAAACGCGGACTTTCGCCGACAGGCTACGGTGGCTGGGATACAGCGCATGTGCATCGACCGATTCTTCCTGATGGTCTGCGAACAGGCGAACAAGTGAGCCGCCCCTAAGCGCGTCGCGCGCATGGAAGTCCGGCAGCCGACCGATGCCGGACCCGCCGATTAGCACCTTTTTCAACACCGCCGGTTCCGGGATCACGGTGCCGGATGCCAGCTGAAACGTCTTCGTTTTGCCTTCTGGTGTCCTGAAGTTCCACGAGGACGCCCGATCCACTCGGGAGATGATCTCGTGCTCCGAAAGTTGCTCGACCGTGATAGGCGTACCGCGCTTCGTCAGATACTCCGGGCTGGCGCAGGTCCACAGTGCAAAGGTAGCGATCCGCCGTGCTATCAGCTCCGAATCTTGAAGCGGACCAATGCGGATGGCGATGTCATATTCCTCGGCGAGGAGATCGATGACACGATTGTCAATGGTCAACGCCACCCGTACGTTGGGAAAGCGCTGCAGAAAAGACGGCAACATCGCGGCCAGCGGCCCTTCGGCAAACGTAAACGGGACGCTGATACGCAGCGTGCCTTGAGGAACACCGACGAGCCCGCCAATCGCATTTTCGGCTTCCGCGACGTCATCGAGGATGCGTCGGGCGTGACGTTGCAAAAGTAGCCCCGCATCCGTCAGTCGAAGATGTCGCGTCGAGCGTTCAATCAACGAAGCGCCTATTGACTCTTCCAGCCGTGCTAGCGAGCGGCTTACAGACGACTTGGGCATAGCCATCAGTCGTGCCGCACCAGAGATGCTCCCTACGTCCGCAATGCGGACGAAGACTCGGATGTCGCCGATATCGAACATATCTGCATCGTTCCACTTATGGAACGTCCTGTACAGCCTTAGGCGGCTAGTTTCCAGAAGTGGCACCGCTACATTGGATACGTCACCCACCCCAAGGAACTCAACATGACGCAATCCATTCTCCTCGTAGGTGCTACCGGCATGCTCGGTAGCCACATCGCTCGTGAGCTGCTTTCTCAGCCCGACGCCAAAGTCCGCCTCCTGCTGCGCGACGCCCATGATCCGGCGAAAGCCGACGACATCAAGCCGCTACTCGCGCTGGGCGCGGAGGTAGTGGAGGGCGACTTGGCTGACCGCGCATCACTTGACCGTGCCACCCACGGTATCGAAGTCATCGTTTCTGCCGTGCAGGGCGGGCCGGAAGTGATCGTCGATGGCCAGGTTGCACTGGCCGAGGCGGGCAAGCGCAACGGCGCCCGGCGGATCCTGCCATCGGACTACGCGATGGATCTGTTCAAGGCCACGCCGGGCGAGCACCCGATGTTCGACATGCGGCGGAATGCCGACGAGCACATCCGCAAGGTTGGTTTGGAACAGATCAACGTGCTGCAGGGCGGTTTCATGGACTTGTTCATGCCGGGCAACGGCGCCATCGATCTGGAGGCCGGCACGGTCAGCTTTTTTGGCGACGGCAACCGCGCGGTAGAAGTCAGCAGCGTCGCCGACACCGCCCGAATGATTGCGCGGGTGGCGCTGGATCGCACCGTGAAGCCGGGCAAGTTTGCCTTCGCCGGCGACCGACTGAGCTTTCGCGAGGCGGGCGAAACGGTGGCGCGACTCACCGGCAAAACTATCAAGCCGGTGTCCATGGGCTCGGAAGAGGATCTTCGCGCTGTGATGGCCAAGGCCGATCCGCAGAAGAAGGTGATGCTGGCCTATCTGCTGTACATGACTAACGGCCAGACGGCACTGGAAGACCTGCAGAACGGTCGCTATGCGGACGTGCGGTTCGAATCCTTTGCCGACTACGCCGCGAAAAACCTGCCGGCCTCCTGACGCTCTGCAATAGCGCTGCGTCTTTCCATCAGGCGCAGCGTGCGAGAGGAACATCCTTATGACAGGAATCCCCCGCTTGCCCCAGATGGCTCGAGCCAACAGCTTTGTGCGCTCAGCCGATGACGCACCCGCCTATTGGCTCGATGACATGCTCTGGATCGTTCTTGCCGACCGAGGAGATGCGGGTGAGCGCTGGTCAGTGATGGAGGTGGTGATGCCGGAAGGTTCCGGTCACCCACCGCATCGCCACCTGTGGTCCGACGAGAGCTTCTACATCCTCCAAGGTGAGGTCACGTTCTTGATTGACGACACGATCACGAGGGCCACCTCCGGTGATTTCGTCAGCATCGCTCGCAACACCCGACACGCGTTCCGCGTCGAGAGCGAAACAGCACGCGTGCTAAACCAATACACCCCGGCCAGCATGGAAGCGATGGTGGCGAGAGTCGGTCGACGCACAAACAAACTGCCACTCGTCGCAACCGATCCGGCGGCGTTACACCGCCTGGGTTCCGAAGAGCTTCTCAATCGCTACGGGCTGATTTGGCTCGACGAATCCAATCCTCTCAGCACCGAAGCATGACGGGCCGTTCTCGGCCGCCCAAACCGCAAGTCCACGAACGGAGATGAGCCATGTCACCCAACCAGAAAATGATGGCCGCACGCGTCATCCTAAGCGTCATCGCGATCGTCACCATTGTCTCGCCATTTCTGGCCGACTGGAACGCCTCGCACATCTATAACCCGCTCTGGACCCCGCATGCCAAGTTCCACAATGCGCAGACGATGTCGATGGCGGTCTTGCTTGGGATCGCGGCGTTGGTTTTCACGTGGTGGAAGAGGGGCGGAACGCGTGGAACGTTTGTTGCCGCTTTTTTGTTCACCAGCTTTTACTGGGTGAGCCAGGCGCTGGCGTTCCTCTTTCCCGGTGTGGCGTGGACCGATCCAAACCTGCTTAAAGTCGGGCAGACATTGACGCAATTCCCGATACAGCTAAAGGGCGATCTGGTGCTTTTTGTTGTGCTCACGCTAGCGGCATGGCTGTATGCCAGCGCATCGTCAAGACGACCTCCTTCCGCACAGAGCGCATCGTGATGGAACGCCAGCCAATGATTGCGGTGGCCGGCGCGAGCGGCGATCTGGGTGGGCGCATCACAAAGGCGTTGGTGTCTTGTGGCGCCGTGGTTCGCGCCTTGGTGCGACCGGACAGCTCGCCGAAAACCATAGCCCAGATCGAATCGCTTGGAGCGGTGGCAGTGAAAGCCGACCCGGCGCAGATCGACGAGCTTGCTGAGGCCTGTTCGGGTGCCAGCTGCGTCGTGTCCGCCCTCAACGGCCTGCACGAGGTCATTGTGGAACGGCAGTCGAAGCTGCTGCAGGCCGCCATGCAGGCCGGAGTTCAGCGCTTTATTTCGTCGGACTATTCCGAAGACTTTACCCGCACCGCGCCGGGTGGCAACCGCAACCTAGATCTGAGACGGGAATTCATGCAGCTGGCGGATCGATCGCCGATCAAGGTCACCAGCATTCTCAACGGTGCGTTCATGGATATGCTCGGCGCGGACATGCCGATCATCCAGAGACGATGGAAGCGCGTGTTGTACTGGCAAGATCCTGACCAGCTGCTGGACTTCACCACCAAGGAAGATGTGGCTGGGTTCACTGCCCGTGCCGCCTTGGAAAATGACACGCCGCGTATTCTTCGAATCGCCGGCGACAGCGTCAGCGCGCGGCAAATCGCGGACATGCTCAGCGAATCGTCCCGGCAGCACTATCGCCCGCTGAAAGTCGGCGGCGTTCGATCCTTGGGCTGGTTGATCAACCTGGCGAAGCTGCTCACGCCGACATCTCAGGAACCCTTCCCAGTCTGGCAGGGCATGCAATACATGCGCGACATGTTCAGTGGCGACGGGAAGATCGACCCTGTTGACAACAAACGCTACGCGGACCTTCGCTGGACGAAAGTTGCCGAGCAGATCCAGCGGTTGTTTTAGGCCGCGCCACCTCCCGCTTGGCCGAACCATCCAGCAGCGATTTCACTCTTGACGGGCGCTCCAGAATTCATCGTTCGCCTTTCTCGCATGGCGAATTCAACTGATTGAAATCAAGCTTCGACGGGAGACTAAATGAACACGTTTATTGAAAGTCATGATGAACAAAGCGATCGCTGCGCTGCGCGTGATAGTGACGCTATGACTGC
This sequence comes from Rhodanobacter sp., assembly GCA_040006415.1. Lineage (GTDB taxonomy): Bacteria > Pseudomonadota > Gammaproteobacteria > Xanthomonadales > Rhodanobacteraceae > Rhodanobacter. The sequence goes on from JBDTXA010000197.1 coordinate 4,305, forward strand.
TGGCCTTGCCAATCGCTCTCCCGACGCCACCGGCAATACAGCCAATGGTGCGAGAGCCGTCAAAGCGAATGAGGCAGCATCGACTGGCGACAAGGCACCGGGAATCTATCGAATGGCATTGATTCTTGGCTTGCTGTCAGCGATCGGTCCGTTTTCGATCGATATGTACCTGCCGGCGCTGCCGGCGCTCCAGGTCGACCTACACACGGGGGCCGCCGGGGCACAGGCTACGCTGACGGCCTATTTCCTCGCTTTTGGTGTCGCACAGCTCGCCTACGGCCCGCTTGCCGATCACTTCGGGCGCAAGCGGCCGATGGTTGTTGGGCTAACCATTTTTGCCCTCGCCTCGGTGGGCTGCGCCTTGGCGCCTACGCTGGGGTTGTCTGACTGCTCTGCGGTTTTTGCAAGGTTTAGGAGGTGCAGCGGTGATGGTGCTGCCCCGGGCCGTGATACGAGACATTCACACGGGCCCGACGGCCACCCGATTGATGGCAATGATCATGCTGGTGGTGTCGATATCCCCGATGTTGGCGCCTATGGTGGGAAGCGGGCTGATTGCCGTGGCGGATTGGCGCGTTATCTTTGGTGTACTGGCAGCGGTCGCGTTCGGCGGCATGGCGTTGAGCATCTTTGCTCTGCCCGAAACGCTGCCCTCATCTCGACGCGTTCCCTTCCACATCCGCTCGCTGCTGCGCGACTCACGCAGGCTGCTTACTCACAGAAACTTTTTGGGCCTGACGCTTATCGGCGCGTTCGGAATGGCCAGCTTTTTTGTATTCATCGCGGGCGCTTCGCTTGTCTATGCGCAAGAGTTCGGCCTGACACCTGTTCAGTTCAGCTTGGCATTCGCCGTCAATGCGATCGGCTTCTTCATTTCGTCCCAATTTGCTGGCGCGCTTGGCGAGCGCTTCGGTGAGCGTCACCTCATCGGTTGGGCCGTCAGCGGCTTTGCGGCGTTTGCCGTAACGCTGCTTGCGCTAACTTTAGCCGGCGTTGGTAGTCTGCCGGTCATTATTATCGCGCTGTTTTTGGCCAATGCCTGTCTCGGCCTGGTGATACCCACCACGATGATGATGGCGTTGGACGAACAGGGCAAAGTTGCAGGCCTGGCATCGTCCCTCAATGGCACCCTGCAGATGCTCGCCGGTGGTGTAATGATCACTGCGGCCAGCCCCTTTTTCAACGGCAAAGCCACAGCCATGGTTGCCGCTATTGCACTTTGCGCAGTGATCGCCTGCGCCTTGACGGGATGGCTACTGCTTGGATCCCGATCCCGGTGACGTGCAAACATTAGCCGCGGTCACAGGGCGACGAAGCTCTTCCCCTTTTAGTTCGTATCGCGCAAGTGAATATCACCCTCCCCTCAACGAGGAAGGAATGTCGATCATGGGCGCGAAGTACTGTCATTGAGTGGCCGCTATGCGGCTTGAATCTGCTGCGGCAAACCGGCCGTTGTTG
>JBDTXA010000198.1:0-5718 GCA_040006415.1 Rhodanobacter sp.
TGTTCTTCGTCGACAACATCTATCGCTACACCCTGGCCGGTACCGAAGTGTCCGCACTGCTCGGACGCATGCCGTCGGCCGTGGGCTACCAGCCCACTCTTGCCGAGGAAATGGGCGTGCTGCAGGAGCGCATCACCTCGACCAAGACCGGCTCGATCACCTCGATCCAGGCCGTGTACGTGCCCGCCGATGACTACACCGATCCGTCCCCGGCGACCACCTTCGTGCATCTGGATTCGACCGTGGCGCTGTCGCGCGATATCGCCAGCCTGGGTATCTACCCGGCGGTGGATCCGCTGGCTTCGACCAGCCGCCAGCTCGATCCGCTGGTGATTGGCGAAGAGCACTACGACGTGGCCCGTCGCGTGCAGGGCACGCTGCAGCGCTACAAGGAATTGAAGGACATCATCGCGATTCTCGGCATGGACGAGCTGAGCGAAGAAGACAAGCAGTCGGTGACGCGCGCCCGCAAGATCGAGCGGTTCTTCTCGCAGCCATTCCACGTGGCCGAAGTGTTCACCGGCTCGCCGGGCAAGTACGTGCCGCTGAAGGAAACCATCCGCGGCTTCAAGATGATTGTCGACGGCGACGTGGACCATCTGCCGGAGCAGGCGTTCTACATGGTCGGCACGATTGATGATGCGATCAAGAAAGCTGAGGAGATGGGCGTCAAGAAGGCAGCCTGATTCTTAGAAGCGGGAACGGGGAACCGGGAACAAAAGCAACGTTGCTTCGGCTCCCGGGCTTCTGATCTCCCCGTTTCCCATTCCCCGTTCCCGTCGAGCAAAGCGAGACAAGCATCATGAGCCAAACCATTCGCGTCGACATCGTCAGTGCCGAAGCCGAGATTTTCTCCGGCGACGCGACGATGGTCGTTGCCACCGGCGAGCTGGGTGAGCTGGGCATCACGCCCCGCCATGCACCGCTGATCACCCGCCTCAAGCCTGGTCATGTCGACGTGGTGCTGGCGAACGGTGAGCGGCAGCAGTTCTATGTATCCGGCGGCATTCTCGAAGTGCAGCCACAGGTTGTCACCGTGTTGGCCGATACCGCCGCACGTGCGGCCGACTTGGACGAAGCCTCGGCGCAGCGCGCCAAGAAGGAAGCCGAAGAGGCGCTGTCGAATCGTACCGATGCGCTGGAGATTGCCGAAGCCCAGGCCAAATTGGCCGAGGCAATGGCGCAGTTGCAGGCGCTGGAGCGTCTACGCAAGACCCTCAAGCACTGACGCGATCGATCACGCCCTGCGCGTGGTCTTCCGTATACAAGCAACGCCGGCACTCCGCTGGCGTTTTTTTTGGCCGTTGTTACTTGCCACCCGCCGTGTTTACTTTTATGAATTACATTTGTAATCCTTAGCTCCGGATTTGGGCGGCACGGGGAAGAGCATGGTCGGCGTGATGCGCGCATGGGCAGTGTGTGCCTTAGTAGGGCTGTTGAATGCATGCAGCAGCCATCCCACCAGACCCATCCCAGCAGCGGCGCATGAGGGTGAGGCCAGCTGCCACGCGCTGGCCGATGATCACATGGCGCACTACCAGCTGGCCTTGGGTTCCACGTCCAATGGAGCGGTGCCGATCGATCACCCGCCACCCTCCTATCCCTCCGCCATGCTGGCCCGTTGCCCGGCGGACGCACGGCTGCACGCGCTGCTGATCGTGGGCACCGACGGCGAGGTCAACGAGGTGCGCGTCGATGAAGCCGTTGCGGCCGAGCCGGCCTTTGCTTCCGCCGTACGCACGGCGGCTATGGCATGGCATTTCGAACCCCTGATCATCAGCCACTGGGCCGCTGACGCCCACGACAACATGCACTCCGTGGATACCGAAGTCAGGCCATTCAGTCTGTCCTATGAATTTCGCTTCGCCTGCCACGCGGGAAGGCCGGAGGTTTCGAGCGCATCGGAGACCAGGCAGTGAGCGGCATGCCACACTGCGGCTAGACATCCCGCGAACATTTCGGTCTCTAGACTGGCGTTGTTGCATTCAGGACTGCTGCCATGACTTTCCGATACCGTCGCCATCTGGGCGTGCTGCTGACCCTCGTCGTGGTGCTACTGGTGGCGCGCGCCGTCATGCCCTATGCGGTGAAACATTACCTCAATGCGCGCATGGACAAGATGGGCGACTATCACGGCGAAATTGCCGACATCGACATCCATCTGTGGCGCGGCGCCTACAGCATCGACCAATTGCGCATCGTCAAGCAGGCGGGCAAGGTGCCGGTGCCGTTGCTGGATGCACCGCGCACCGAGATCGAGCTGAGCTGGCGTGCGTTGACCCATGGCAGGGTGCGAGGAAAGGTTGCCTTCCAGCAGCCTGTGCTCAATTTCGTCGATGGCAGTGGCAAGGGTGATACCCAGAGCGGCAAGGGCGTGAACTGGCGGCAAAAGTTGAAGCTGCTTGCGCCGATCCAGCTGGACGAGGTCAGCGTGACCGGCGGCACCGTCACGTTCCAGAATTTTGTCTCGTCACCGCGGGTCGATCTGAAGATGACCGACGTCAACGCCACCGCCAGCAACCTCACCAATGTCACTCGTCAGGGCGGCAGCAGGGTCGCCGACCTGCAGGCTACGGCAAAGATTCTCGGTCAGGCGCCACTGGAGACGCACGCCAAGTTCGATCCCCTGGAGGATAAGGGCGACTTCAAGTTCGATCTGCGGGTGAGCGATATCGACCTTACCAAGGCCAATCCACTGGCCCGCGCCTATGCGGGACTCGATCTCTCGTCAGGGCACGGCGATTTCACCATGCAGCTGCAGGCGAAGGACGGGCAGTTGAACGGATACGCCAAGCCGCTGTTCCACGATTTGCAGATATTCAGCTGGAAACAGGACGTGCAGCAGGACAAGAAGAATCCGCTGCAGCTGGCGTGGGAGGTCGTCGCCCAGGGCGTGACCACTCTCTTCAAAAATCACGCCAAGGACCAGTTCGCCACCCGCATTCCCATCACCGGACGCATCGACGACAAGAAGCTGAGTACTTTCGACGCCATCGTCGGCGTGCTTCACAACGCCTTCGTCAAGGCCTATTCGCCAAGTCTGGAAAATCTCAAGCCGGCGAGTGACGCGGCAGGCAAGTGATGCCGCAGCAGGAGGCCAGTTGTCGGTAGATGTATCCTTGCGCGCTGATCTGTCGTTGAATTCGGGGACCCCATGGAAGCTGCCAACCTGCATGTCATCGTCCTTGCCGCTGGCGCGGGCACGCGGATGAAGTCCCGCCGAGCCAAGGTGCTGATGCCGCTGGCCGGCCGTCCACTGCTGCAACACGTCATCACCGCCGCACGCGCTCTGAACCCGGCCGCCATCCACATCGTCTACGGTCATTGCGGTGATCAGGTGCAGGCCGCCTTTGCCGAGCAGACCGATCTGGAGTGGATCCTGCAGGCGGACCGGCTTGGCACAGGCCATGCCGTGGAGAAGGCATTAATCCGGGTGCCCGATGGCGTTCGCGTGCTGGTGCTGTACGGCGACGTGCCACTGACCCGCGTCGCAACGTTGCAACGTCTGCTCGATGCCGAAGCCACTTTCAGCTTGTTGACCACGCGACTGGAAGATCCCGACGGCTACGGCCGCGTGCTGTGCGACGGCAACGGACAGGTGCGTGAGGTCGTCGAAGAGAAGGACGCCGACGACACCCAGCGCGCGGTCAATCTCGTCAACACCGGCATTCTCGTCGCCGACGCCTCCGCCCTGCGAGGCTGGATTGGCCGGCTCGATCGAAACAATGCGCAGGGCGAGTATTACCTTACCGACATTTTCGGTATGGCGGCCGAGGAGAACGACTCGGCACTGAGCGTCGAATGCGATGATCCAATCGAGGTGGCTGGCGCCAATGACGCGCTGCAGCTGGCTGGTCTCGAAGCGGCCCATCGCACTCGCGCCGCCCGAGCCTTGATGATCGAGGGCGTGCGGCTGGCCGATCCGGGCCGCATCGACATTCGTGGCACCGTCGTAACCGGCCAGGATGTCGACATCGATATCGACGTGATCCTGGAAGGCCACGTGGTGCTCGGCGACGACGTGCGCATCGGCGCATTCACCCGGCTGAAGAACGTGCAGCTGGCAGCGGGTACCGTGGTGCAGCCGCATTGCGATCTGGAGGGCGTGATTACCCATGGTCCCTGCAAGGTCGGTCCGTTCGCGCGGCTGCGGCCGGGCACGGTGCTGGACGCCGGCGCTCAGGTCGGCAATTTTGTCGAAATCAAGAAGACCCGTCTTGGCGAGGGCAGCAAGGCCAGTCACCTGAGTTATCTGGGCGACAGCGAGATCGGCAGCAACGTCAACATCGGGGCCGGCACGATTACCTGCAACTACGACGGTGTCAACAAGTCAGTGACCCGGATCGGAGACGGCGCCTTTATCGGCTCCAACAGCGCCCTGGTGGCGCCAGTGACCATCGGCGTGAATGCCACCATCGGTGCAGGCTCGGTCATTACCCGCAATACGCCGGACGGTGAATTGACGGTGGCCCGTGCCCGTCAGCAGACCCTGGAAGGTTGGCACCGTCCGGTGAAGCAGGCGCCGGGAAAAGCAGACGTAGAATAGGGCATGCCAGGTTCTTGGGACATGCTGCTTGTCTGCGCTGCTGTTTCCGTTCCCCGTTCCCCGTTTCCGGCGCTCAGGCGTAGCGCCAGCCGTCAATTTCCATCAGCAACTCGCTGCGGCAGATATCGCCGTGCAGCATTAGCACGGGTACGCCCGGCAGGCGGCGTTTCAAAAAGGCCCGCACCCGCGCCGCGTCACCGGTGTTTCGCACATAGGTTTTCAGCGGTGACTGGGTATCGAAACCCGAGGCCATGCCTGCGCTGACCAGCAGCGCCTCGAGGTTAAGCAGGGTCTCCTCCAGCTGTGCATCCACATCATCCTGGTGCGCAGAAGCATGCCCGATGACGGCAGCTGTGCCGGAAATCGCCAGCGCATCCTGCGCTGGCAGGGTCATCGCGCGGGCAAAGCTGGGCGGGGTACGACCGTACTGGCGCGGATAACGCCACGCGCTGACCTGGCGGGGGTTCTCCACCCGTTGGCCAGGCTGATCGCAGGCCAACAGGTATACCTGCAACTGGTGTTCTGAACCGTGATGCCCGATCGCCGTGGCCGCCGGAAAGCCCTCGCTGAAAAATGCACCCATGCCTTGTGCGCGGCCGTCGCAAAAGTGCTTGTAGCGCTCGGAGTCACCCGCGCCCTGGTTAATCTTTCCCATATAGTTCCAGATCCGCAGCACGTGCTGTTCGGCGCGGCCGCCGACAAATTCCCGCAGCGCGGCGTAAGCGGCACGGGCCGCACCCTCGGGGCCACCATGTTCACGCTCGTCCAGCTCGATCGACGCAAACAACCAGCCACCGCCGGCGGACCAGTGCAACGCGCCCTCCTTGCCGCAGCTGACATCCGCATCCACCTGCCACAGCTCCAGCGCCGATGGTGCGTCGAAGCCTTCCAGCGCGACCTGGAAGTGGCGTGGATCGTCGGTAGCTGGTGCGCCGGTGCCGAAGCTTAACAACGCCAGCGTGCCGGGTTCGGCCAGGATGGCGTCAACCTCCGCCAACCGATACGAAATTCGAGGCGCACGCCTTGCCAGTGGTTCGACCTTTGGGTTTTCACAGCCCTGAATCATGCTCTGCAACCGGGAACGACAAGGACGCTATGTTACACTCCGCGACCACTGCCGCCGGGGGGAGGCAATGAATCTTGGGTACGGAATCGAGCATGGCAGAACAGAC
>JBDTXA010000199.1:0-5718 GCA_040006415.1 Rhodanobacter sp.
AGATGATGGGTAGTCATCGGTTGGCTGGAGGCCAGCAGCGCTGCCTCGATAATGGGTTTGAGTTGCTCGATCTGCATGGCCTTGGTATCGGATGCCGATTCAATAATGGAGTTCATTCGCCGGAGGATTCGATCAGGGCCGATTCGCCAGGTTGTTCGTCGTCCGCCGGATAATCGGCGAACTCTTCAGGTCCGCTTGCCTTCACCCGGACATAGATCGCTGCCAATGGCTCTTCCTGCACGATCTCGACCAGCATTTCCTTGGCCAGCTCCAGCATGGCCAGAAAAGTTACCACCACGCCCTGCCGACCCTCGGCCATGTCGAACAGGCTCTCGAAGCGGTGAAAGCTGCTGTCGTCGAGCCGGCTCAGCAGGTCGCCCATGCGCTGGCGAACGCTCAGGGTCTCGCGCCTGATGGCATGGTGTCCGAACAGCTCCGCCCGGTGCATCACGTCTTTCAGCGCGAGGAGCATCTCGTTCAGCTCCAGCGGCGGCGGCAACTTGATCACGTTGCGTTCGCCCACCTCGGCATGCACCACCACGCTGTCCCTCTCGATTCGCGGCAGCGCTTCGATATCCTCCGCTGCTCGCTTGAACCGTTCGTACTCCTGCAAGCGGCGTACCAGTTCGGCACGTGGATCTTCTTCCAGTCCCTCCTGCGCAGGCGGTCGTGGCAGCAGCAGACGGGACTTGATCTCGGCCAGGATCGCGGCCATCAACAGATATTCCGCCGCCAGTTCGAGCCGCATCACGTCGTGCATCAGCTCGATGTACGTCATGTACTGCCGGGTGATCTCGGCAACCGGAATATCAAGGATGTCGAGGTTCTGCCTTCGAATCAGATAGAGCAGAAGATCCAGCGGTCCTTCAAACGCCTCCAGAATGACTTCCAGGGCATCCGGCGGAATGTAAAGATCCTGCGGCATCTGCAGGATCGGTTCGCCCCGCACGATCGCTAGCGGCATTTCCTGCTGCTGCGGCATCGACGCAAACGCGTCCTTCGGTGCGGTGACCAGATCCTGCGAGTCGACTGGCTCTGTACTCATCAATTACGTGTCATTGGGCCGCATTCAGCGGCTGCAGTGCGTTCAACATGGTCCGTGGCATCCAGATACCGCACAACAATGGAATGTCCGTGTGAACACGGCGGTCAGGCGGTGTTCCCGGGATACTGCGTTCATTACACATCTTCGGCCGATGTGGCGGCTGGCGCCATCAACGTGACGTCCATGATGAAGCCACTCTGCGGCGGTTCGATCAGGGCAGGTCACAAGCGGCCAGTGCTCACCAGAATCCGGGTTGTCAGCCACGGCGATGGTTCAGGTCACTAAGGCGAGAGTCGACGCCGGCGACTGTTTATTGGTCGATTTAAGAGCTTCGGTGACATCCACGGCTGCCAGAACAGGCCAGCATCCGTTATCCAGTGGATCCACGCGTGATTCAAGAATAGCTGCTGGTAGGCGGCAAGTCCAGCAAGCCCGAGTCAGCGTTCTTGCCGTCGTTCCTTCTGCACGACCGAGACGCGCCGATGCCAACCTTCAACCTGGAAGCGGGCTGGGTGCGACTCAATGTGACGATATGGGGCAGGCTGTGCCGATCTCGCGTTATCGTTGCGGTTAGCGATCAGGCGTAGGCCGGATACTGCCGGCCCGGAAGCCCCATTGCGTAGGTTGGTGGGCTGGCATGACGATTGCTTTGCTATGGTTGCCATCGCGGTTTTGCGGGGAACATTAAACGTGGGCCACGTAGCCGTTTGCAATGATGCACTGGCGTACTCTCGGCGAATGATAAGACCGGATTATTTCAGGATGATGGTGGGAATTGAGTCACTGCCTTAGTCAGGCGGAAGAGAGATAAGGGACGGACTACAAGATGGTGAATAAAGACAACGAGCACACTGGTGAGCCGGAAAAACTTCGACCGGCGCGCATGCAGATCAAAACAACCGTACTGATGAGCCATCACGGTCATTCGCATCCGACCGAGTTGGTGGACATATCGGCGACCGGTGCGTTGTTGCGACGTCCATTGGGCTGGTCTGGCGAAGTCGAGCAGAGTTGGGTGCTCGACATGATCTTCGGCAACAACCTGCACATTCACCTGGAAGCGACGGTGGCTAGGATTTCCGAGCACCACATCGGCTTCTCGTACAGCCGGATTCCCGAGGACAAGCAGGTGCCGCTCTGGAATCTTCTGGGTGGCTACGCGGACATCCTGGAGTACTGGAAAGACAGCTGAGCGAATGCCCCTGTCGCTTTGAAAAACGCCCTCTTCATGCGGGCGTTATGGTGTCAGGCGGCAGCCTTTTTCTCATCACGCAGTTCGCGGCGCAGGATTTTCCCCACGTTGCTTTTCGGCAGCTCGTCGCGAAACTCGATCGCCTTCGGTCGTTTGTAGCCGGTCAGGGTTTCGCGGCAGAACTCCCTCAGCGCCTCTTCGGTAAGCGTCGGGTCCTTGCGCACCACGAACACTTTCACCACTTCGCCTGAGTGCTCGTCGGGCACGCCGACGGCAGCCACCTCGAGCACGCCGGGATGTTCCATCAACGCGTCCTCAACCTCGTTTGGGTATACGTTGAAACCGGACACCAGAATCATGTCCTTCTTGCGATCGACGATATAGAAATAGCCGTTTTGGTCCATTCTCGCGATATCGCCAGTGTGCAGCCATCCATCCTTTTCGAGTACGTTGGTCGTCTCGCCGGGGCGCTGCCAGTAGCCTTTCATCACCTGTGGGCCGCGCACCATGAGTTCACCCACTTCGCCGGTGGGTAGCGTCTTGCCGTCCTCGGACCAAATCGCCACATCCGTCGAAGGGATGGGCAGGCCGATCGATCCGTTATATTCCTTCAGATCCAGCGGATTGATGCACACCGCTGGCGAGGTTTCGGTCAAACCGTAGGCCTCGGCGAGGGTGCAGCCGGTGACCTTCTTCCAGCGCTCTGCAACAGCACGCTGAACGGCCATGCCGCCGCCAAGCGTCATGTGCAAACGCGAGAAATCCAGTTCGGCAAAGCCCGGCGTATGCAACAGGCCATTGAACAGCGTGTTCACGCCGGTGATGGCGGTGAAGCCGGACTTTTTCAGTTCCTTCACGAAACCTGGCATGTCGCGCGGATTGGTAATCAGCCAGTTCAGTCCGCCAAGGCGGGTAAACACCAGGCCATTCGCGCACAGGGAAAAGATGTGATAAAGCGGCAACGCCGTGATGACCACTTCCTCGCCGGGCTGGGTGCTGACACCGATCCAGGCGTCGGCCTGAAGCATGTTGGCGACCATGTTGCCGTGAGTGAGCATGGCGCCCTTGGCTACACCGGTGGTGCCGCCGGTGTATTGCAGGAAGGCGATGTCGTCGTGAGTCAGCGTGACCCCATACACGGTTTGTGACGCGCCGCGCGCAAGCGCATCTCGAAAACGGACGGCCTGGGGCAGATTAAATGCAGGCACCATCTTCTTGACGTGCTTGAGCACGAAATTGATCAGGGGCCCCTTTGGAAAGCCGAGCAGATCGCCGATGCCGGTGGTGATGACATGTTTGACCTCGGTCCGGTCGACGACCTGTTGCAGGGTCGAGGCGAAGTTGTCCAGCACCACGATCGCCTTGGCGCCGGAGTCCTCCATCTGGTGCTGGAGTTCGCGCGCGGTGTACATCGGGTTGGTGTTGACCACGATGAGCCCTGCACGCAACGCACCGAACAGGGCAATCGGATACTGCAACACGTTGGGCATCATGATCGCTATGCGATCACCCTTGACGAGCTTCAGCACCCCAGTGAGATAGCCGGCGAACTGGCGACTCATGTCATCGATCTGACCATAGCTGAGTTTGCGGCCAAAGTTGGCGAAGGCGGGATTGTCACGGAAACGCTTGAACGCCTCTTCGAGGACCGCCGGTACCGACGCATACCTGTCGACGTCGATATGCTCATCCACGCCTGCTGGATAGTTAGCCAGCCAAGGACGTTCATTGCTCATGCTTGGTTTTCCTGTGTTCGGTGACCATGGTCGGTGTTGACGATAGGATGGCCGCAGCAACTGCCAGTGAGTCGTTCCCTGAGTCATTGGAGCATACGCGCGCGTACAGCGGCAAGCCGCACTGCACAGTGAGTTTTACTCATGATTCGATGGAAGAAACAGATCATTCTGATGGCGGGATTTGCACTGTCTGTCGTGACTCTTTCCGCTTGCCACCACGCACCGGACGAGTCGCGTGTGCGCGAAGCCATTGCTTCTGTCGCCCATGCCGCGGAGGCTGGTGACGCTGGTGATGTCGTTGCACCGCTGGTGGACGATTTCGATGGCAACGACGGCGAACTGGATCGTGGAAAAATCCGCAACTTGGTGCGCTTGCTTGCGTTGCGTGATGACCACATCGGCGTGATCCTGGGGCCGGTCTCGATCGAGCATCGCGGTGAAAGAATAGTGGCCCGCTTTACCGTTACGTTGAGCAGTGGCGGCAAGTTGTTGCCTGATCAACTGGGTGTTTACAAGGTTGAGGCCGCATGGAAGGAGCAAGGCGGTACCTGGCGTTGTTACACCGCAAGCTGGACTCATGCAATCTAGGCAGCCGTCGAGGGTTCAAAAAAATGCCCCGGAATCCGGGGCGTTTTTGTTTCGCGAAATCAGTCTGATGCTCAGGCCGCTTTCTTGCTAGCCAACTGGCGCAGCACATATTGCAGGATGCCACCATGGCGGAAGAAGTCACGCTCCTTTGGCGTAAGCAGCATCACGTTCACGGTGAACTCCTTCTTGCTACCGTCCTGGGCAGTGGCCGTCACCTTCGCTTCCTTCGCGTTGCCATCTTCCAGCCCGGTGATGTCGAAGCTTTCGTTGCCGGTGAGACCGAGTGACTTCGCGTTGTCACCGGGTTGGAACGTGCATGGCAGTACGCCCATGCCGACTAGGTTTGAGCGATGGATGCGCTCGAAGGTCTCCGCGATTACTGCTTTGACGCCCAGCAGCAAAGTGCCCTTGGCGGCCCAGTCACGCGACGAACCGGTGCCGTATTCCTTGCCGGCAAACACGACCAGCGGTGTCTTGTCGTGCTTGTATTTCATGGCAGCGTCGTAGATGGCCATCTGTTCGCCCGTGGGCACATGACGGGTAAAGCCGCCCTCGACGCCATCGAGCATCAAGTTCTTGATGCGGATGTTGGCGAAGGTGCCGCGCACCATCACGTCATCATTGCCGCGACGCGAGCCGTAAGAGTTGAAGTCGACCGGTTTCACGCCACGCTCGACCAGAAACCTGCCGGCGGGTGAATCCTTCTTGATCGAGCCAGCCGGAGAAATGTGGTCCGTGGTGATCGAGTCACCGAACAGGCCCAGGCAGCGTGCGCCGTGGACGTCCTCGACCTTTTCCAGCTCCATCGTCATGCCGTCGAAGTAGGGCGGATTCTTGATATAGGTGGAATCCTTGTCCCAGGCATACAGTTCGCCATCGGGTGAGGCGATCGCGTTCCAGCGCTCGTCGCCCTTGAAGACGTCCGCGTAGTTCTTCTCGAACATTTCCGAGGTTACGGCGCCAGCCATCAGATCGCTGATTTCCTTGTTGGAAGGCCAGATGTCCTTAAGGAACACGTCCTTGCCATCGCTGCCCTGGCCCAGCGGCTGCGTGGTCAAATCGATATCCAGCGAGCCGGCCAGCGCGTAGGCCACCACCAGTGGCGGCGACGCGAGGTAGTTCATCTTCACTTCGGCGTGCACGCGGCCTTCGAAGTT
>JBDTXA010000200.1:0-5710 GCA_040006415.1 Rhodanobacter sp.
TGCTGGTGGCCGGCTTGTGCGCCAGCGCGCCGGCGTTGGAGGTGATGCGGCCGGCAGGGATCGCACCGTGGCGCAGTGCCCACAGGAAGCGCTCGTACCAGTGGCCGCGCAGCTCGTCGCTGTTTTCGACCTCGGACAGCGCACGCGCCACGCGCTGGTAGGTCTCGTCGATGGTGCCATCGACGGGCTCGCCGGACTTTGCCTTGAGACGGTATTTCTTGTCCCAGATGTCCAGCGACGCAGGTTGCAGCGGAATGCCCACGACGGCATCACGGCCGGTGGCTGAAATAGTGGCTGGTGCACGCACGGTACTCATCGTTTTGCTGACCTCTCACGGTGAGCCTGGCGGCTCCCGCTATCTTTTTTATGTGATACGACCGTCATGGCCGCTGGCGCTACTTCTGCGGCAGTCGACGGACGCTGAAGGATCCCCTTCAGGCCCGCTCTGCGCGGTTTTCCGACAACAACGACTCCCCCTCAAGAGTACAACGGCCGACACCAGTGCTAGTCTCAATGCCGGCAACAAGACACAAGATGTTGTGGTTGCTATCGGAGAGGCAAGTTAACGCTGACGGGGTCGGAAGTAAAGTGTCATGGCGGGCTTTGTCGATACGGAACCGTTGCGACGTCGCCCGGTCGAAGCAACGCCGCCGATCACCCACAGGAGGAAACCATGCTGCAGCGCCCTTCCCGCCTTTTGCGCTGGTCGACGGGTCTGTTGGCCGTTGCGTTGACGCTCGGCTTGGCCCCCGTCTGCACGCGCGCCGCCACCCTGCCAGCCGCGATCAACGGCCAGCCGATGCCGTCACTGGCGCCGATGCTGAGCCGGGTGACGCCCGCGGTGGTGAACATCTCCACCCGCACCCGGGTGTCGGTGCGCGATGCGTATTTCGACGACCCGATGATGCGGCGCTTCTTCGGCCTGCCCAGCACGCCGCGTCAGCGGGTGGAGCAAAGCCTGGGCTCGGGCGTGATCGTGGATGCGGCCAAGGGTTATGTGCTGACCAACAACCACGTGGTGGGCGGTGCGGACGACATCAGCGTGACGCTGCAGGACGGACGCACGTTCAAAGGCAAACTGGTCGGCACCGACCCGCAGACCGATGTGGCGGTGGTGCAGATTCCCGCGACGAATCTGCAGGCACTGCCGCTGGCTGATTCCGCCGACCTGCGCGTGGGCGATTACGTGGTGGCGGTGGGCGATCCGTTCGGGCTGGGCCAGACGGTCACCGCGGGCATCGTGTCGGCGCTGGGCCGTTCGGGGCTGGGACGCGGCGGCTCGGGCAGCGGCGGGTTCCAGAACTTCATCCAGACCGACGCGTCGATCAATCCAGGCAATTCGGGTGGTGCGCTGGTCAACCTGCGTGGCGAACTGGTCGGCATCAACACGATGATCCTTTCGCCCTCGGGCGGCAACGTCGGCATCGGCTTTGCCATTCCCAGCGACCTCACGCACGAGGTGATGACCCAGCTGCTGGCCCACGGCAAGGTGCAGCGCGGCAGCCTGGGCATCCAGACGCAGGCGATCACGCCACGCATCGCCACCTACCTGAAGCTGAAGGACACCCACGGCGTGGTGGTCACCGGCGTCGGCGACCATTCCGCCGGTGAACAGGCCGGCTTGCAGCCCGGCGACGTGTTGACCACGTTGAACGGCAAGCCGCTGCACGATGTGCAGGCATTGCGCAATGCCGAAGGCCTGCTGCTGCTGGGCAGCACGGTGACGCTGGGCGTGCGGCGGGAGGGCAAGACGCTTGAGGTCAGTGCAACCCTCACCGCCGAAAAGCTGGACGGCGTCGATGGTGGCCAGCTCGACCGCCGCCTGACCGGTGTGCGCTTCAGCGACCTGAGCGAAAGCCAGCGCCAAGGCGGCATCTACGGCGTGGCCATTGTCACGGTGAAAGCGGGAAGCGCCGCCGCCCGCGCCGGGCTGACCCGCAACGACGTGGTCATCGGCGTCGGCGACCAGCGCATGACCAGTCTGCGCATGCTGCGCGGCCTGGCCGATGTGCACCTGCCCCAGCTGGTGCTGGTGGTCGCCAATGATGACGGCACGCGCTATGTGGTGATCAATTAGCCGCCGGTGATTGACGCTGGCCTGACGCTTCTCGCCGGGCCCGGCGTAGACGCCACGGCGGCGGCTGGTGTGAAATCGATCATGAAAGGCCGTGCTGCCGCGCACAGCCTGAAGCATTGTCGTCATGCAGACTCATGAAAGTGCTTGATGTTCAGCATTCAGGCCGATGAAATACCCTGTCTGCATTCACGCACATCTTATGCTCAGGCGGCATAATCCTTTATTTCGGTCTCAATTTCTTTCGGGGTTCTTCACCACATGTTCGTACGTCTTACCCGCTTGCTGTCCGTCGCCCTGATCGGCGTCTGTCTGACCAGCCCCGCTGCGCTTGCCAAAACCCATACGAAGAGGCACTCGGCAGCAAAGGGTCCCACCCTTATCTGGCGCGGTGACGTGGCAACCGCCCATGGTGTGGTGAACGAAGTGGCTCAAGCGTGGGAGTCCACCGGACATGGCCATATCGAACTGCAGCCGTTCAATACCGCCTCGGGCATCGACGGCGTCGCTGCGGGCACCGCCGATATTGCCGGCGCGGCGCGGCCGTCCGACGGCAGCTCGCAGAACGCCCGCCTGAAGTTCACGCCGGTGGCGTGGGATGCGCTGGTCATCATCACCGGTGCGTCGAACCCGGTGCACGGTCTCACGCTGAAGCAGGTGCATGACATCTACTACGGCAAGATCCACAACTGGAGCGAGGTCGGCGGCAGCAACGCGCCGATCAACGTCTATGCGGTGGCCAGCCCCGGCGATGGCGTGGAATACAGCTTGCGCCGCCTGCTGTTCGGCCGCGGCGATCAGCCGGTCGCCGCACCGCGTCTGTACGTCAACACGCGCAAGCTCGAGGAAGGCATCTCGCTCAATCCAAACGGGCTGGGCGTCACCACGCTGACCAGCATCAGCGGCAACAGCAAGCTCAAGGCGATTCCGATCAACGGCAAGCCCGCCACGGTGGCCAACGTCGCCGACGGCAGCTACCCGTTGTTCACCACGCTGTATCTGGTCACCAACCCAACCAGTCCGAAGGCTTCAGAGGTCCAGGCTTTCCTGGACTTCATGCGGACCGAACCGGCCAGGGCCGCAATGCACAAGCATGCGGTGCTGCCGTATTCGGACGGCGAAGCGCTGGTGGCCCTGGACGCCTCGCGCCGCCCCGGGATCCTGGCCGAAGTGGGCGCCCGCGCCAGCCATGGCACGCCGATATCGGCACCGGGCGCGACTTATGCATCGCGTGCAGCGATCGCGCCGACCTCGCCTGACACGGTCGCGGCGAAGCGGGCGCTGGCCAATCGGCAACAGGAAGCGAAGGAAACGGCCCGCATCAACAAGGTCGCCGGCAGCGTCTCCAACGTCACCGTCAGCAGCGTCGCCAACGCCCAGGCTTCGGCAACCACGATCAGCCACCCGGTCACTGGCAGCGCATTCGACGGGGTTACTGCCGATGCTTTGCAGGGAAGCGCCACAGGGGCCGCCGGCAGCTACAAGGTGGTCAAGGGCGACACGCTGTCGTCGATCGCCCGACACCATGCGGTCGAAGTGTCGCAACTGCGCGAGTGGAACCACATCAGCGGCAACACTATCCAGCTCGGTCAGACCCTGCGCGTCAATCGCTGAGTGATGCCGGAAGTACGTATCCAGGCACTGACCCTCGACCTCGACGACACCTTGTGGCCGGTGGTCCCGGCGCTTGAACGCGCCGACAAGGCGGTCGATGACTGGCTGCGTCACCACCATCCCGAGGTCGCCCGCGCATGGCCGATTGCCGCCATGCGCCAGTTGCGCGCCCGCATGGCGACCCAACGGCTCGACCTGGCCCACGATTTCACCACCCAGCGCCAGCTGACCTTGCAGCATGCGTTCGACAGCTGCGGTGTCGAGGCCGCGCCGATCGAGGCGCTGTGGGAAATCTACTTCGCCGCGCGCAATAGTGTGGAGCTCTACCCGGACAGCCTGCCGGCCTTGCAGCGGATCGCCGCGCGCTGGCCCGTGGCCAGCCTGACCAATGGCAACGCCGACCTCGAACGCATCGGCATCCACGCGCACTTCGCGCATCATGTCAGCGCCCGCGATCGCGGCGTGGCCAAGCCCGACGTGCGGATTTTTCTGGCCGCGGCCGATCTTCTGGGCGTGGAGCCGGAGCACATACTGCATGTGGGCGACGACCCGTACATGGATGTCGTCGGCGCCCGCGATGCAGGCCTGCATACGGCGTGGATCAATCGCGACCGCCGGCCGTGGCCGACGGAGCTGGGGCCAGCGCCCGAGCTGGACCTGCCCGACATGGCTGCGCTGGCCGACTGGCTCGATGCCCAACATCCGTAGATTTGCGAAGATGGATGATTCTCCCGACGCCCACTGACACCCGTCAGTGCGTCCCTGGCACCAAGGAAACCGCATGTTCGCATTGATCGAGCGCAACGCCGCCACCCGTCGCAGCATCGCCATCGAAACCGTCGACGACAAGCATCTTGCCGCCTGTCGCCGACGACTCAGCGCGCCACAACGTCGATGGCTGGGCGACAACGGTTTTACCGCCGCCGCCGGCAGCTTAATGCTGCTCAATGATGCCGCGGGCAAACTGGTTCGCGTGCTGGCGGGCGTCGACGCGCGCGAGCCGCTGGCCGCGCTGGCGGCGCTGCCGTGCAGCCTGCCCGAAGGCGATTATCACCTCGCTGCCGAGGGTGTGCTGGCCGATTCGTTGCCGGCGGCACTCGGCTGGGCGCTGGGCGCCTATCAGTTCAACCGCTACCGCAAACCGAAGCGCGCGCCAGCCAGGCTGGCTATATCAGCGACCGATCTGGAACAGCTCATCCCGCTGGTCGAAGCAACCGCCCGCGTGCGTGACCTGGTCAACACGCCAACCGAGGACCTGGGGCCGGAGCAGATTGGCGAGGCGATCCGGACGCTGGGCAAGCGCCACAAGGCCAAGGTGCGCGACTGGGTCGGTGACGAACTGCTGAAAGCCAACTTCCCCACCATCCACGCGGTCGGCCGTGCCAGCCATCGCGAACCGCGCCTGATCGAACTGAGCTGGGGCAAGGCGAGCGACCCGAAACTGGTGGTGGTCGGCAAGGGTGTGTGCTTCGACACCGGCGGCCTGAACCTCAAGGGTGGCGACGGCATGCGCAACATGAAAAAGGACATGGGTGGCGCCGCGCACGCGATCGCGCTGGCCGGCCTGATCATGTCGGCAAAGCTGCCGGTACGCCTGAGCCTGCTGGTCCCCGCGGTAGAGAACGCGGTGTCGGGCAATGCCTTGCGCCCGGGCGATGTGGTGACCACGCGCGCCGGCCTCAGCGTCGAGATCGACAATACCGATGCCGAAGGTCGCCTGGTGTTGTGCGATGCGCTGGCTTACGGCGCCGAGCAGAAACCCGAACTGATCATCGACTTCGCCACCCTCACCGGCGCGGCACGCGTGGCGCTGGGGCCTGACCTGCCGGCACTGTTCGCCAGCGACGACACCCTTGCCAGCGGCGTGCTGGCAGCGGGGCGCGCGGTCAGTGATCCGCTGTGGCAGATGCCGCTGTGGCAGCCCTACCAGCGCATGCTCGATTCCTCCGTAGCCGACTTCACCAACAGCCCGACCTCGCGCCACGCGGGCGCCATCACCGCGGCGCTGTATCTGCAGCGCTT
>JBDTXA010000201.1:0-5705 GCA_040006415.1 Rhodanobacter sp.
CCAGGTGGCTTACGGTGAAGCCGAATCGCCGCGACGCCAACCGAAATGGCCGCACTGCTGCTGTAGGAGCGCACCCTGTGCGCGATGCTCTTCGTCATGCCATACAAAGGCATCGCGCACAGGGTGCGCTCCTACATATCCGCATCAGCCGACAACGCGCTTCACGGCGTCGACGACGTGGCTTACGGTGAAGCCGAAATGTTCGAACAGCTGCGGGGCGGGTGCGGAGGCGCCGAAGCTGTGCATGCCGATCACTTCGCCGTCCAGGCCGACGTACTTGGCCCAAAAATCCGCGGTTGCCGCTTCCACCGCCACGCGCGCGCGGCACCAGCCCGGGAGCACGCCTTCACGGTATTCCGCCGGCTGGGCGTCGAAGATCTCGGTGCAAGGCATCGACACGACGCGTACAGCAATGTCCTGCTGCGCGAGGGCGCGTGACGCTTCCATGGCCAGTTCCACTTCGGAGCCGGTCGCAATCAGGACCGCCTTGAACTTCGTGTCCAGCGGGTCGGACAACACGTAACCGCCACGAGCAATATCGGCAACCTGCTGTTCACTGCGTTGCTGATGCTTCAGCGTCTGGCGCGAGAACACCAGGCAGGACGGCGCGCCCTTGCGCTCGATCGCCGCTTTCCAGGAGGTCGCCGACTCCACCGCATCACACGGACGCCACAGCTGGTTGTTCGGGATGTAGCGCAGGCTGGCCATGTGCTCGACCGGCTGATGGGTCGGACCGTCCTCGCCCAGACCAATCGAGTCGTGCGTGTAGACGTGGATCGCATGAGCCGGAATCAGCGCGCTCATGCGTACGGCGTTGCGGGCATAGTCCGAGAACACCAAAAAGGTGGCGTCGTACGGAATGAAACCACCGTGCAGGGCCAGACCGTTGGCGATCGCGGTCATGCCGAACTCGCGCACACCGTAATTAACGTAGTTGCCTTTGCCGTCGGCACTGTTGCCGGTGGCGGCATCCAGACTGCCCTTCCATTTGGTGAGATTGGAGCCGGCCAGATCCGCCGAACCGCCGATCAGCTCCGGCAGCAGTGGGCCGAACGCGTCCAGCGTCATTTGCGAGGCCTTGCGCGAAGCGAGATCGAGGCCGTCGGCCTGCAATTTCGCAATATAGGCCTGTGATTTCTCGACCCAGTCAGCCGGTAGATCGCCAGCCATGCGGCGCGTGAATTCGGTCGCCAACGCCGGGTAGGCCGATGCGTATTTCGCGAACGCGGCGTTCCAGTGCTGCTCGGCTTCGTCACCGGCTTGCTTGTGGTCCCAGGCTACGTAGATTTCGGCCGGAATCTCGAACGGCGCGTGGTTCCATCCCAGCTGCTTGCGAGCGGCAGCGACCTCGTCCTTGCCTAGTGCCGAGCCGTGACTGTCTTCCTTGCCCTGCTTGTTCGGTGCGCCGAAACCGATGATGGTCTTGGCGCAGATCAGGGTCGGCTTGTCGCTGTGCGCCGCGGCTTGGGTAATGGCTTGCTTCAGCGCCTCGGCATCATGACCGTCGACCTCACGGATCACGTTCCAGCCGTACGCCTCGAAACGGGCTGGCGTGTCGTCGGTGAACCAGCCTTCGACCTCGCCGTCGATCGAGATGCCGTTGTCGTCATAGATCGCCACCAGCTTGCCCAGCTGCCAGGTGCCGGCCAGCGAGGCGACTTCGTGCGAGATGCCTTCCATCAGGCAGCCATCGCCGAGAAACACGTAGGTGTGGTGATCGACGACCGCGTGGTCAGGCCGATTGAAATGGGCGGCCAGCACTTTTTCCGCCAGCGCAAAGCCGACTGCGTTGGCCAGTCCCTGGCCCAGCGGACCGGTGGTGGTTTCCACGCCCGGTGTCTCGCCGGCTTCCGGGTGACCGGCGGTTTTCGAATGCAGCTGACGGAACTGCTTCAGCTGATCGATCGGCAGGTCGAATCCGCTCAGGTGCAGCAGCGCGTAATGCAGCATCGAGCCGTGCCCGTTGGAGAGCACGAACCGATCGCGATTGAACCACTTGGGATTGGCCGGGTTGAACTGCAGGAAGTCGTTCCACAGCACTTCGGCGATGTCGGCCATGCCCATTGGCATGCCCGGATGACCAGAATTGGCCGCCTCGACGGCGTCCATGGCAAGGGCACGCACGGCGTTGGCAAGTTCGCGGCGGGTGGTCATCGGGCAGTCTCCGGAAGGCAAAAGTGCGTATTGTCGCCGATCGTGCTAGCCGCTGTCGCCCGTGCCACCCCGATTAATAAGCGCTTAACCTTTCTTCCCCTTGGTTCATGGGGCTTCAGCATCACCCCACTATCAATACGCCCCGCAGCGCCATCCCCAGGTGCTGTCCGACCGCGTGCATCCATCCCCGGGATTCGCGGCCTGGCTAATAATTATGTGGAGTGATTCATGAAAAAGACCCTATACGCCCTCGCCATTGCAACGACCGCCCTGTGCACCCTCCCCGCCCTTGCACAGGACATGCAGGCCAACCCCGCCGATGCCGCCCCCGCGTCTGCTGGCGGCAATTTTCAGCCCAATCAGGCGGTGGGTAGCGGCAACTGGTTCATCGACGCCAGTGTCGGCCAGGCTCACGTCAACCAAGGTCCGTACAACGATCATCCGACCACCTACGCGCTCAATGGTGGCTATCGCTGGAAGGTGGGCCAGGACATGGGTCTCGGTCTTGAGGTCGGTTACAACGATCTGGGTAACTTTCGGGCCAAGAATGCCTTCAACGGCGACGACGTCAACCTGACCAAACAGCGCAATGCGTTGCGTGGATGGACCGCCGGCGTGAATGGCAAAATCAATGTCTGGCAGGGTTTTTACGTTAACGGACGGGCCGGTGTCTACGGCTGGAAAGGCCAGGGCTACAACAACCAGGACATCAACCGTCATGACCTGAACGAGGTGGATTTCTACGCCGGTGCCGGCGTGGGATACGATTTCAATCAGAATTTCAGCTTGGGTCTGTCGTACGACTATTTTCATGCCAAGAAGAACCGGATCGATCTGGGCAGCGATTCTGCCTCGCTGACGGCTGAGTACCGCTTCTGAGTGGAAAGTACCGCGGCGCGGTATGGCTTTGTTCGCCATATCGCGTCGAATTAACCTCCGCTTAATACTGAACTCAGCGGTATTGAATCTTATCGGACCTGCCTCATCTAAGTGTTCACGTGTCGCCGCCTGAGTTGGGCAGCGCACGCAAAGCAGCGGCCACTCCCCCATTGGGCCGACTGCCATGACAACTGGAGTGATATCACTATGAAAATCAAAAAGACCCTACTCGCCCTCGCCTTCACGTCCGCCGGCATGCTTGCCGTCCCCTCGGTCTTCGCACAGAGCGCCCCGACCCATAATGACGGCTGGTTCGTCAACGGCAACGTCGGCCGTACTTCGATCGATCACGGCTCTTATAACGACAGCGCCACCGGTTATGCCATCAACGGCGGCTACCGCTGGGCCCTGAGTCCCGCCGTCGCCGTCGGCGCGGAGGTGGGTTACAACGACCTGGGCAACATCCACGCCAAGAACGTGTTCAACGGCAACGACGTCGTCCAGAACAGGAAGTCCGAGTTGCACGGGTGGACCGCGGGCGTTAACGGTCACTTTAACGTCAGCCCGAACTGGTACCTCAGTGCCCGTACCGGCATTTATGGCTGGAAGGGTCACGGCCTTAGCAACGACGACAATCCGGTGCGCAGGGGTCTGAACGACACCAGCTGGTACGCCGGCGCCGGTGTGGGCTACGACTTCAGCAACAACGTCAGCCTCGGCGTGAACTACGACTACTTTGATGCCAAGAAGGATCACGTCGACCTGAGCACCGACATGGTCTCGGTCAGCGCCGAATACCGCTTCTGATCCATGTAAGCTTTATCTGATAGTACGGCGGGATATCCGCCTGCACAAAAAGAGGCGCTTTCGGGCGCCTCTTTTTCTTTAAAGCCTGTCTACGGCCCTTAGAATGCTCGGCTGTTGCGAGGATCGCAGCAGTGCCCCAGCGCTTGCCGGGACACAAGTCACAAGATTCAACAGGGGAAATGGATGAAATCGAAGTATTTGATGTTGGCGCTGGTCGCCGGCATGACGCTCGGCGCAAGCAGCCTTCAGGCCAAGGACCTCACCGGCGGCTTTGTGAACCTTGGTGCGGGCAGCGTCAGCTACCACGCGACGGTAGATAGGTACGACCTTGGAAGCGACACCGGTACCGCGGTGATCATCAACGCCGGTTACCGCACCCAGTTCATCGGCTTTGAGGCCGGCTACACTAACCTCGGCAGCATCAGCCGCCATGAAGGCAACCTCGGCGCCAAGCTCTCAGGCGACGGCTGGACCGCCGGCATCAACGGCCATTTCAACCCGACCCGACGGTGGTACATCTCCACCCGCGTCGGCGCCTTTTTATGGAAGCTGCACGCCAGGGTGACCTCCAACGATCCATCGGACTCGTTCACCAGCAAGGCCCACGAGCAATCCATGGACTGGTATGCCGGCGTCGGCACCGGTTACGACTTCAACAAGCGCTGGAGCGTCGGCGTAAATTTCGATTACTACAGCATCAACAAGTCCAGCGTAGACATCGGCAATCGTATTTTCACGGCAAACGTCGAGTATCGCTTCTAAGTCAGCTCCCCAAGCGGACAGAAAAAGGGCGCCGAAAGGCGCCCTTTTTCGCTCTTCCCGCTACCGCGGGCGCCGGGTGATCGTTCAGCCTTTCCACTGACCCAATGCCGCCAGGCCGTTGTCACGGGCGCGGGCGTGTACCGTCTTCTGTGCTTCGGCGTAGTTACCCTTCATGTCCTTGCCCCACAACTCCAACGCCGCACTCACCATCGCGCGACCATAGGAGAAGCTCAGCGGCCACGGATGCGGTCCGAGCTGATTCATGGCATTCAAATGCGCCGTTGCCTGCTCGTCGGACTGGCCGCCAGACAGGAACACGATGCCCGGCAACGAGGCCGGCACGGTCGTCTTCAGTACCCGAACGGTCGCCTCGGCCACCTCTTCCACGTCGGCCGGTTCATCCGAATCCTTGCCCGGCATCACCATGCTGATTTTCAGGATCGTGCCCTCGAGCATCACATTCTGTTCGTAAAGCGCATTGAACAGACTGCGCAGCACGGCCTCGTGCACCTCGTAGCTCACATCGATGCTGTGATCGCCGTCCATCAGCACTTCCGGTTCCACCACCGGCACCAGACCGGCTTCCTGGCACAATGCCGCATAACGTGCCAGCACATGGCAATTGGCTTCGATCGCGGTGGAGCTCGGGTTGTCTTCGGTGATGTTGATCACCGCACGCCACTTGGCAAATTGCGCGCCAAGTCGGGCGTATTCCTGCAGACGCGCGCGCAGGCCATCCAGGCCTTCGGTGACGACATCACCGGGAAATCCGGCCAGCGGCTGCGGTCCCTTGTCGACCTTGATCCCGGGAATGATGCCGGCCTTCTTCATGATCGTGGTGAACGGCACGCCGTCCTTGGTCGACTGACGAAGCGTTTCATCGTAGAGAATCACGCCGGACACATGCTGGTTCAGACCTGGCGTGGTCAACAGCATCTCGCGATAGGCGCGACGGTTCTCCTCCGTGCTTTCCACGCCAGCAGCCGTCAGCCGCTTGGTAATGGTGTTGGTCGACTCGTCGGCGGCCATGATGCCCTTGCCGGGCGCGACCATCGCCAGGGCGATGCTTTCGAGATCTTCAATACTCATGACGACTCCGTGGT
>JBDTXA010000202.1:0-5607 GCA_040006415.1 Rhodanobacter sp.
CTGGCCGAGCGCGCCTTGCAGAACAGCCTCAACTACGCTCGCGAACGCCTGCAGTCGCGCTCGCTGTCGGGTGCGAAATTCCCCGACAAGCCGGCCGACAACCTGCTGGTACAACCGGATGTCCGCCGCATGCTGTTGACCCAGCGAGCCTTTGTCGAGGGCTCGCGCGCCTTGCTGCTCTATACCGCGTTGCAGACGGACGTCGAGTCGCGCAGCACCGACGAAGCGGCGCGCACGGCCGCGGGCGAGCTGGTCGCGTTCATGATTCCGATTGCCAAGGGCGTGGTGACCGAGCTGGCGCAGGAGTGCACCAAGGAAGCGCTGCAGGTCTACGGCGGTCACGGTTATATCGCCGAGAACGGTGTCGAGCAGTTCGTGCGCGACGCGCGCATCATCACCTTGTACGAAGGCACCACCGGCATCCAGGCCGCCGACCTGCTGGGCCGCAAGATCCTCCAGCTGCAGGGTGTCGGCTTCAAGCACTTCCTGCAGGAGATCAGCGCGTTCTGCCAGCAGCACGCCGAGACCGAGGCGCTGCGTGCGTATATCGCACCGCTGGCGGTGGCCACCCGCGACTGGGGCGACCTCACCCTGCAGCTAGCCCAGCGCGTGCAGGCCAATCCGGAAGAGCTCGGTGGCGCCGCCAACGACTACCTGTATTACTCCGGCTACGTCGCCCTCGCCTATATGTGGGCACGCAGCGTTGCCGGTGCCGAAGCGGGCAACGTCTCGGCCGCGTTCAAGCAGGCCAAGCACGATACGGCGAAGTTCTATTTTGCCCGCATCCTGCCGCGCTGCAAGATGCATCAGGCCGGGATCGAGGCAGGCGTGGAAACGCTGCCCGAGATCATCTGAGTCGCAACCGACTCGTTTGAGAAGGAGGCCCGGATCTGTCCGGGCCTTTCGCTTTCGATCCCGGCCTTTGTCGCAGCGGACAGGATCCGGTCGCTAACACCACGTACAGACAAAAGTGTCGAATCAGGTCACATTTTTACCAGTAGCGGCATCTACCGGCGCATGGGATGAGCGTGTTTACCAGTTGGTGTCCGGCACCGAGTCGTCTTTCATCCGCAGATATTGCTGGATCAAGTCCTCATGGCGATCGGCCATCTGGAGAAGTTCCCGTGCCAGCGCCTCCTGTGCCGCAGCCATGCCCGATGGCCCCGTCTTGACGATGACTGGTTTGGCCGAACGAAACCCGGGCATCGCAGGCGCGGTGGCCTCAAGCTCGAGCAGATGGCTGATGTCGTAGGCAGCGTCGTTCATGCCAAAGTCAAAGCAACAGGCTTGCCAACTGTCGTCGAGACCCCGCTCACCCCAATGGGCAGGGGCAATCAGACGTGTTCGCGCGGCTCAGGCTGTCCCTGCGCCCATTCCCGTTTCTCGGCCTGACCGACGGACGTCTCGATGGCATGTTCGTTTGGACGGATCGGCTTGCCGCGAGCGTCGGCCAGGCCGCGCGTGAGCTCGGCACCCATCAGCACGATAATCGACGAGTAGTAAACCCAGGTCAGTAACACGATGATCGCGCCGGCCGGGCCGTAGGCGCCGCCGACCTTGCTGTGATCGATGTAGAGCCCGATCAGGAATTTGCCGGCGATGAAGAGGACGGCGGTGAGCAGCGCACCGACCAACGCGTCGCTCCACTCGATAATGGCGTCGGGAAGCACCTTGAACATAGCGCCGAAGACCAGCACGAACACGCCGGCCGAGACCAGATCCTCAATGATCAACAACGCCAGCGTATTGCCAGGCACCAGCAGCTTGATCAGGCCGCTCAGAAGAAACGAGATCACCAGCAGGAACGCGATGCCGACCAGCAACGCGATGGCGTGCGCCCGGGTACGCAGCCACGCACCGACCGCTGCGCCGGGTTTCGAGCGCACTCCCCAGACCCGGTTGAGCGTGTTCTGCAACTGCGCAAACACCGCCGATGCGCCAATCAGGGTTACGACCAAGCCGATCAGGCCAGCGATGTTGCCAATGTGCGGCCGTTCCTTGGCATTGTTCATCACGCTTTGCACCGCGTCCGCTGCACGCGGACCGACCATGCCGGTCAGCGAGTCGATCAGCTGCTTGTCCCAGCCGCTGTGCAACATCGAAAGCACCCAGACCAGCAACACCAGCAGGGGCGCAAAGGACAGCGCAGAATAGAATGCCAGTGCCGCCGCGCGTGTCATCAGTTCGTCGTCGCTAAAACCCGACACGGCGAGCCGGATGGTGTGCTTGACGGTCTTGAAGAATTTGCGCATGAAACGTTCCCGCCGGATGCGATGTCGGGTAGTTTATCCACATCGGATCTGACGCCCGCGTGTAGCGAACGTCATCTTTCGCCGTCTCACCGCTGAGCCAGGATGGCCTTCCACCCCGGGGAAACACCATGAAATCAAAGCGCTTCGCCGACCGTCTCAATCCGGTCCTGTTCGTCGCCATGCTCACCCTGAGCGGCGCGCTGCGGGCGACAGACACGCCGCAGGTCAAATACCCGAATTACCCCAGCGAGACACCGGCCAGTTTCGTCCCGGTCACGGCGAGCTTTGACTACGTGACGCGCGACGTGATGATTCCCATGCGTGACGGCGTGAAGCTGCATACCATCATCATGGTGCCCAAGGGTGCCAGCCACGCGGGCATCCTGCTCACCCGAACACCGTACGACGCCAAGGCGCTGACCACGCACACCATGAGTGGCCACCTCGGCCCGATGCTGCAGGGCTATGACAACGCCGCCGACATCATCGTCGAGGACGGATATATACGTGTGGTGCAGGATGTCCGCGGCAAATACGGCTCCGAAGGCGATTACGTGATGAACCGGCCATTGCATGGCCCGCTAAATCCCACACCGGTGGACGATGCTACCGACACCTACGACACCATTGACTGGCTGGTGAAGAACATCCCGGAATCGAACGGCAAGGTCGGCACGCTGGGAATTTCCTATGACGGGTTCGAGCCGCTGATGGCGCTGGTTCATCCGCACCCTGCGCTGAAAGTATCGGTACCGATGAATCCCATGGTCGACGGCTGGATGGGCGACGACTGGTACCACAACGGCGCCTTCCGCCAGCAGAACCTGTCGTACATCTACGAACAGACGGCCAGCCGCGACAACTCGATCAAGTGGTGGAGCAATTTCCACGACGAATACGACCAGTTCATGCACTACGGATCGGCCGGCGCGATGGCGAAGGCCTACGGCATGGAGCAGCTCGGCTTCTGGAACAAGCTGGTGGCGCACCCCGCGTACGACAGTTTCTGGAGCGACCAGGCGGTGGACAAGGTGCTTGCCGCGGAACCGCTGAAGGTACCGGTCATGCTGGTCCACAGTTTGTGGGACCAGGAGGATATCTACGGAGCCCTCGCCGTCTATCGCGCGATCAAGCCAAAGGACAGCAGCGGCACCATGGTCAAGCTGGTGATGGGTCCCTGGCATCATGGCCAGGAAATCGACGAAGGCAGCTCGCTTGGCGCGATCCAGTTTGGCAGCGACACCGCAAAATATTTCCGCGAGAAGATTCTCAGGCCCTATCTGGCGCAGTACCTGAAAGATGGCGCACCGAAAGCCGACGTCGCGCCGGTAACCGCCTACCAGACCGGCAGCAACCAATGGCAGCGACTGGATCGCTGGCCGTTGTCGTGCAGCAAGGGCTGCGGCAGCACCAGCCGCGCGCTTTATCTGGAACACGGCAACAAGCTCGGCTTCGGAGCGCCCGCTGAAAGCGCCGACGCTGGCGCTGCGTATGACGAATATGTATCGGACCCCGGCCATCCCGTACCATTTCGTGCCCGTCCGATCCAGCCGATGGGCTACAGCGATGGCCAGACCTGGTCGCAATGGCTGGTGGATGATCAGCGCGAAGCGTCCGGTCGTCCCGATGTGCTGAGCTATGTTTCGGACGTGCTCGATGCACCGGTCACCATTGCCGGATCACCCGAAGTGAACCTGATGGCCTCAACCAGCGGCACCGATAGCGACTGGGTCGTGAAGTTGATCGATGTCTATCCTGATCAGGTCGCCGATCAGCCAGCCATGGGCGGCTACCAGCTGGCCGTCTCGATGGATATCCTGCGCGGCCGTTACCGCGAAGGTTTCACCGCGGCAAAGCCCATCGCCGCCAACCAACCGCTGCTCTACCGCTTCAGCCTGCCGGCGGCCAACCACGTGTTTCGGCCCGGCCACCGGATCATGGTGCAGGTGCAGTCCAGCTGGTTTCCGCTCTACGACCGCAACCCGCAGACGTTTGTAGCGAATATCCTGCTGGCCAAACCGCAGGACTACAAGAAGGCGGAGCAACGGGTATATCACAGCCCCGAGCAGGCAAGTTTTATTGCGTTGCCCGTGATCCCGAACTGACGCCTCTCCCTGGTGGGGTGAGGGTTTGGCCGGGCGGAGCTCGGCGGTGTGCCGCGATGTCAGCAGTGGCGATCGCCATTTGGATGCTTGAGCGGCATGAGCGGCATGGGCGAATGGAAGGTAGGGCCCGTCGCTGGCGGCTTCTGATACTCCGGGCAGCACGAAGCCCCTTTGGCTGTCGCACGCTTGCATTGTCTTCCCCGCAACAAAGCCGCACGCTTGCCGCCGACGATCACCGTATCGGAAGGCCATGACCCACAAACGCTGGATATCCGGTCGCATGCTCCTCGCCGGCGTGATGGCGCTGATCACCTTTGTTTCAGGGGCGTGGGCAACGCTGGCGCTTTGGTACCAGCTTCCTGGCGGGCCCGCGGCCCGAAGCGCAGGCAGCGTGACGTGGGTGCTGATCGTCGTTGCGCTGGCCACGGTCGCAGTGGCTCGGCGCAGCTGGCTGCCGATGGGTATCTACGCCTTGCTCTATGCGGCTTTGATGCTTTGGTGGATCAACATTGCCCCTTCCAACAACCGGGTCTGGGCGGGCGATGTCTCCCGTCCCCTGACCGGCGAGATTTCCGGTAGCAAGGTCACTCTTCGCCAGGTCCGCGACTTCCAATGGCGCAGCGACAGCGATTACGACGCGCGCTGGGAAACTCGTCAGTACGATCTGGACCACCTCGCATCCGCAGACGCCGTGCTGTCGTACTGGGGCAGCAAGGCGATTGCCCACGCCATGATCTCGTTCGGATTCGACGATGGCCGCCACGTGGTGTTTTCGGTGGAAATCCGCCGTCAGCGAGGCGAGGAATACTCTCCTGTCGGCGGCTTCTTCAAGCAGTTCGAGACCATCCTGGTGGCTGCCGACGAACACGACATCATCCGCGTGCGAACCAACGTGCGTGGGGAAGACGACTACATCTATCCGCTGCGCATGGATCAGGCGACCATGCGTGGGCTTTTTCTGTCCTACGTGAAAGCCGCCAACGAATTGGCCGAAAAGCCCGCGTTCTACAACACGATCACCTCGAACTGCACCACCATTGTCTACGGCATGGCGAAGCAGCTAGACCCTAACCTGCCGTGGGATGTTCGCCTGCTGCTGACCGGCTATCTGCCGGAATATCTGCACGAGATCGGTGCCGTGGATCAACAACGCTCGGTGGAGGAGCTCCGCCGTCGCGGCCGTATCACCGAGCGGGCCCGCAACAGCATGCCGACGGACGACTTTTCCCGGGTCATCCGAGAGGGTGTCC
>JBDTXA010000203.1:0-5539 GCA_040006415.1 Rhodanobacter sp.
TCGATCAGCTTCATCGCGATCCCGGCCAAGTCGTTCGAAACCAACTGGCAATACCTGACCAATAACATGATTGCCATCATCGGGCTTATGTTCGTAGCGGTCTGGGTAGTACCGCTGCTGCGCCGGCTGGACCTGATGTCGGTGTTCTCCTACCTGGAAACACGGTTCCATCCAGCCATCCGGATGATGGCCAGCGCCCTGTGCATCGTGATGCAGATCGGCAGCCGCATGAGCATCATCCTGTTTCTTCCGGCGCTGGCGATCTCCACGATCACGGGCATCGATGTGTTGTGGAGCATTTTGCTGATGGGGGGCTTCACCATCCTGTACACGACCTTGGGTGGCATGAAAGCAGTGATCTGGACCGATGTGGTGCAGGTCGTAGTGATGTTCGGCGGCGCGTTGTTCGCCATCGGCTTCATCGTCCAGCATATCCATGGCGGCGTAACCGCGTTCGTGCATACGGCCATCGCCGACCACAAAATGCACATGCTGGACTTCAGCTTTGACCTGACCAAAGCGACGGTGTGGGGTTTTCTGTTCCTGGTGCTGTTTGACGTGGTGCTGACTTTCCCCAAGGACCAAGTGCTGATGCAGCGCATTCTGTCGACACGCTCGGACAAGGATGCTGGCCGTTCAGTATGGACCTTCGCTGCGGTGATGTTGCCGGGAGGGTTCGTGTTCTACCTGATCGGCACGGCGCTCTTCGTCTATTACAAGTCGCACCCGGAGCGGATGAATCCCACACTGCCAATTGATGCGACCTTCCCGTTGTTCATCGCCGCTGAACTCCCGATGGGCGTCACCGGGCTGATCATCGCGGGTATCTTTGCAGCGGCTATGTCGACCCTGGCCAGCATCATCAACAGCGTTTCGACGCTGGCATCGGTGGACTTCTACGAAAAGCTGGCAAGGCACCCCACGCCAAAACGCAGCGTGCTTTTCGCCGAGGTCTCAGGCGTGGTGGTGGGGCTGGTGGCGATCGGCTTGGCGATCCTGTTGTCGCGCTACGACATTCACTCACTGTTCGATGTATCGATCACGCTGGCCGGCCTGCTCGGCGGCGGCTTCGCCGGAGCCTACACGCTAGGTATGTTTACCCGTCGCGCCAATGCACCGGGTGTGGCCATCGGTATTGCCAGCAGCATCGTTCTGACCGTGGTGGCGTGGTGGTTCAAATTGGTACATCCGTACTTCTACCTTGGCATCTCGATCATGCTGTGCATCGTGATCGGCTACGTCGCCAGCTTGTTCTTCCCGGCACCCACACGTTCGCTGCGCGGACTCACTGTCTACTCCGATGGGGATGGCTGAGCCGGTAGACGTCACCGCGAGCTCCAAGAATCGACTTGCCGCCTACCGGGTCCGAGGCGCTATCTTGAGCAAAGCGGGCACGTATGTCCGACCCGAACGGTAGAGCTACAACCGGGCGGGAGTCGTCACACACACCACATTGCGAGTTGCCGTGGAAACCCAGTTCCTGCAAACCTTCATCACCATCGCCGACCAGGGCTCGATGGCCGCAGCCGCGCGCGTGCTCAACATCACACCAGCGGCGGTGGCGCAGCAGGTGCGCACGCTTGAGCGCGAAATCGGGGCCCGGCTGATCGCCAGGGTGGGTCGCACCGTGAGCGTGACCGAGGAGGGTTCGCGCATTCTGCAGCGAGCACGCGAACTGCTGCGCCACGTCGGCGACCTGCGTAGTCTGGCCAACGAGAGCGGGGTGTCCGGCGAATTGCGACTGGGGGCCTGCCCCACCGGACTGGCCGGGATCCTTCCCGATGTGCTGGCGCGCATGGTGGAAACATTTCCGCAGATAAACGTGTTCATCAAGCCGGGCTATTCGGCCGAGCTTTACCGCGCGGTGGAGGCCAGCGACCTCGATGCCGCGGTGGTGCTTGAGGCGCCGTTCCCGCTGCCCAAGACCTGCGAGTGGCAGCTGCTGCGCGAGGAGCCGCTGATCGTGCTGGCGCCACATGGCATGGCCGGGCGTGATCCGCACGAGTTGCTGGCGACCGAGCCGCTGATCCGTTACGACCGCAATCAGTGGGGCGGTCGGCAGGCCGAGCAGTATCTGCGCGGCAAAGGCATCGTCCCGCGCGAGCGTTTCGAGTTGAATGCACTCAACGCGATCGCCGTCATGGTCGACCGCGGACTGGGTGTTTCGCTGGTTCCCGATTGGGCCCATCCGTGGCCCGAGGGTCTGCACCTGGTCCGAATTCCGCTGCCTGATGCCGCAGTGCCGCGACGCATTGGCATTGTCTGGTCGCGCTCGAGTGTTCGCGTTCGGCTGGTCACCGCCCTGCTTGAGGAAAGCCGCAAGACCATGCAGGCGCGCGCCCACTAGCCATTAGCCGATTTCTCGGGTTGCTCGCCGTTTCTATCCCTCGCTTCGAAGTTGCTTTGCAAGTCACAGAAAATGCTGCGTCGCGCCAAGTCCTGTCCGCGTGGTAAGCAACAAAAACTAGTCTCTGAACATAGTCCGCAGCGGTTCTATCGTTGCTGCGAAGCGCATACGCTCGCTCCAAAATGGGAGACATGCAGCAGCGGCACTGGGGAGGGCACTACTGATGGAAGACGCCATACGTCGTTCTTAGATGCGTAACGAGAAAAGGAGCCGGATGGGCCGACACGCCCATCCGCTGACACCAGCACATCCAAAGAGACATGACATGATCAAGCCACTTTCCGCCGCGATCAGCAGCATCCTGCTGATCTCCGTCATGGCCGGTAACAGTTACGCGCAAGACAACGCTGCCGGAGTCCAGGATCCCGGCAAGCAGGACAGCAAGAAGAAGGACAAGAAGGCGATCGATCTTGGCCAGGTGATCGTCACGGGCACGCGCACTCCCAAGGCAGTCGATGAGATTCCCGGTGCGATCACCGTGGTATCCAAGGCGGAGATTGCCCACACGCTGCTGGTCACCGAAGACGCCACCGCCGTCCTGGCGCGAACTGTGCCGGGTTATGCCGAGTCTTCCCAAGCCATGAGCAACACCGGCGAGACGCTGCGCGGCCGGATTCCGCTGCGCTTATTCGACGGTATACCTCAGGGTTCGCCACTGCGCGAAGGCACTCGCAACGGCACCTTCACCGACATGGGCATCATTGGACGGATCGAAGTGATCAACGGGCCGTCCGCCTCCGAAGGCATCGGCGCCGCTGGCGGCATCATCAACTACATTTCCAAAAAGCCTACCGTAGACGGTAACGAGACCACGTTCGTTTCACGCTACCAAACCCAGGGTTACGGCGGCAGCGAGGGCTGGAAGACAGGCCTTACCTTCACCCACAAGGGGGGCGCGTTCGATCTGCTCGCCTCCGGCTCGTACATCGATCGCGGCATCAGCTACGACGGCAACGGTCGGCGCATCGGTCTCAATACCAGCGGTTCTCTGTCGGACTCCACGTCCAAGAATGTGTTCGTAAAAGCTGGCTTTAACTTCGGCGAAGGTGAGGCGCAGCGACTCCAGGCTACCTACAGCCACTTCAAGATCGCCGGCAAGGGCGAATACATCCAGGTACTCGGTTGTCGCGGGCCGAATGACGATCCGCCCTGCGACGTGCCGCGCACCAACACATCGGAGAAGGGTCACATTTACGGCTCGCTCGACGCCTTTAACGACTTCGAGCAGTACAACATCGAGTACAGCCACAGCAACTTCTTCGGTGGCTCACTCGACATCAACGTGTACAAGGCCGACCAGGCCATGCGCTACCTTCCCGAGCTGGATCCGGCAAAACAGGACCCGTTGTTTGCGCCCTTGGGGACCCTGTACGAACAGTCGGAAATCGATTCGCACAAGAAGGGCATCCGCACCTCGTGGACACGTTCGGACCTGTTCAACGTCGACGGACTCGAACTGCATACCGGCATTGATTTCGGCAGGGATCAGGCACAGCAGCGCCTGGCCCTCACCAACCGCCTGTGGGTGCCACCGATGAACTACAAGAGCACTGCGCCGTACGCGCAGCTCTCCTGGGACATCGGTGCGTTGACCATCAGCGGAGGCTATCGCCGCGAGAACGACAAGCTTACGGTCGACAGCTACACCAGCACTTACTACAACAACCGCGTGGCCGTCCTGGGCGGCGGCGTGAAGTACACCGAGAACTTAAAGAACCTCGGAGCGATCTGGCGCATAGGAAACGAGTGGTCGGTGTATGCGTCCTACAGCGAGGGCTTCACCTTGCCCAACATCGGCATCCCACTGCGCAACATCAACGTGCCGGGACAGTCGGTGAGTCGCATCAAGGACCTTGCTGCCATCGTCTACAAAAACGACGAAGTGGGTTTCAACTGGCGCGGCCAGCGCGCCTCGTTCGGTGCCACGCACTACATCTCCAAATCGCCGTTCGGCGCCTCGCTGGCGATCAACCCGGAAACCAACGACTTCATACTCTCCCGCGCCCCGGTGCGCATCGAGGGCACGGAAGTCACCGGCGAGTTCCGCTTCAGCGATGCCTGGAAAGTCACCGGCATTTACTCGCACATTACCGGCAAGACCTCGTTCTGGTCGGCCGATAACGCCGGTCGCTACCCGACCGGCGGGTTGAACAAGCCGTTGGGCGTGCTCGACATCAACCCGGACAAGCTCTCCGGCGCGCTGACCTGGAACTTCCTGCCCAACGCGGACGCCACCCTGGGCTTCACCTCGCTGTTCGGTCGCCACATCTCCGGCAGCGATGTGCGCCCTTTCGACCACAAAGCCTACAGCTATAACGAAACCACCCACGGCTATACCTTGTGGGACCTGGGTGTGAACTACGATCTGCAGCGCTACGGGAAGATATCTCTCGGCGTGGAGAACTTGCTCGACAAGCAATACGTGCTCAGCTGGTCGCAGCTAGCCGGCTACCAGAACTACTGGGCCGGTCGCGGCCGCATGGTCTCGGTGACCTATCAGATCAAATTCTGATCCAGCAAGGTCGCGGCGCCCACGACCCCTTCGGGCGGCCGCGACCGGGGAAGGCTTGATGGCAATGATCGTCCGACGTGGTACCCGTGAACGCACGCATGCACGCTGGCCTTATCTGCTGGCGCTGTGGCTGTGCATTGCCGTGCCTTGCGCCAGCGCAATGCCGCCAGCGGCAATCACTTCTTCAGCAGGCCTTTCCGCCGAACGAATGCAACGACTGCATGATTTTCTGGGCCACGCCACGGCCGCCGACGGCTATCTCGGCGCGGTATCGCTGATGACACACGATGGCAAGATCATCGACTGGCGCGCTTATGGCCATCGTGATCTGGCGCGCACTAAGCCGATGCGCAAGGACGGCATCTTCCGCATCTACTCGATGACCAAGACGGTGACCTCCGTTGCGGTAATGATGCTGGTGGAGGAGGGGCGCATCACGCTGGAGGATCCGCTCTCACGCTACCTGCCCGGTTTCGATACGCCGCAGGTGATGATCGGCGGCACGAGCGACGCGCCGAAGCTGCGGCCGGCCGACAAACCGGTCACCCTGCATGCTCTGCTCACGCACACCGCGGGCTATCCCGCCGGGCTCAAGGGCGACGAGCAGGCGGTGAAGTTGA
>JBDTXA010000204.1:0-5527 GCA_040006415.1 Rhodanobacter sp.
GCCTGCAGGCTGTGGCCGGGCGCAAGATCGAGCGTCAGCGTCGCTGCGCCGCGCTCGCGAATCTGTTCGCGCAGTTCCGCCCCAATTGCATAGATGAGGCTGCCCTCAATACCGTATTCACTGAGCACGAACTCGCCCTGGCGTGCATGGGCAACGCCACTGCGGTCGGTCCAGTGCACCACCACTGGCTTCAGCGGTGCGCCGGCAAAGCGGCTGGAAAGATGTTCGCTCCATGAAAGTTCGAAACCGCAGTTCGCCGCCTGCAGCGGCGCGATGGCTACGCCGCTCTTTTGCAACGGCGCCACCCAGCTTCCATCGGAACCAAGCTGCGGCCAGCTGGCGCCGCCCAACGCCAGAATTACCGCGTCGGCCGGCACGGCGCGATCGCCCTGCGGCGTGGCGAAGTGCAACGCGCCGTGCGCCTGCCAGCCGAGCCAGCGGTGATGCATGTGAAAGGTCACGCCGGATTCGCGCAGACGATGCAGCCAGCGACGCAACAGCGGCGCCGCCTTCAGATCGGACGGAAATATGCGCCCGGAGCTGCCGGCGAACGTCTCCACCCCAAGTCCCCGCGCCCATTCCCGCAACGCTTCGGCATTGAATGTCTGCAGCCAGCGCGCGACGTCATTTTGCCGCGAGCCATAGCGTTCGATGAAACGCGCCGAAGGTTCGCTGTGGGTAAGATTGAGCCCGCCCTTCCCGGCCAGCAGGAATTTTCGTCCGACCGAACCCATTGCGTCATAAAGATCGACGGCCGCACCCGCCGCACAGGCGGCCTCCGCCGCCATCAGCCCAGCCGGACCGCCGCCGATGATTGCCAATCGTGCCGTGGCTGTCTGATTCATCGGCGCATGGTCGCACGCGGAGACCCCA
Organism: Rhodanobacter sp.; assembly: GCA_040006415.1. Classification (GTDB taxonomy): domain Bacteria; phylum Pseudomonadota; class Gammaproteobacteria; order Xanthomonadales; family Rhodanobacteraceae; genus Rhodanobacter. The sequence goes on from JBDTXA010000204.1 coordinate 874, forward strand.
AAAAGGACCGCGACTTCCTGCAGTTGCAAGCGAACGCGCCGGAGATACTGGCCAACGACAACATCCGCGCTGTGACGTGAGTCGACGCCTGTGCTGATGCGGGATCTGATAGCGTTCGTCTTGGACCAAGTGCGTATCGCCGTGGTGCAATTCCTCTTGCCGGTGAAGCGGTGCACACCCGGCTGTCTTTCATGACCACTTTGCCGAACGAGGTCCGATCATGCTGCGTCATTTGCCGGCTTGCCTGTTTATTGTGTTGTCGTCGATTTATGGCATGGCCGAAGCAGGGTCTGCAGCTGACGCGTATCCGCATGCCCAGCCGGAGCTGCAGACACTGGCCGAGGCGCCCAGCCAGGCCCAGTTACGCGCCACCATCAGCAAGCTGGTGAGCTTCGGCACGCGCCACACGCTGTCGGACACCACGTCCGACACGCGCGGCATCGGTGCTGCGCGACGCTGGGTGAAATCACGCTTCGAGGCGATCTCGAAGGACTGCGGTGGCTGCCTGGAGATCGTCACGCCGTCGCAAATGGTCAGTGGCGAACGCGTCCCCGCGCCGACCGAGGTGATGGATATCGTGGCGATCAAGCGCGGCAGCGACGACCCCGCACCGCAGAAGATCGGACGGGTGATTGTGATGAGCGGCCACCTGGATTCGCGCGTCACCGACATCATGAACGCTCACAGCGATGCTCCCGGCGCGAATGATGATGGCTCCGGCGTCGCTGCACTGATCGAGGCGGCGCGGCTGTTATCGAAACAGCCTAACAAGGCGACGGTGGTGTTTGCCGCGCTGTCCGGCGAAGAGCAGGGCCTGTACGGCGGCAAGGTGCTGGCGGACTACGCGGTGGCCCAGGGCTGGCAAGTCGAGGCGGATCTCAACAACGACATCGTGGGCAACAGTCGGGGCCTGAATGGCGTGGTCGACAGCACCACAGTACGGGTATTCTCCGAGGGCACCAAGAGCAACGAGACCCAAGAACAGGCCGCGTATCGTCGTTATCACGGCGGCGAGGTGGATTCGCCATCACGTAATCTGGCGCGCTACATGGCGACGCTGGCCGATGACTATCTGCCCGACCTGAGCGTGCGGATGATTTATCGCACCGACCGCTTCGGGCGCGGCGGTGACCAGGTCGAATTGCTGAAGGCAGGCTTTCCCGCCATTCGGGTGAGCGAAGCGCACGAGAATTACGACCACCAGCACCAGGATCTGCGCACCGAGAACGGCGTGAGTTACGGCGACACCATGGCCGGCGTCGACTTCCGCTTCCTGTCCCGGGTCACCGCACTGAACACGATCACCATGGCGGCACTGAGCCGCGCGCCTGCACCGCCCGACGAGGTGGCGATCAAGGGTGCGGTATCCGACGACACCACGGTGAACTGGCAAAAAGTGCCGGGCGCGGCCGGTTATCGCCTGCACTGGCGCGCCACTACCGCCCCGCGCTGGCAATACGCGCGCAGCGTGGGCAACGTCGACCTTGCCGTCCTCAAGGACGTCGTCATCGACGACTGGTATTTCGGGGTGTCATCCGTGTCTGCCGATGGCTACGAGAGCCCAGTGGTATTCCCCGGTTTTGCCGGCAGCTTCAAGCGCTCGCCAGCGGCCACGGCTAGCCACTGATACTGGAAGCCTGTCGAACTCTGGTTGGCCGGTCTGCGAATCCGTCTGCACGGTCCATATTTCCGCCGATTCTTGGTCCATGGAACCACTATGGCCCCGCAAATCGACAAAAATCTGTCCTCGTACAGCCGAATTCTCGTCTTGACCACCGAAGCCCGACAGGCTCCGAGGCGCCTCGCGCCGGTTACCAGAGCTGCTGCATGCCTGAACAAGCCGTCGGTCGTCATTTCAGCGACGCGCTTTTCAACCGCGGTCGGGCGGGTCAAGCGGGTAATCTGCGCCTTTGATAAGTTGCCGAGACACGGGGTTCCAGCTTTTGCCGGGATGACGGCTTGTTCACCCCAGCGCACGGATGCTGCCTCAGGTTTTGCGGGGCCTGGCGCGATGGGTCGGGGTCGCGGTCCACGGGTCATCCGGCCAGGGATGGCGTGGGTAGCGTCCCTTCAATTCCTTGCGCACCTGCGGATAGGTGCGCTCCCAGAAGCCCTTCAAATCCTGCGTGACTTGAATCGGCCGGCCGGCGGGCGACAGCAGATGCAGGGTGACCGGGATGCGTCCGGCGCCGACCCGCGGCGTATCGGCCAGGCCGAACAGTTCCTGCAATTTCACGGCGAGCACAGGCGGCTCATCCTCGGCGTATGCCAGTTGACGGCGCTGGCCGCTGGGCACCTCGATGCTTTCAGGCGCCTGCGCGTCGAGCAACTGGCGTTGTTGATAGTCGAACAGTGCTGACAATGCTTGCGACACCTGCTCGGCACGCAACCCATCCAGTCGATGAATCCCTTCCAGGCAAGGCCTCAACCATTGCTCGAGGGAGGCCAGCAAGGCGGCGTCGGACACGTCGGGCAGAGCCAGCTCCGGCATCCATGCGCGAAGCGCCTGCATACGCGAGCGCAGCCGCTGCGCGGAGGCGCTCCAGGGCAGCCTGGCGATGCCCTGGGCACGGACCGCGGCGATCAGCGCAGGCACGGCATCCTCGGGCCTGACCGGAACACTGCGCCGCTCAAGCACGATGGAGCCGTAGCGTCGTTCGTCAAAGGCTTCGGCGGCGCCGCGTTCATCGTTCCAGCGCAGCGTGCGTTCGCGCGTGAAGTGCGCAGGGTCATCACGTTCCAGTGCTTGCAGGTCCAGCGGCGCGGCCGCAAAAATCAGGCTGTCGCGCGCTTCATGGCGCAGATCCAGTACTACCAGCCAGGGCTCGCCCGCCAGTGCGGTGTTCTCATGCAGCCGCGCGCCACGGCCATTGGCCAACGTGTAGCGCAGCGGCCGAAGGTCATCACGCCGTGCCACGCGATCGGGAAAGGCGTGCAGCAGCAGGTCGCCGACGCTGTGGCTGTCGGGCATTCCGCTCGCCGCCGTACGGACGTCCAGACGTCTTCGCCAGCCTTTGCTGGCCTGCTCGATCGCGGCCAGCGCCGCGGTGTCGACCTCGCCGCGAACGGCGGAGCCGCGACGATCACGCCACGCATGCAGGGCCGCCACGCGGATGCGAAAATCATCACTTCGCGCCGGCGCGCCGCGCATCGGCGAGCGCGCCTCCATCAAGGCCAGCAGGTCGGCGATCAGCGACTGCAGACCGACAGGTGCACGCAACGCAGCCGCGGCCAGTCGCGGCGCAGCCCCGAGCTTAAGCATGTTCTTGCCCAGCGCGGTGATCCGTCCATCGGCGCTGAGAGCTGCCAATCGGACCAGTAGGTCGCGTGCCTGCGCCATAGCCCCGGATGGCGGCGCGTCCAGCCAGCGCAGCTCCGTCACGCGGTCGGCGGACACGCCCCAGGCAGCCAGCTCCAGCGCCAGCGAGGACAATTCAGCCTGACTGATTTCAGGTCGGCGCGACGCCTCCAGTCGCTGGCTCTGCGGCCACAGGCGATACGCGGTGCCCTCGGCCACGCGTCCGGCCCGACCGGCGCGTTGGTCGGCCGACGCTTGGGAAATACTGACGGTTTCCAGCCGGGAGAATCCCGAATTGGGATCAAAGCGTGGTTCGCGCGCCAGCCCGGCGTCGACCACGGTGCGGATGCCGGGCAAGGTGATGCTGGACTCGGCGACATTGGTCGCCAGGACAACTCGCCGCATGCCCGCTTCAGCTGGCGACAGCGCCGCCTGCTGCTCGGTCAGCGACAGCTCCCCATGCAGGGCGAACACCTCGACATCGTCACGATCGAGCGTCTGCAGCAAGGTTGCCTGACAGCGCGCGATTTCGCGCCGTCCCGGAAGAAAGCCCAGCACGTCGCCATCATGGTCCCGCAGCGCCTGCCGCACGACCCGGGCCAGATGATGTTCGATGCTTTCCTGCGTACGCGCCGGTGGATGCTCGACGCGAACGGGAAAGCTGCGTCCCGGGCTGCTCAGGTACGGCGCGTCCAGCCACTGCGCGATACGCTCGCCGTCGAGCGTGGCCGACATCACCATCAAACGCAGCTCGGGCCGCAGCGTCCCCTGCACATCCAGTGCGAGCACGGCGCCCAGGTCGCCAGCGAGATGGCGCTCGTGGAATTCGTCGAACACGACAAGACCGATGCCGGTCAGCTCCGGATCGCTTTGCAGCAGCGAGGTCAGAATGCCTTCGGTGACGACTTCGATGCGAGTCGCTACGCTCACCTTCGACTCGAAGCGGATGCGATAGCCCACCGTCTGCCCGACGGCTTCACCGAGTTGCTGCGCCATGAATTGCGCCGCAGCGCGCGCCGCGATCCGGCGCGGCTCCAGCATCACGATCTTCTGTCCCGCCAGCCACGGCGCATCGAGCAATGCCAGCGGCACCTGCGTCGTCTTGCCGGCGCCCGGCGGCGCCTCGAGCACCAGCCGCGAATGCTCGGCCAGCGACGCGGCGATCTGCGGCAGCAGGGAAGTGATGGGAAAGATCGGGGCGGACGGGTTCATCGGTGCCGATGATAACCGCGAGCAGAACGTCAACGCCGAAGCCTGAATGTGTAGGAGCCCGCTCGCGGGCGATGCTGTTGCTTTTGCGAATCCCGAATCCCGAATCCCGAATCCCGAATCCCGAATCCCGAATCCCGAATCCCG
>JBDTXA010000205.1:0-5523 GCA_040006415.1 Rhodanobacter sp.
GATGCTGTCGGTGGCGGCGGCGATCATCGTCACCCGCGTGTCCAAATCGCAGGACATGGGCAAGCAGGTCATCAGTCAGGTATTTGGCCAGCCGCGTGCGCTGGCCGTGGCTGGCACCGTGCTGACCGTGATGGGACTGATCCCCGGCATGCCCCACGTGGCCTTCCTGCTCCTGGGTGGCAGCTGCGGCGGTGCCGCGTGGATGCTGTTCAAGCGTGAGCGCGAGACTCACGACCAGCTGGCCGGAGCCGTGGCCGAGGCGCCGGCGTCGGCCAAGCCGGCCGAGCGCGTGGAGCTGGGCTGGGAAGACGTGGCCAGTGTCGATCCGCTGGGACTGGAAGTGGGTTACCGGCTGATTCCGCTGGTCGACACCCATCAGGGCGGCGAACTGATGGGGCGCATCAAGTCGGTACGGCGCAAGCTGTCGCAGGAGCTGGGTTTCCTGGTGCCTGCGGTGCATATCCGCGACAACCTGGACCTGGCCCCCAACATTTACCGGATCACCCTGATGGGCGTGCCGATGGGCGAAGCCGAGGTGCACAACGACCGGCTGATGGCGATCAATCCCGGCCAGGTGCACGGAACCCTGCAGGGCATTCCCACCCAGGATCCCGCGTTCGGTCTGGAGGCCGTCTGGATCGACACCGGCCAGCGCGAACTGGCGCAGAGCTACGGTTACACCGTGGTCGATCCGGCCACGGTGATCGCCACCCACATGTCGAATATCCTGCAGACCCATGCGCACGAGCTGCTCAGCCATCAGGACGTGCAGCAGCTGCTGGACCGACTCGCTGCCACCGCGCCCAAACTGGTCGAGGACCTGGTGCCCAAGCGGCTGACGCTGGGCGTGGTGGTCAAGGTGCTGCAGAACCTGCTCGCCGAGCGGGTTCCGATCCGCAACATGCGCAGCATCGTCGAATCCTTGGCGGAGCACGCCGGGCAGAGTCAGGATCCCGGCGTTCTGACCGCCGCGGTGCGAGTGGCGCTGGGCCGACAGATCCTGCAGGAGATCACCGGACTGGGTACCGAAGTGCCGGTCATTACGCTCGCACCGGAGCTCGAACAGATCCTGCTGACCTCCCTCTCGGGCGGTGGTGGAGTAGCTGGCGCGGCGGTTGAGCCGGGTCTGGCCGACCGTCTACAGCAGAGCGTGGCGGACGCCGCTCGGCGCCAGGAAGCGAGCGGTGAACCCGCCGTATTGCTGGTCGCGCCGCAGCTGCGACCGTGGCTGGCGCGCTTCACGCGCCATGTGGCACAGAACCTGCACGTACTGGCTTACAACGAGGTTCCTGACAACCGCCGCGTGCGATTGGTGCAGGCATTGGGACGATGATCGAGGTGAACGAGATGCGGGAATCGGAAGCAGGACTGGGGCAGCGGAAGGGCAATACGAGTTTGCGCGGCATGCTGTGCCGCTTGAACGGTGAAAGTTTTGCCGCGCATGCCCCGGGCACCGTCTCGCGCTGGAGCGGAAAGGCATGAAGATCAAGCGATTCGTGGCAGCAGACATGCGTCAGGCCATGCGCGAAGTGCGTGAAGAGCAGGGCCCGGAAGCGGTGATTCTGTCCACCCGCCGCATCGACGAAGGCATCGAGGTCATCGCCGCTATCGACTACGATGAGTCATTGGTGCGTGAAGCGGCACGGCACGGTGCGCCGGTGGCGGCGGATCTGCAGCCCACCACGCCCATCGCGCCCTCCAAACCCGTCAGCGTGACCACGGCCGCGGTGGAACCGACGCCGCCCAGTCCGATGACGCGCTTCTCGCGCCGGCGGCACGTCCCTACGCCACCGTTGCCGCTGGTTGCCGAGCCGGCTGAGCCCGCTCCGCTGGTCGCAGAGGCCGCTCCGTTGGTTGCGGAATCCGCTCCGACCGCCGCGCTGGCCGTCAACGAAGTTCCGCCACCGCACCCGATGATCGAGCGGGCGATGCAGGACACGGCGCGCATGCGCAATGAACTGGGCAGCCTGCGCGAAATGCTCGAAACCCAGTTGTCCAGTTTGGCCTGGAATGACATGGAGCGGCGCCAGCCGCTGCAGGCGCGGGTGCTGCGCGAAATGACCCGGATCGGCATCGATGCCGATGTGGCACGCAAGCTGGTCGCCGAACTGCCGCCGAAGATCAATCCCGAGCAGGCGCGTTACCTTCCGCTGGGGATGCTCAGCAGCAGCCTCGCGGTCAGCGGTCGCGCCGTCTCTGCCGGTGCGGGAGTCACCGCGCTGGTCGGTCCGACCGGAGTGGGCAAGACCACCACCATTGCCAAGCTGGCCGCACGCGCCGTGCTGTGCCACGGCGCGGACCAGGTCGCCCTGATCAGCACCGATCACTACCGGATTGGTGCCTCGGCACAGCTGGAACATTACGGCCGACTGCTCGGCGTGCGCGTCTACCCTGCCTACGACGCGGAAAGCCTGCGCAAGGTGCTGGAGTTGCTGCGCGGCCGACACACCGTGTTGATCGATACCGCGGGCGTGGCCGGCAGCGATCCGCGGCTCGCGCAACAGATAGATATCTTCTCGCAGGCAGGGGACCTGCATGCCTGCATGGTGCTGGCCGCGAATGCACAATCGCAGTCGCTGGACGAGGCGATACGCGCCTATCTTCCGCTGAAGCCAAAGGCCTGCATCCTGACCAAGCTGGACGAGGCGCCGAACCTTGGCGGTGCCCTGTCGGCACTGATCCGGCACCGCCTGCCACTGGATTACACCACCGATGGACAGCGCGTGCCGGAGGACATCGCGGCTGCCGATGCGCGGGTCCTGGTATGCCGCGCCGCGCGGTCGCTGAAGGGACATGTACCGGATGAAAGTCTGATGGCCGAGCGCTTCGGCCTCGCAGCGGTGGCCAGCGCATGAACGGAGCACTCGCGATGGATCAGGCTTGGGGTCTGAAAAACATGCTGTCGGCGATGGTTGGCCAGCAGGAGGTGATGTCCTCACCCGGCCATCAGGCCAGCAGCCTGCTCGCCGCTGCAGCGCGATCGCGCCCCCGCTGTCGCGCGATCACGGTGGCTGGCGGCAAGGGTGGCGTCGGCAAGAGCACGGTGGCGGTGAATCTCGGCATGTCGCTGTCGATGGCCGGCCACGATGTGATGCTGCTGGACGCCGACATGGGGCTGGCCAACGTCGACGTGCTGCTCGGGCTGGCGCCATCGCGCCATATCGGTCACATGCTCGACGGCGAGTGCGGACTGGAGGATCTGTTGCTGGCCGCGCCGCGGGGTTTGCAGGTGATTCCGGGCGGTTCCGGCGCGCGTCGTCTGGCGCAGCTGGACAGCAATGGGCATGCGGCAATCATCCGCGCATTCGATGAGCTGACCCAGCCGCCGCAATATCTGCTGGTGGACACGGCCGCCGGACTGACCGACAGCGTGGCGATGTTCGCCGCCGCTGCCGATGACGTCGTGCTGGTGGTGTGCGACGAACCGGCATCGATCACCGATGCCTATGCCCTGATCAAGGTGCTCAGTCGCGATTTCGGGGTGCGTCGCTTCCGCATGGTGGCAAACATGGTGCGCAATGAAGGTGAAGCCCGGCAGTTGCATCACAAGCTGTCCAGGGTCAGCGACCGATTCCTCGACGTGGTGATCAACCTCAGTGGCTGGGTGCCGCACGACGAGCGCCTGCGCCAGGCCATTCGGCGCCAGAGTGCGGTGGTGGACCTGTGGCCATCGAGTCGTTCGGGATTGGCATTCAAGCAATTGGCCAGTGCGGTCGATACATGGGCAGAACCTGACCGCGCAGGGCACGACCGGATCACCTTTTTCGGTAACCGGGTGACACCGGCGGCAGGGTACTGAGATGAGTGTGGCCTTGGAATATTTGCAAAATTCGCGCGAGAGTGCCGACGAGCTGGTAGTACGACACGCGCCGTTGGTGCGCCGAATCGCCTATCACCTGATGGGGCGGCTGCCGGCGAGTGTCGATGTGGGTGATCTGATACAGGCGGGGATGATCGGCTTGCTGGAAGCGTCGCGACATTTTGCGTCCGACAAGGGCGCCAGTTTCGAGACGTATGCGGGGATCCGCATCCGTGGCGCGATGCTGGACGAATTGCGACGCACCGACTGGACGCCCCGCTCGGTACATCGCAAGACCCGCGAGGTGGCCGAGGTCGTCCGCCAGATCGAAACCGAAACCGGTGCAGAGGCGGAGGATACGGAGGTGATGCGCCGGCTCGGGATCAGTGCCGAGGAGTATCACCAGGTACTCGCCGATGCGGCCTGCGTGCGCTTGCTCAGTTTGACTACCTCGGATGACAGCGAAGAGGGTTCGGTACTGGATGTGGCCGACGAAAGCGGCCTCAATCCCCAGGAAAACATTGAGCGGGACGGTATGCGCGATGCGCTGGCCAAGGCGATCGACGGCCTGCCCGAGCGAGAAAAATTGGTGATGTCGCTGTATTACGAGCAGGAGCTGAATCTGAAGGAGATCGGCGCCGTGCTCGGGGTCAGCGAGTCGCGAATCTGCCAGATTCATGGTCAGGCGGTCATACGGCTTCGCGCACGGCTGACCGGTTGGCGGGGTTGATCAATCGATACACGTGAGTTTCTGCGGCTGCGCATTGGCCAGCACCGTGCACTTGGAGATAGCAGTTGGACAAGAACATGAAAATCCTGGTGGTGGACGACTTTTCCACCATGCGGCGGATCGTGCGTAACCTGCTGGTCGAACTGGGTTTCAGCAATCCGTTGATTCAGGAAGCCGACGATGGCGAGAGCGCCATGGTGATGCTGAAGAGCCAGCCATTCGACATGGTAGTAACCGACTGGAACATGCCGAACATGACCGGCATCGACCTGTTGCGGGCGATCCGCGCCGAGGTTGCGTTGAAAGGCATACCGGTGCTGATGGTGACCGCCGAAAACAATCGCGAGCAGATCATCGCGGCGGCGCAGGCCGGCGTGAACGGCTACATCGTCAAGCCGTTTACTGCGGTCACCCTCAAGGAAAAGCTCACCAAGATCTTCGAGCGGATCGCCGCCAGTGGAGCCAGCGCATGAACATTGATGTTCCCCTTGCGGTCGACGAGGTGCTGCCGAGCGAATTGCGCGAGCTGCTCAACAGTCCCGACGGCGCTGCCTTCGAACAGGCGCTGGATGTGATGGTCCGCCAGCGCGAACAGCACATGTTCCGCGCACTCGGCCAGTTGGCGCGTGACCTTCACGATGCGGTGCGCCGGCTCGGTGGCGAGCTGGCCCAGGAGGGCCTGCCCGACATGGTTGCCAATGCGCGCCAGCAGCTGCAGGACGCCCTGGAGATGAGCGCGCAGGCCGCCCATCGCAGTCTCGATTTCGCCGAGCGGTTGCGGCCGCAGGCCGAATCGCTGGCACGTAGCGCCAGCGAAGTGCTGGAACAGAACAACGGCAGCGACGCGGCTGCCGTGCTGGCGCGTGAGGCGAGCGAATTTGCAACGAATTGCCGCGACGGCCTGGCTGACATGGTGCTGGCGCAGTCCTGGCAGGATCTCACCGGGCAGCGCATCAAGAAGGTCGCCAGCTTCATCGGCACGGTGGAATCGTCG
>JBDTXA010000206.1:0-5488 GCA_040006415.1 Rhodanobacter sp.
AGGGAACGGTGGAGTCGTTCGACCAGTTTGTGGTGTTGCTGCGCAATCAGGTCAGTCAGATGGTCTACAAGCACGCGATCTCCACTGTGGTGCCTAGCCGCAATGTTCGCATCGGAAACGAACATGAGGGGAACGCGGGTCATGAGCCCGGTTCGGAGACGGTTACCATTGCGGACGCTTGATAGACGGGGTGGGAGCCCGCATTAAAGTGGGTCTGCCCCTGAAGGACCATCCCCACTTTGTTTGACCGTCAAAAGAAAGGCGACCGTGCCTTGCTCGTCCAGCCGCATTCCCGCGGAGAGGGCGATGCTGCCCGTCGCGCCGAGGAATTCGCCGAACTGGTGAAGTCTGCCGGGGCGGAGGTATTGGGTGTCATCAGCGCGCGGGTCGAGGACCCCAGTCCACGCTTTTACATAGGTAGCGGCAAGGCCAACGAGGTCGCCGAGGCGGCACGCGCACTGGAGGCGGATGTGGTGCTGGTCGATCACCTGCTCACGCCAGTGCAGGAGCGCAACCTCGAAAAACATCTGGGCATACGCGTGGTGGATCGGGCGGGCCTGATCCTGGATATCTTTGCCCAGCGCGCGCGCTCGCACGAGGGCAAGCTGGAAGTGGAACTGGCTCAGCTCAAGCACCTGGCCACGCGGCTGGTTCGCGGCTGGACCCATCTCGATTCCCAGCGCGGCGGTGCCATCGGCAACCGCGGCCCCGGTGAAACCCAGCTCGAAACCGACCGTCGCCTGCTCGGCGAACGGGTCAAGATGCTCACGAAACGCTTGCAGAAAGTTCAGACCCAGCGTGGGCAGCAACGGCGTGCCCGGCTGCGCAACACTGTGCCGCGGGCCGCGCTGATCGGTTACACCAACGCGGGAAAGTCCACCCTGTTCAATGCGCTCACCACGGGGAATGTCTACACCGCGGATTTGCTGTTCGCCACCCTCGATCCGACCGTGCGCAAGCTTGAGGATCTCAGCTGTGGCCCGGCAGTACTGGCCGACACGGTTGGCTTCATCCGCGATCTGCCGCATGACCTGGTTGCCGCGTTCCGTGCCACCTTGGCCGAGGCGCGCGATGCCGATCTGTTGCTGCACGTCAGCGACGCCGCGGACGAAGAACGCGATCGCCTGCACCGGGTCGTCGACAACGTGCTGGAAGAGATCGACGCAGGGGACGTGCCGCAACTGCATGTCATGAACAAGATCGACCTGGTCGACATGCAGCCCCGCATCGATCGCGATGCCGCCGGCAAGCCGGTGCGAGTGTGGTTGTCGGCCGCTACCGGCATTGGTCTGGACCTGTTGCGACAGGCGCTGGGCGAGCTTCTGGGCGGCGATCGGGTGCAATCGCAACTGACGCTCCCGCTCACTGCGGGGCGGCTGCACGCGCGGCTGAAGGCGGCCGGTGCCATCACTGACGAACGAGTGGACGAGCATGGCTGGCAGCTGCACATCGACGCCCCGCGCAGCGTCATTGCGCCCCTCAGCGGCGGCGATGCGACCGAGACCCGGCTTCTGCGGGACCTGCTGACCGTGGCGGAATGAGCCTCGTCGCTAACATACGAGTGCAAGCGCCCTCTGCTAGAATAACCTTCGTTTGTGCGGCTATCCCCTCAAGGTTGCGCACCTCATCGAAAGCTTTGGCTGAATCTTATGTGTAGCCCGGTTCAACGCGTGTTCCGACCGTGGTTGCCGGCCTCCCTATGGTTGCAAGGAGACTGACAGTGGCATGGAATGAACCCGGCAAGAAAGGGCAGGACGATCCCTGGACTCGAAAGCGTTCGACCGGCAAGTCGCCGCTGGACGATGCATTGAACAAGATCAGGAATCGTGTCGGCAAAATGGGCAAGGGGCCAGGAAGCATCCTCACCGCCGTGCTGGTTTTGCTGGCCGTGGGCTTGCTGTTCAGCAGCTACACCATCGTCGGTGCGCGCCAAACCGGTGTGGTGCTGCGCTTCGGTCAGTACACCCGCACGCTGTCGCCCGGATTTCATCTGAAATTTCCGCAGCCGATCGAGTCGGTGACCAAGGTGGAGGCGACACGTATCCGTTCGGTCAACGACAAGGTCGCCATGCTGACCCGCGACGAGAACATCATCACCATCGACTTCACCGTGCAGTATCAGGTGCTCGATTCACGCAAATACCTGTTCTCGCTGAACGACCCGGATGGCACCATCGGTGCCGCTGCCGAGGCTGCCGTGCGTGGCGTGATTGGTGGCAGTGACATGGACCAGGTGCTTTCTGCCGCTGGCGCCAGTCTGGTCAGCAATGCCCAGATCGCGCTGCAGAAAACGCTCGACGGTTACGACTCCGGACTTCGCGTGACGGAAGTGAGCTTCCAGAACGTGGCGCCGCCGGATGAGGTGAAGGATGCCTTCGACGACGTCAACAACGCTCGCGAAGACAAGCAGAGCATCGAGAATGGCGCCCTCGCCTACGCCAGCAAGGTGGTGCCCGTGGCTCGCGGTGATGCGGCGCGTATTGCTGCCGAAGCGTCCGGTTACAAGGCCGAGCGTATCGCCCGCGCGACCGGTGACACGTCGCGGTTCGATCTGTTGCTGAAACAGTACAAGGCTTCTCCGGAAGTCACGCGCAAGCGTCTGTGGCTTGAAACCATGGAGCAGGTGATGGCGAAGAATCGCAAGGTGATCGACGGCTCCGGTGGTCGAAACATCATCAACCTGCCGACGCTGCATGGCGACAATGCGGCACCCAGCCCAACTACCGCCAGCGCAGGCGTCATTTCGTCATCGGCCAGCACGACCAGCGCCGACGACAAGGGAGCGCAGCCATGACGAAGATCATCTCCGCCGTTGCCGCGATCATCCTGATCCTGCTCGGCCTCAACAGCATGTTCGTAGTCAGCGAGGGGCACAGTGCCCTGGTGCTGCAGTTTGGTCGCATTGTGCAAACTGACTATCAGCCGGGCCTGCATTTCAAGTTGCCGCTTTTGCAACAGGTGATGCATTTCGACAAGCGCATCCTTTCGCTGGATGCGCCGCCGGAGCGTTATTTCACCTCCGAGAAAAAGAGTGTCAATGTCGATTTTTACGTCAAGTGGCGCATCGTCGATAACGCCCGTTACTACCGTTCCACCGGTGGTGATCAGCTGCAGGCCGCACAGCGCCTGACACCGATCGTCAAGGACGCGCTGCGTTTCGAGTTCAACGCCCGCACCCTGCCGGATCTGATTTCCGGCGGGCGCAAGGGGATTACCGAGCGGGTGCGTTTGCAGACGGATGCTTCGACGCGAAAGAACCTGGGCATCGCCGTAGTCGACGTGCGCATCAAACGCATCGACCTGCCCAACGAAGTCAGTGAATCGGTTTACAAGCGGATGCGCGCTGAACGGCTGCAGCTGGCCAACGAACTGCGCTTCACCGGTCAGGAGTCGGCCGAGACCATTCAGGCCGATGCTGATCGCCAGGGCCAGGTACTTCGCGCCGACGCCAGGCGCGATGCGGCGAAGATCCGCGGTGAAGGCGATGCCGAAGCTGCCGGCATCTACGCCAAGGCCTACAGCCAGGATCCGGAATTTTTCACGTTTTACCGCAGCCTTGCCGCGTATCGCACGTCGTTTGAGGACGGCAAGGGCGTGTTGATCATGAAGCCCGACGATGAATTTCTTCACTACTTCGAGAACCCCTCGGCAACGCACTGAGCGATGTTCCCGATGCGTCGCTGATCGCGGAATCTCCGGTCTTGTCCGGTTTTCGTGGCGCGGTTGACGCCGTAGGGTGGGCTCCGTGCGGCGAGACAACGGTTGCATTCCATTCCGGCCGGCGCCGGAGGCAGGGTGACTTGAAGCGCGATGGATCGCGAGCGGGTCGCCGACATCGCCCCACCATGGGGTAAATCATTCTTGAGATACAAGCGAGAACATCATGGGTAAGTCAGTAGTCATTCTTGGTGCCCAGTGGGGCGACGAAGGCAAGGGCAAGATCGTCGACCTGTTGACCGAGCGGGTCAGCGCGGTAGCGCGTTTCCAGGGCGGTCACAACGCCGGCCACACCCTGGTCATCAAGGGCAAGAAGACCGTGCTGCATCTGATTCCCTCGGGCATCCTGCGCGAAGATGCGCTGTGTCTGATCGGCAACGGCGTGGTGCTCAGCCCGCAGGCGCTGAAGCAGGAAATTGAGGAGCTGGAGGCCAATGGCGTCGAGGTGCGTTCGCGCCTCAAGATCAGTCCCGCCACGCCGCTGATCATGCCGTACCACATCGCCGTCGATAAGGCGCGCGAGCTTGCCGCAGGCGGCAAGGCCATCGGCACCACCGGCCGCGGCATCGGTCCGGCGTACGAAGACAAGGTTGCCCGTCGCTCGATCCGCGTCGCCGACCTGATGTACCCGCACGAGCTGCCCGAGAAGATCAAGGCCGCCGTCGAGTACCACAACTTCATTCTCGGCCAGTGGCTAAAGGCGGATACGGTCGACTACCAGACCGTGCTCGACGATGCGCTGGCCTATGCCGAATTTATCCGTCCGATGGTCGACGACGTCGCCACCATCCTGCATGACGTGCGGGCCGAAGGCGGAAACATTTTGTACGAAGGCGCGCAAGGCGCACTGCTGGATATCGACCACGGTACTTATCCCTACGTCACCTCCAGCAACACCACCATCGGCGGCGCGCTCGCCGGTACCGGCGTTGGCGCTTGCGACATCGACTACGTGCTGGGCATTTGCAAGGCCTACGCCACCCGCGTCGGCAGCGGTCCATTCCCGACCGAGCTGCACGACGAGATGGGCGAACGCCTGCGCACAGTCGGCATGGAGTTCGGCGCCAGCACCGGTCGTCCGCGCCGCTGCGGCTGGATCGATCTGGTCGCGCTCAAGCGCGCCACCCAGATCAACGGTATCAACGGACTGGCCATCACCAAGCTCGACGTGCTTGATGGCCTGGAAACGATCAAGGTCTGCATCGCCTACGAATACCGCGGCAAGCGCCGCGAACTGGCGCCACTCGACGCGGACGGCTGGGACGAGTGCAAGCCGGTGTACCTCGAGTTTCCCGGCTGGGAAGAGTCCACTGCCGGCATCCGCGACTGGAACAAGCTGCCGCCCGCCGCCCGTGCCTACCTGCGCGCGGTGGAAGAACTCTCCGGCTGTCGTCTTGCCTTGGTCGCCACCGGTGCCGACCGCGACGACACCATCATCCTGGAAGATCCGTTCGCCTGAGTGAATCCACAGCAGCAAGAAAGAGAGCCCCGCTTGGGGCTCTTTTTCGTTGGGGCAACAAGGTCAGTTGCGTCGGGCCTACATCCGCCAGATCAGGAACGGCTGACGTTCGGCACCCAGCTGCAGCTGGGTCGGCGCGATCGATAACGTATGTTCAAGATCACCGTCGTCATCTACCTGGCCGTCGCGGCCGCAGAGGGACTCGCGTCTGCTGTTTTGCTCTTCGTCCACAACTTCGCCTCCACTTTTCCACCCAGCATCTGCTGCCGCACCAGCGGAATCGGTGGGCCGCCGTAGCTGAGAAACTGGTCG
>JBDTXA010000207.1:0-5412 GCA_040006415.1 Rhodanobacter sp.
GCCTTCTCTTTGGTGACTTTCTCTTGGCCACTCAAGAGAAAGCCACTCGCGCGCCAAAGGCGCACGAAACGCTCTTGCTCTTACCGGACTAGCGTCGAAACTCAGCTTTCACGACGAGCCTAAGCTCAACCAACTTGATGATTCCCTTTGTTGGAAAGCAAGCTATGCGGTGGGGAGTCATGGGTTTTGCTCTTCCTCCTGCGGGCCGGAGACTGGCGACAAAAAAAGTCTTTTAAGCAAAGGAACTGCTCTTTCTGTCAAATAAATCAAGAGCAACCCCACCCCAGCCCTCCCCTACAAGCAGGGGAGGGAGCGAAATCAACCCCTCCGCCCGTCACCAAAGCCCGAGAGACATCTGGATCGGCAGAGAAAAAGCCTGGCCGGATTGCCCGGCTGACTCGTTGATCATCCCGCCACCGTAAAACGTGGCGGGATCGAGTAGTCAGCCGATTAAAACCACGGCCACTTCTTCAACTCGTACTCTTTCGGCGGCGTGTTGCCAGCAAGGTAACTGACGAAATAATCCCAGCGCCGACGGGTGGCGTACGGCGTGGCAGCCGCGTAGCCATGATGCGCGTTCGGGATCAGCAGCATGTCGAAGTCCTTGTTGGCCTTGATCAGCGCATCGGCTACCAGCAAAGTATTCGACGGCGGCACGTTGTCGTCCATGGTGCCGTGCACCAGCATCAGGTGACCCTTGAGATTGGCGGCGTGGGACTGATTGGCCTGGTCGTCGTAGTTGCTCTTGCCATCCTTGCCGATCACCAGTTCGCCCTGGTACTTCTCGGCCCAGTCGTCCTCATAGTTGCGGTTGTCGTGATTGCCGCTTTCGGACCACGCCACCTTGAAGAAGTCCGGGTAACGGAACATCGCATCGGTTGATGCATTGCCGCCGCCGGAATGACCCCAGATACCGACACGGGTGAGATCGATCCACGGGTAGCGCTGGCCCAGATCCTTGATACCAGCGACCTGGTCGGGCAGCGTGTTGTCGCCCATGTTGCCAAACCAGGTGTCGTGGAAAGCCTTTGAGCGCCACGGCGTACCCATGCCGTCGATCGCCACCACGATGAAGCCCAGCTCGGCCAGGGCCTGATGGTCACCGCGCGACGGTGAGAAGCTGCGCCCACGAACCGAACCGGTCTGCGGACCCGGATAGATGTAGTCGATGATCGGGTACTTCTTGGACGGATCGAAGTTCGACGGCTTGAACATCATGCCGTAAAGATCGGTTTTGCCATCGCGGGCCTTGACCGAGATTGGCACCGGCGGCACCCAGCCGGCGGCCTTGAGGCGCGAAATGTCAGCCTTCGCCACGGTGGCCACGACGTGACCGTCATCCGAACGGCGCAGTACCGTCACCGGCGGCACGGTGGCGGTGGAATACGCGTCGACGAACAACTTGCCGTCCGGCGACAGCTCCACCGAGTGGTCGGCGTTTTCAGGCGTAAGCAGGGTCGGCTTGCCGCCGTCCAGGCTGACTTTGTAAAACTGCTGAAAGTAAGGATCAACGCCCTTCTGACGACCGACCGCACGGAACCACACGGTGCGTGACTTCGGGTCCACCTTCAGCATCTCGGTGACGTTGCCCTCGCCCTTGGTGATGGCCCGCTTCAGGCTGCCGTTGTCGAGGTCGTACAGATACAGCTGGCCCCAGTTGCTGTGTTCGGAATACCAGACCACCTCGTGGCTGGCCGGCAGGTAGGCCCAGTTGACCTTGCCGTTGCCGCTTTCCAGATAGGTCTTGGCGCTTTCCTCGAACACCGTGCGCACCTTGCCGGTAGCCACGTCGGCGATGCGGAACCACTCATGCTGGTGATAACGGGAGGTCGACACGAAGGCCAAAGTCTTGCCGTCCGGCGCCCACTTCACGTCGTCCCAGCCACCGTCCGGGCCGCAGCTGACGTCATCGCAGAGGGTCGAGCGATGCTGGTCCGGCGACATCTGCAGGCGCACGACCTTTTGCGATGGCACGTCGATGATGACGCGCTCGATCATGGTGACGTTCTTGTCGCCGGGCAGCGGATATTTCCACGACTTGAGCTTCGGGTGACCGACATTGGTACTGACCAGATACATGTTGCCGGTCTTGCGCTGGTCCTGCTGGAAGGTGGCGATCTTTTTCGAGTCCGGCGACCACTCGACGATGGCCTTGTCGGTGTGCTTCCAGCCGGCGTTGTCGGTGGCGTAGCCGAAGTTTTCCACACCGTCGGTGGTAAGCCGGGTTTCCTTGCCGGTGGCAACATTGCGCAACCACAGGTTCCAGTCACGGATGAACGCTTCGGACTTCTCGTCCGGCGACAGCGCACCGGATTCGTCTCCGGTGATCACCTTGCCGGACGCGTCCTTGGCCTGCACGCCCTTGTCGACCACGCATGCGGCCATCGCCTTGTCGCACAGAAAATCCTTGCCACGCGTGCCGATGGCGAGTTGGCCATCCGGCCGCACGCTGTAATCGGTGATGGGCAGCTTCTTCGCATCGACCGGCTTGTCGCCAGCCTTGCTCAGCGCCGCAGCCAGTTTCGCCTGATCGAACAGCGCGCTGGCCTTGCCGTCGGCCACATTCATCTGCATGAAGTGATCGCCGCTTGCATCGTGGTCGCGATACCAGAAATGACCGTCGTCCAGCCACTTTACCTGCTGCACCGCGTGATCGACCAGCGGCGTCGTGTTGTAGGACATGAAGCGCTCCGCGTGCGCGTAATCGTCGGCGCTGAGCGTTCGTCCCTGGGCCGCGACGCCGCCCGACAGCAGCCCCAATATCAACGCGCCGAACAGGCGCGACTTGCCGAACATCAAATGCATGGTTTGCTCCCTGGAATATCGATCGTTTGGGCAGCCTGAGGCGAAGGCATACCTAGCCGACCGATGCTAGCGCGATATGGGGTCCGACTCCCTGTGCCAAAGGTCCGGGCCGCCACGCTGGCGGTCGGCGCCACTACAATGCTGCAGCGCACACTGATTTTTCCCCACCGACCCGGATCGCATGCCCACATCCCAGACCGAAGCCCGCCTGCTGGAAATGGTTTTCCCCGACCACACCAACCATTTGGGGACGCTGTTTGGCGGCCAGGCACTGGCGTGGATGGATAAGGCCGCGTTCATCGTCGCCTCGCGTTATGCCCGCCTCACCGTCGTCACCGCGCGCTCGGAAGAGGTGAACTTCCGCGTGCCGGTGCGTACCGGTCAGTTGGTTGAACTGGTGGCCAGTGTCGTGAAAGTCGGTCACAGCTCGATGCACGTCGAAGTGGAAATGACCGCCGAGGATCTGCTCAGCGGTGATCGCCGCATCTGCACCACCGGCCGCTTCGTGATGATCGCGCTCGATTCCAACGGCACGCCCACACCGATTCCCGCACTGGCGTTCGACTGACCGGCAACGCTTGACGCGCGCGCCGCGACCCATGCACGCTGCGGCCTCCAGCCAGGGAGCCACCGTCATGACCCAGCGCCTTAGAGTTATCGGCAGCTACGTTTCGCCGTATGTGCGCAAGGTGCTGGTTTGTCTGGAGATGAAAGGCATCGACTACGAGGTCGATCCAATCGCTCCTTTCGTCGGCAACGATGAGTTCGGTCGCCTGAGCCCGCTGCGCCGGGTGCCGGTACTGATCGATGACCGGCTGGTACTGAACGACTCCTCGGTCATCTGCCAGTACCTCGAGGACAAATATCCCAGTCCTTCGGTGTTTCCCCGCGACATTACCGATCGCGCCCAGGCGCGCTGGCTGGAGGAATTTGCCGACACGCGACTGGGCGAAGTGCTGGTCGTGCGACTGTTCTACCAGCTGGGTGTCAAACGCCACCTTTTCCACGAGGAGACCGACCAGGCGGTGGTGGCTCAGGCGCGCGAGGTGGATGTTCCCGAGGCGCTGGACTACCTCGAAAACCAATTGCCCGATGAGGGCTTCGTATTCGGTGTGCCGTCGATTGCCGACATCACCATAGCCAGCTTTTTCCGCACCGCCGCGTTCGTGCGTTACGTGATCGACGCCGAACGCTGGCCACGTTGCGCCGCCCTGGTCCAGCAGACGCTGGCCTTGCCGCCGTTTGCGAAATTGGCCCGCTTTGAGGAATGCATCCTGCGTTTGCCGCTAGTCGAACAACGTCCCGCACTGATAGCCGCTGGCGCACCCTTGAGCAGTGACACGCTGGGCAACACGGCACCTCGCCACGCGTTCGAGCGAAAAGCGTGAGCCGTCACAGCGCGGAATGATCTCGTACGGCTTCGGCCAGCGCGGGTTTCAGCTCGGCAAAGCGCTGGTCAAGCGCTGCCGGATCCTCGCGATTCAAGGCGATCATCTTTTCCCGCGCTTCGCCTCCGCGCACGACTTGCAGCGCGTCGGCTTCGATTCCCGCCACGATCGCCTCGGCGACGGCCGATGCTGGTTCCTTGACGAAACCCAGGTCCGGACCGGCGTGGCTTGAACGCATCATTGGCGTATCGGTGGCGCTGGGATAGACCGTGAGCACGTGCACGTTTTCGCCCTTCAGTTCACGACGAAGTGCTTCCCCGAAATGAGCCAGCCCCGCTTTCACTGCCGCGTAGGTGGTGTAGAACGGCATGCCGATCAGCGCGATGCCCGAGGTGATGTTGACCACCATCGCTTCATCGCTGGTGTGCAGATCGTCCAGCGCGGCGCGTGTAAGCAGAATCGGCGCGACCAGATCGACTTCGATCATTGCGCGAATCTCCGCTTCGCTGATTTCCTCCAGTCGACCGGCGCGAACCCCGCCGGCGTTGTTGACCAGAATGTCCAGGCCGCCGAGCCAGTCCACCGCCCGGCGCAGCGTCTCGGCGCGACCTTCCTCCGTGGCCACATCCGCCGCCACCGAGCCGACATTGGCAGCGGTCTCGCGCAGCTCCGCGACCGCCTCGGCCAGCACGTCCGGACGGCGCCCGGTAATGAAGACATGTGCCCCGGCCGCCAGCATCGCCTGTGCCGTCGCCAGCCCGATACCGCTGGACCCTCCCGTGATCAGTACTCGCTTGTCCTGGAGATTCATGATCCGCCGCCTTGCTCGTCAATGCTGTGACTCAGCTCTGGGATAGTTGGAGGGGTACATCGCCCTCCGCGCCTTTTCGTCCAGGTCCTTCTGGAAAACGTGATCGGCGCCGACCAGTCGTGCACGTGCCGCCGCGGGCCGTGCATCGACAGCCTTGAACCATCGCTGCAGATGCGGAAAGTTGGCCAGTGGCTCGGCCAGACCAGGCAGCACTACCGGCGCGCGATCCAGCCAACCCCATGCGGACATGTCGACGATGGTGTACTCGCTTCCGACCAGATACTCGCGACCGGCCAAGTGCTCGTTCAGGACGCGGTAGTGACGCTCGATTTCATTGCGATAGCGATTGACCGCATACGGCAGCTGCTCGGGAGCCGCACGCTGGAAATGCACCGCCTGACCCGAGAA
>JBDTXA010000208.1:0-5396 GCA_040006415.1 Rhodanobacter sp.
CATCGACCGTGGGCGCATCGTTGAACAACACGCCACCACCGCCGTTGACCTGCACGTCGATAAAGCCCGGCAACAGCATCGCGCCGTGCAGGTCGTGCTGGGGCATCTCGCGCAGCTGCGGATCGGCGCGCGACAGCAACGCCTGAATGTGTGCGCCATCAAGCACGACGGCGACATCGTCGCGCCAGCCGGTCGGAGTGAGTACGCGGGCGTTGGTGAGGACTGTTTTCATAGCAATTCCGTAGCGCCAAAACCCTGTAGGAGCGCACCCTGTGCGCGATGCCTTTTAAAGAGGTGCGCGCTGGCGAAGAGCATCGCGCACAAGTGCGCTCCTACAAAAAAAGAGCGCGGCGCGTGTGGCCTCAAACGGTTTCAGTGACTTTGTTTAAATGCGGTGGCACATCCGGGTTGAAGCCCCGGCGCAACGCCAGTTCGCTGGCAGCGCGGTAGAAGCTCTGGACGATCAACAGCGGCGTGCATATGGCAGGCGGGCCCGTCGAAACCGGCAGCATGCCCGCGCCCTCAAGACCGGGTGCGGCGACGAAGACCTGCGCGCCGCGACCGCGAAACTCGTCGGCTACGGCCAGCGTGCTCTGCAGCGTGTCGTCGTCCTGGGCGAAACACAGCACCGGAAAATCCGGCCCGACCAGCGCCATCGGCCCGTGTTTCACCTCCGCTGCGCTGAACGCCTCGGCGTGCAGACCGCAGGTCTCCTTGAACTTCAATGCCGCTTCCAGCGCGATGCCGAAACCGAAACCACGTCCAACCACAAACAGATTATGTGCACCGACCAGACCGTCGCTCAGCGCCGACCAGTCGGCGTCCCAACCGGCACGCAAGGCGTCGGGCAGCGATGTCAGCGCCGCGTCAAGTGCTTCGTCTTCCTTCCAGCGTGCGCACAAATGCAGGACGGCGGCGAGCGCAGCAATGTAGCTCTTGGTGGCCGCTACGCTGCGCTCGGGACCGGCATGAAGCGGTATCACCGTGTCGGCCAGCTGCGCCAGCGGCGAATTCTCGACATTGACCAGCGCCAGAACATGCGCGCCAGCGAGCTTGGCCGCCTCGGCATTACGCAGCAGGTCGGGGCTCTTGCCCGACTGCGAAATGGCGATGAACAAGGCGCCCTGCCACTGCTGCTCGGCGGCATACACCGACGTCACCGACGGTGAGGCCGATGCCGTGGCGATGCCGAGCTGGGTTTCGAAGACGTACTTGGCGTAGGCCGCCGCGTGATCGGAGCTGCCGCGGGCACAGGTGACGATGAACGTGGGTGGTTTTGCGCGAAGCCTGGCGGCCAAGGCGCTGACCACGGCATCGTTGGCGGCAAACTGGCGCGCCACGACATCGGCGGATTCATGCGCCTCGCGATACATCAGGGTGCCGCTGGCGCTGAGTTTGGCTGTGTCCAAGGAAGGTCCGTCCGTTATGTGGCTCAATCGGTTTGCAGTTCCGCCACGAAATCGTAGATATCGCCGCGGTACCAGGAGCTGGTGAACTCGACCACGCGGCCGTCGTCCAGGAAACTGCGTCGTTCGATGCTCAGTCCGGCACTGCCGGGATTCACATGCAGCAGTCGCGCCTGCTGCGCGTTCAGCGACACAGCCCGCAGTCGCTGCAGAGCGCGACGGGGGCGGCAGCCGAGTTTTTCCAGCGCCTCATAGAGTGAGTCGTGGACCAGCATCGGATCGGGCAGCAGGTTGGCGGGCACCACGCTGCGTTCGATCGCCAGCGGCTCGTCCTGCCCGTAACGCAGACGGTGCAGGCGGACCACCAGCGAACCGGGCGACAGGTTCATTGCCATCGATTCTTCCGGCGTCACCTCACCGATCCCGCGCTCGAAGAATTCGGAGCGTGGACGCAGACCGCGTTCGCGAAGATCCTCGGTGAAGCTGGTCAATCGCGACATCGGCTTGACGATGCGCTCGGCAATGAAGGTACCGGCACCATGCCGCTGCGTCAGCAACCCTTCCTCGACCAGGCCGGCAATTGCCTTGCGCACGGTCACTCGCGACAACTTCAGCGCATGCGACAGATCGCGCTCGCTGGGCAAGGCCTGACCAGGCTCGATATCACGATGCTCGACGATATTGCGAATGGCACGGCGCAAACGCAGGTAAGCCAGGGGCTGATGCGTGGCGGGATCTTCGCAGATTCGGTGATATTCGTTGGTGAGCGCGGCTTCCATGGTGCGGAAGATACCAATCCCTGACCACTGGGCGCAAGCGTTTTGCATGTCGTCCCTAAGCCGAAGGCACATCGTCGCGCCCGCCGTCGCGTACGCGCCACTGAATTTAGCCACTATCGTCGACGCAAAGCCAGTTTCAGGTGAAACCAGTCGCCAATCAGCCTGGCGAGTTTTCACGAGGCGGCAAATATCCGGTGAATTCGTATGCGACGAGGTAGTCTGTCTGGTATTTCACTGGTACCATTTGCCTCATCCCGGGCCAACGCACTATCTGGCCTGCCCGCTCCCCCGGCATCAAGTTGAGGTCGCCGCGTGACTACTACCAACCAACCGGTCGAACCGTTCGACCTGGTGATTTTTGGCGGCACTGGCGATCTCGCCGTGCGCAAACTGCTTCCGGCCCTCTTTCATCGGTTTCTGGCCGGCCAGATTCCAGCCAGCAGCCGAATCATCGGCGTTGCCCGCGAGCCCACCGATGACGAGGGCTACCGCCAGCTGGTACGCGGAACGCTGAAAGGCAGCTGCGACGCCTCGACGCTGGATGCTTTTCTCGCCCAGGTGAGCTACCGCCCACTGGATGCGCGCAAGGATGGCGGCTGGGACGAATTTGCCGAGCTGATCAGGCAGCAACCCGATCACGTGCGGGTGTTCTATCTGTCGACGTCGCCCAATCTCTTCGTCGACATCTGCACCCGACTCGGGGAGCAGAAGCTGAACCAGGGCGCCTCCCGCGTCGTGCTTGAAAAGCCGCTCGGCCACGACCTCGCCAGCGCCAACGAAATCAACGATGCAGTCGGCCGCTTCTTCAGCGAATCGCAGACGTACCGGATCGACCACTATCTCGGCAAGGAGACGGTGCAGAACCTGCTGGCGCTACGCTTCGGCAATGCGCTGTTCGAGCCGCTGTGGAACTCCGCCCACATCGAGCACGTGCAGATCACCGTCGCCGAAACCGTGGGCGTGGGCCACCGCGCCGGTTACTACGACACCTCCGGCGCGATGCGCGACATGCTGCAAAATCATATGCTGCAACTGCTGTGCATGGTGGCGATGGAGCCCCCCTCGTCACTGGCGCCCGACACCGTGCGTGACGAGAAGCTCAAGGTGCTGAACGCGCTTATTCCGATCGACGAAAACAACGCCAGCCAACTCACCGTGCGCGGTCAGTACCGCGCTGGCGTGGCCGAAGGTGCCAGCGTGCCCGGTTATCAGGAGGAGTTGGGCGACACCAAGTCGCTGACCGAGACCTTCGTCGCCTTGAAGGCTGAAATCGGCAACTGGCGCTGGGCCGGTGTGCCGTTCTACATGCGTACCGGCAAGCGGCTACCCGAACGTGTGTCGGAGATCGCGGTTACCTTCAAACCGGTACCGCACTCGATCTTCGCCGGCGCGCCGGGGAAGCTGAAGCGCAACCGGCTGGTGCTGCGTCTGCAGCCGGACGAAGGCGTGAAGCTGTGGCTGACCATCAAGGACCCCGGTCCGGGCGGTCTGCGCCTGCGCCACGTGCCATTGGACATGAGCTTTGCCGAAGCTTTCGGCGTGCAGCAGCCCGATGCCTATGAGCGGCTGCTGCTGGATGTGGTTCGCGGCAATCCGACGCTGTTCATGCGGCGCGATGAAGTCGAGGCGGCGTGGCGTTGGGCCGATCCGATTCTGGCAGCGTGGGCGGCCGGCGGCGAAGCACCACGACCGTATGCCGCCGGCAGCTGGGGGCCGAGCGCCGCCGTGGCACTGATCGAACGCGACGGCCGCACCTGGCACGAAGACAACGAATAATTCCCGCGCGGCGTCGCCAACCGGGGCGATGACCACGCCTCTCCATCCCCACCCGATCGTTTCTCATCATGTCTATTGAACTCAATGTCACCACGCATAGTTTCACCGACTGCCAAGCACAGGCGGCGGCCCTGGCCGAACGCATCGCCGAACAACTGCGCAGCGGGCTGGCCGAACGCGGCCGCGCCACTTTGGCAGTTTCGGGCGGCAGCACGCCGAAGGAACTGTTCGCCCGCCTGTCGCAGGAAAAGCTCGACTGGTCCGGGGTTCGGATCACCCTTGTTGACGAGCGCTGGGTGGACGTCGACGACGAGCGCTCCAACGCGCGCATGGTCAAATCGACGCTGCTGCAAAATGAGGCTTCAGCGGCACACTTCGTGCCGCTGTACACCGGCGACGCCACGCCCGAAGGCGGCCTCGCGGTAGCCAACGAGCGAATAGCGGCGCTGGCGCTGCCGTTTGATGCGGTCGTGCTGGGCATGGGCGATGACGGCCACACCGCCTCGTTTTTCCCCGGCGGCGACAACCTGCACGAAGCACTCGATCTGGGCGGCACCAGCTGCGTGCTGCCGATGCGCGCTCCCGGCGCCGGCGAACCACGTATCACGCTGACCCTGCCCACCTTGCTCAACACCCGCGCGCTGTACCTGCTGGTCAGCGGCGAAAAGAAACGCGATGTGCTCGCCGACGCCCGCCTTGGCCTCGGCGAGGCACAGCACTATCCGGTACGCGCGGTGCTGCTCCAGCAGCGCGTGCCGCTGGCGGTGTACTGGTGCCGGTGATGATCATCAGCTGTTGTGAGAGCGCGCCCTGTGCGCGATGCCCTTCGCTGGACATCAAAGCAGGAGCATCGCGCACAGGGTGCGCTTCTACAGTCACGCCACAGCTGCCTCCCCCTGTTGAATTGATCTGCTGGAACTGACATGACCACCTTGCATCCCGTTGTCGCCGAAGTCACCGAACGTCTGCGCGAACGCAGCCGCGAAACCCGCGCCGCCTATTTGAAGCGCATCGACGCCGTCGATCGCAGCGGACCGCAGCGCGAGCATTTGTCCTGCGGCAATCTCGCCCACGGATTCGCCGCCTGCGGTACCGACGACAAAGCCGCATTGCGCAATGGCCGCCGCGCCAATCTGGCCATCGTCACCGCCTACAACGACATGCTTTCGGCGCATCAGCCCTACGAGCGGTATCCGGATCTGATCCGCCACATCGCGCGCGAGCACGGCTTTACCGCACAGGTTGCCGGCGGCGTGCCGGCGATGTGTGATGGCGTCACCCAGGGCCAGCCCGGCATGCAGCTGTCGCTGTTCTCGCGTGACCTGGTCGCCATGGCAACGGCCGTGGCGCTTTCCCATGACATGTTCGACGGCGCGCTTTACCTGGGCATCTGCGACAAGATCGTGCCGGGCCTGCTGATCGGCGCGCTGAGTTT
>JBDTXA010000209.1:0-5391 GCA_040006415.1 Rhodanobacter sp.
GCGTTCATGCCGGCGCCGCCGTATTCCTCGGGAATCGTCGCGCCCAGCAGGCCGAGGGCGGCGATTTCCGGAATCAGTTCCTTCGGGAAACGGGCCTGATCGAAACAGTCGCCGATGATGGGCAACACCCTCTCATCGACAAAACGGCCCACCGTGTCCTGAACCATGCGCTCCTCATCGGTGAGCAGGGAACGGACATCGTAAAGATCGAGCGGATTCAGACGAGAAGCCATGGAATCTCCAGAGACTGACGTGTAAAGCCGCTATTGTAGCGCGGGATTCTCCACTGCACAGACGCCGGCGAGTTCTCCGAGATCGGCCAGGTCACTGCATCCCAGTCTCACGCGGCCCCCTTCTCCCCCATCCCGGACTACCATGCTAAAAGGCGTACTGCTCGGTTTCATGGCATTTGCGGCCTTTGCTTTCAGCGATGCGTTCGTGAAATCGCTGGAGGGTTCCCTGCCCGCTTATGAAGCGGTCTTCTTTGGTGCAACGCTGGGCTTGACTGCGCTGCCGTTCATCAAGGGGCGCGATGATCGCTGGTCGGAGGTTGTGCGAGCGCAGCGGCAAGGGCTTTGGCTGATCCGGGCCCTGACGAGTGCGATCGGCAGCACGGCTGCTGTCATCGCTTTCACCGCCCTGCCAATGGCGGAGGCATTTGCACTGATTTTCCTGATGCCCATCTTCGTCACCATCCTGTCGGTGGTGGTACTCAAGGAGCATGTGGGCTGGCGTCGATGGTCGGCCGTGGTTGCCGGCTTCATCGGTGTGCTGGTGGTCCTGCGACCGGGGTTTCGCGTGCTTGGGATTGGACATTTGGCCGCGCTCGTGTGCGGCCTATCCGGCGCCATCTCGATGATCGCCCTGCGTCTGGCCGGTCCCCACGAAAAGCGCATTACTCTCTACGGTGCCGGCATGATCGGTTCGATGCTGGTTACCGGCGTGTTGATGGTTTCCGATTTCCACTGGCCGGATTCCGGTCAATGGATGCTCCTGCTCGGCTATGGCCTGCTGGCCGCACTCGCCTCCGTGCTGCTGATGTTGGCCACGCAGAAAGCACCCGCCAACCAGGTCGCCCCGACCCAGTACAGCCAGATGCTGTGGGCCGTGCTTTTGGGCTACATGCTGTTTGGCGATCGGCTCGACTGGCCAATGGCGATCGGCATCGGAATCATTCTCGGTGCTGGGCTGTTCACTTTTATTCGTGAAGAACAGGTCACCCGCTGGTGGAAACGGGGCCGTCTGCTCTAGCGCTGCGTCCGGCCGCAACGCGGTAGAAAATTTTCGCTCTGACTTGGCCGGCGCTCAAGGGTCCATTTCCGCTGGCCTGGCCTTGTGGCCACGGGTCAGCATGCACAGACCACCGTAGATCACGAATATCGGCCACCAGCGTGCCCAGGAAAGTTCGAGGATAAACATCAACGAGACCATCACGATGGCGGTGGCCGAGAGCAACGAGTGAAGTACCACGCCATCGAACGTGCCGACTTGGCGATAACGTTGCAGCGCATGCGACAACGGCGCTATCGCGGCGAGGAGAATGAACCACGCCCACCAGTTGTAAAAGTTGAGGAAAGCAAAGTCGACACCGAAATTGCCGAGCAGAAAAAACACTCCGACCGCGATGACCAGCAACGCAGGAACGACGCGTTCACCATAGCGATACGACCTTGATTCACGCTGCCTCATGCCTGCTCTCCCCGTGGAAACAGGTCTAAAGATAGGTCCAGCGCCGCCCTGCCACCAGTGACAGCTGTCAGCCGAAGATCGTGCAAGCGACTCAGCTCAACCAATCCCCATCGCCAAGGCTTGCAAATGCCTTGCACGATGCGCCCGTTCAACCCGAAGGTTGGCCGGGGTACGTATCTCAAAATCGAGCGACAGCGAAGCCACCAGGCGGGCGGCCCGGTGGCTGACTTGAATTACTTGAGGCTTGGCATCAGCATCGTTTGCGCCGTACGAGCAAGCGATACCTTCCAGGAAAACCGGCCATGCCCAGATATGTCCTTGCCCTGATGTTTCTGTCGTTCTCGCTGTTGGCTCAAGGTGCGCATCCGCAAGCGGCGGTCATCCCGCAGCCGGAGCGAATCGAGGTGGGTCACGGCAGCTTCGCGCTGAACCGGAACCTGCGCATCATCGCGCCGGCCGGCCGACGCGCGCAGGAAATCGCGGCCTTTCTGCGCGATGGCATCCGCGAGCAGAGTGGTATCACGTTGCGGATAGGCACTGCCGCAGACCAGCCGAGCATCGAACTGCGCACTGATCCCTCCGTGCAAGGTGAGGAAGCCTACCGGCTGACCGTCACGCCGCAGAAGGTCGTGATTGCGGCGGCCGACGACCGCGGTCTCTTCTGGGGCGTGCAGACGCTGCTGCAACTGCTGCCGTCCGGCCATCGCACTACGCTCTCCACCCCCGCCGTACGCATCGATGACGCTCCCCGCTACGCCTGGCGCGGCGTCATGCTGGACGCGGTACGGCACTTCATCCCGGTGGCACTCGTAAAGCAGCAGATCGACCTGTTCTCGCGCTACAAGCTCAACGTGCTGCACTGGCATCTGACCGACGACCAAGGCTGGCGGATCGAGATACGCAAATACCCGAAGCTGACCAGCGTCGGCGCATGGCGTACCGAAGCCGACGGCAGCCACAGCGGCGGATTCTATACGCAGCAGCAGATTCGCGAGGTGGTCGAGTACGCGCGCCAGCGCAATGTCATGGTGGTGCCGGAGATCGAGATGCCCGGCCACGCATCGGCAGCAGTCGCCGCCTACCCGTCGCTGTCCTGCCCGAAAACGGTGATACCGGTGCCGACGACGTGGGGCGTGTTCACCGACATTTACTGCGCTGGCGACGAGGCCACCTTTACCTTCCTGCACGACGTGCTAAATGAAGTGACGGAGTTGTTCCCGGCGCCGTACATCCACATCGGCGGCGACGAGGTACCCAAGCAGCAATGGGCGCAGAGCACGGCGTCGCAACAGCGCATGCGTGACGAGCATCTTGCCGATGTCGACGGACTGCAGAGCTGGTTCGTCCAGCGCATCCAGCGTGACCTCGAGGCACGCGGCAAGACCCTGGTCGGTTGGGACGAAATTCTCGAAGGTGGTGCCGACCGCAACGCGGTGGTGGAGATGTGGCGCGGTGATGCCGAGGCGGCCAAGGCGCTGGCCAACGGCAACCGCCTGATCGTCGCCGGACCGTTCTACCTCGACACCTCGATCGATGAGCTCACCACGCAGGACATCTACCGCATCAATCCGTTCTCGTCGCCCGCGTTCGCCGGGCACGAGAACCAGGTGCTGGGCGCCGAAGCGCCGCTGTGGAGCGAATACGTCACGCCACGCAATCTGGAAGCGATGCTGTATCCACGCGTGATTGCGCTGGCCGAACGCCTGTGGAACCCGGCCGCCCGCGACTACGCCGACTTCCAGCGGCGACTGCGCGCGCAATACCCGTGGCTGGACGCGCAGCAGATTGCCTACGGCCCGGAAGATCGCGACCTGGTCGACTACAGGCTCGAGTACAACCCGACCCAACACCGCTGGCGCGTGCGCGCAGCCCGCGGCTTCGACGACATAGCCCTGCACTACACGACCGACGGCGGCGAACCGGACGCGCAATCGCCCACCTTCGGCGACGTGCTGGATCGCTACACGGCAGCCACGCTCAAGATCACACCGTATCGCCACGGGGTGCCGTACCTGACCAGCCGCATGTTCCAGATGGTCGACAACCAGGCGCTCGGCAAACCGGTGACTTACCTCACCGCTCCCGATGCGCACTACGCCGGCACCGCCACGCAACTGGTCGACGGCGTCATCGGCAGCAACGACGAATACAACGACGGCTTGTGGGTCGGCTGGCGCGGCGCGGACCTCGCTGCCACCATCGACCTGAAACCCGCCAAACCGTTCCACAGCATCCAGATGCGCTTCCTGCAGCAGAGCGGTTCATGGGCACTACTACCCAAGCTCGTCACCTTCGCCGTTTCCGATGACGGCAAGACCTGGCGAACGCTGCAGTCCACGCCGATTAACGTCCAGCCGATGGATCTTCGCGTGATGGTCCACACTGTGCGCTTCGATGCCGCCACGCCAGTGACCGCCCGCTACCTGCGCGTCACTGCGCAGAACTACGGACTGCTTCCAGTGGGCCATGAGGGCGCGGGGAAACCGGCGTTCCTGTTTACCGACGAGATTCTGGTGCAGTGAAACTCACGAATGACTTTTGCTCGTGAGTTCTGTCAGTGGGCGTCAGGGGAGTGGAATGACAAGCGGACAGGCACCAAAGCGTTTTGGTTGCAGCTTTCGGCGGCGAGTTCAACCGGTGGGTGCAACACACTGAGAGCTGCCATGGCAGCAGGAGTGTTGCAGATGCACCAACAGAAGCGGATTTATTACTCGGAGACCCAGAGGTCGTTGATGTGGGATCACTGGCATCGAAGCGCACGCCAATGCGGCGTGCGCCGAAATGTCTGCTTTTACGGCTTCTGCTTGATCAACCGGGCGCTATAAGGAAGCGGTACCCAACCAAAGCCTTTGCCTACGGCGTGGACATGACCCAAGCCCGGGAAGGAAATATGCGCGCCGCCGACAAGGTAGCCCTGGCTGGCTGCCTGGGCCAGGAGTGCCTTGCGCGAAGCGATGGCGGCATCCGGATCCACGTCGTACTCGATCGAGACGTCCGGGTCGGCGAACTGCACTTCTGCCAAGTGAATCGTGTCCCCCCACAGAAGCAGCTTCTGGCCCTTGCTTTCCACCATGTATGCGGTATGTCCCGGGGTATGGCCATAGGCGGGCACAGAGCGGATCCCGGGGAACAATTCCGTGGCCCCATCGAAAGGACGTAGCTTGCCTGCCTTTACGTAAGGATCGACGGTGGCATGCGATTGCTCGAAGGTCTTTTTCTTCGCCGGGTTCTTGGCTTCCTCCGCTGCGCTCAGCCAGAAATTCGGATCGCGCTTGTCGACATACACCAAGGCGTTGGGGAACACGCGCTTGCCGCCGATGCTCAGGCCGCCGGAATGATCGGCGTGGATATGGGTCAACAGTATCGCGTCGACCTGCTCGGGCCGGTATCCGGCTGCGCGCATATTGGCGATGAGATTTCCAGATGTCGCCCCGAATAGCTCACCAGCTCCGGTATCCACCAAGATCAACTTTGACCCGGTATTGATCAGGAAAGCGTTGATCGAGAGGCTGACCGGCAACGCTTGGTGATCGTCGGCCATCGTTTGCCGGATTTCCTCCGGTTTGCTCATGATCTTGTCCACCTCCCTCAGTGCAGTGCCATCCGATAGCACGGTAATTTCGTCGGTACCGACCATCACTCGGTAGTACCCGGGTGCTTGTGTGCCAACCTGCGGCGCAGCCGCCTGGACGGACATCGCCG
>JBDTXA010000210.1:0-5308 GCA_040006415.1 Rhodanobacter sp.
GACCCTAATACCCCACTAATATCGCCAGGCAGACAAAACGGTTTTAAGCCGTTGCTTCACCCCGAACGGGCATGCCGGCGACCCGGCTGGTCAGTGGTCTGCATGCGGCAGGAGTAGTCTTGGCGTAGACCCCAAGGGAGACGCGAACCATGTCCCATCGCATCCGCAAACTTCTGCTTCCGCTGCTGCTGGCCAGTGCGCCGCTCCTGCCCGGCCTGGCTCTCGCTGCCACCGCACCTGCTCCGGCCACTACCACCCAGATGCAGCTGCAGCAAGCCGTCGATGGCAGCTGGCGCTCGACTGCCCACAAGGCTCGCGACCGTTATCGCCACCCGACCGAGACCCTGCAGTTTTTCGGCATCAGGCCAGACATGACAGTGATCGAACTGGATGCTGGCGGCGGCTGGTACAGCGAAATCCTTGCACCGTTCCTGTACGACCACGGCCACCTGATCGAGGCGGGCTCGCCCAAGTTCGCCGACATGGTGAAGGCCAAGCCGGCCGTGTTCGGCCACGTCGAGAAAGTCATTCCGTTCACCCCGCCACTGCAACTCGACCTGGGCGCGGCCCATTCCGCCGACATGGTGCTGACCTTCCGCAACACCCACGACTGGCTCAACCGCAGCCCCGAGACACTGGCTGCCGCATTCAAGTCGGTGTTCGAGGTGCTCAAGCCCGGCGGCGTGTTCGGCGTGGTCGAGCACCGCGCCAAACCGTTCTCCGAGGCGGTGGAAAGTGCCAAGTTGCTGCACCGCATTCCGGAGGATTACCTGATGGCGCTGGCGCTGAAGACCGGCTTCCGCCTTGACGGTGTGTCGCAGGTCAATGCCAACCCGAACGACCCCGAAGACATCAACGTGCACCGCCTGCCACCGGACCTGGCCGGACCGGACAGCGAGCGCGCGAAACTGGAGAAGGTCGGCGAATCGGATCGGATGACGTTGCGCTTCGTGAAACCCTGAGCTGTTTGAATGCTCTCAAGGGCCCGGGATGGCGAAGCAGCAACGAAGCGCACCAAGGGTATGCGTTCGGCCAGACCTAAGGCAGTACGTCCTGGTCCAGTGACCATGTCACGGTTGCCAGATATCAGGCAGCAGGGTCGGGACTTGCAATCGCGGACTACGAATAATTCGGCCCCGATCGTCGAGGGTTTGCGCTTTTTCCTTCGCGGCCGCCGCTACGCTTGAGCGCAACAACGAACGCTCAGGGCTCGCCCTTTTGTCGGCTCTCTTTAGGCGCGTCGCAGAGCTTGGGAACGCACGTCGGGTTTGCAATGTGAACTACCGCAAAGTACGCCATGAACATGCCAACAGGCTCATACCACCCACATCGGTCTGCGGGCCCTACCAGGCATCTGATGCTTGCCTTCAGCCGGGCGACGTCCGAGAGCGTGAGTCAGGCCGGTTTGCCCATCAGCCGGATGAGATCACTGCGTGGGCACGCGGTCCGAAGTAGTGGTTTTGGCGGCACGGCCGCGCCGGCTTGCGTGGAGAGCGTACCGTCCAGTGCGCTGGCGTGGATCCGCAACGCCCTTTCAGCACTCGGCGAACTTCATGGCGACACCGGGCAAGAAAGTGGAATCGGTGTTTCGTAACGCGCTGAAGGTGTGCTGCGCGCAGGGCTTGATTGGCAAAAGGGCCGCTGGCGCTGCTGACGCGAGCAGCCACTGGCAACATTCCTGCGGTTCGTGTCGGCCATCGATGGTGAAAGTTGCCCTCCCATGGGTCTAATGAATGACGCGGGATCAGAGGCCTCGCGGAGCTAAAGCGTCTGTGCTGCCTTGGGAGAATACGTCGGAGCGACTCCGTTCTTGAGACGGCCAAACGAAGTTGATTGCTTCCGGTTTGGCGCGGCGTATACTAAATTTGCAAATCGCGCAACCCGCCGTTCTCAGGGTAAGGCAAGCCGCCATGGCGTCTGGACGTCGATCCCGAAAGGCTCGAGTCGTGCAAGTTGAACCCCTGCGGTTCGCGCACGGCTTGCGTGTAGCTGCGCCGGACCTTTTCGCTGCACACGAGGATGTGACGCAGCGCGAACCTGCCATCCACATCGATTTGGTTCGTTCTGCGGATCTGGTGGTCCTGTCGGTCGACGCGGTTGGCTGCGAACTGGTTGCCGGCGGCGCCGAGCCTGCCCATCTGCGTCCGATCGAAGGCTTTGCAGGCCCGCTCCTCGTGGTGGGCTACGCGTTCCAGCACATCGGCGAGGAAGCGCTGTATGAGAGCCGCGTGGGCAGCAAGCTGCCGGTGCCGAACGAATTGGACCCCTCGCAGCCGCCCGGTAACGAGTTGCCTCCGCCTGGTCACGATCCGGAAGCGCGTATCACGCCCGCGATTGCCGCCCGCGCCGCCCGCGGCAGTCGTCTTGTCTTTACGATTCCCGCGGGGGAGACCATCGAGTTTTCCCGCGCCGGGCTGCTGGCGGCAATGGGCCGCTTCGAGTTGGCGCTGCACAAGCTTGCCTCGTCTGGGGATGCACCGACCACCGGGCACACCGACGAAGAGCCGTCACGGGTCGATCCAGGGCATGCGCTGGTGGTGCTGCC
Source organism: Rhodanobacter sp. (assembly GCA_040006415.1). Taxonomy (GTDB): domain Bacteria; phylum Pseudomonadota; class Gammaproteobacteria; order Xanthomonadales; family Rhodanobacteraceae; genus Rhodanobacter. The sequence continues at coordinate 2,546 of JBDTXA010000210.1, forward strand.
GGGCGGCCTGGTTGCCAAGGTGTCTGGCGAAGCGATCGAGGTGTCGAAAGCCAGCGCCAGCCTGCTGCGCGGCTTGGGCGTGCCGCGACTCGATTCGCTCGCTGGCGTCGCGTTCCAGGCCAGCGAACTGCGCAGGCTTCGCCCCTTGCTGCAAACGCGCGCCGCGATCGCTGTGCGCGGCACCAAGCTTTCGGATCATCACTTGCTAAGTCCCGGCGGATTGGTCGGAGAAATCCCTGGCCCGCTGAGACGATTGCCCAGGTTCAGCTATCCGCCGACACCGGGCGAAACTGCCATCGAAGCGCCCTACCGGCTGGTGATCTCGCCGGGCAACGAGGCACGGTGGATCCATGTCAACGAGCCTGCCGCCGCCGCAGACGCGCCACGGCATGTCGAGCTGTGGCACACCCGATTGGGCAATGCCAAGCAGGTCGCCGACGGCACGATCAGCGGCGACGAGCGCAATGCTGGTCGCCGCATCGTGCGCGCGATATGGGCGCGCGACCGCGACACCATGGCCAAGGACGATTGGCAGAACCCGACATCGCCCAACCCCGTGCACGGCAACGCTGACCCGTTCCGCATGTCGCTCGATCCTGCCGATCGGCACATGCTGGTGCGGCAATCGTCGGAAACGCTGATCGGCGACCGCGGCAGCATCGATCCGGTACCGATTGCCGCGCGCGCTCTTTGGCTGTCCGGGTTGGGCGCGTGGCTGGACCTGCACGGTGCGTGGACCACCAAACCGTACTCCCAGTCCGGGATCCGATCGATCCTCGCCTGGGACCACGTCGCGCCGTTGGGCCGTGACCAGTATGTGCGCGTGGTGTACCCCGGATATCTGTACCCGTGGGGCCATCAGGCGGCGCTGGTCAAGGTCACCGAGCGCAAGATGAAGGATGCCGCGCCATCGGTGGCGGGTCTCTACCAGCGCAAGTTCCTGGTTATCGGCGAGCGCCGGCGGACGTACCCTGATCACCACGACCTCCCATTCATCGAGGTCAGCATTCGCCCACTGGTCACGCCGGTGATCGACGAACTGAGTGAGACCCCGGGCGACAGCCAGGACGATTTCTTCTGGCCCAGGGTCGCCGGGCAACCGCTCCCATTCATCATCGATGGGCTCGACCACAGGGGACAACCCGTGCGAGTTCCTCAGATGCCGCTGCTGTGGGTGGCGGAACGCTTCCAGGACTTCGCCGTCGTCGACAACGCCTACGATTCTGATCCCAGGCGAAAAGTGGCGACCTACGGACAGCAAGTGGCGTTCGCGCCGGTCGCGAAGGGCGGCGATACCGTGGTCGCGGTGGCGACGCTCGCGTTCCAGGGCAAGGCGGCCTTCGGCACGTCGACGCCGCGCATGACCAGCGCTGAGGTCCTGATCCCCGCCGTGCAGCAGCTGTCACCGACCGGGCCGTTGCCGATCGCCTACCACCCAGCCTACAAGCAGCATGGATTCAACGGCGCCGCCAATAGCGGGGAGTTGTGGGCACGCGTGCTGGTGCAGGGCGAGCAACAGCCCGAGCACGCCACCGACCCGATGGTGCCGCTGCCGGTGCTCCGGTTCGGTGACGGCGCCCCCAGTGGCAGCGACAGGAGCGGCGGATTTCTGACCCCCAACGTACCGATCCGCGGGCTGTCGCGCATCGTCGGCACCGTCGGCGACGACGCCGGCATGGCGACACAGTCGTTCGACCCGAAGACCTACTTCAAGGGATCCTCGCCGAAGCTGTTCGGCCTGATCGACCTCGGCGAGGTCACCGTCACGGTCGACAGCGACCTGCCCAGGATTCCGAAGATCATTTCCGAATTGGTTGGTCGCGTCGAGGGGCTGGTCGAAGACATCGGGCGCGCCGGCGAGGCGCTGGCCGACGCCATCGCCGAAGCCGACAGGATGGCCGCACGCGCCGCCGACAAGACCACGGATCTGCAGGCCGCCGCGCAGGCCGCGGTAAATGCGGCCGCCGATGCCAAAGGTCCGTTCGACGACTTGTCCAAGCAACTGCCCAAGCTGCTCGCGCGGATTCAGAACAATGGCAAGTCCGATGCGACCGTGAAGCTGCTGTTCGACGAATTCAAGGGCCAGGTCCAGGACACCGTGACCAAACTGGAGGTTGTTGCCGACCATTTGCCGCCCTACATGGGAACGGTCGTCCGCGCGATGGCCAACGCCTTGCGCACCGTGGTGCTGGAGACGGTCGATCTCGTCGAAGACATGTACAGCTACGTCACCGGTCTTGCCGAGTCAGGCGCGCTGGCTCGCGTCCGCTTCGAGTGGAAGCCGCGCCTTGCCTCCTGGCCTGACGCGCACGCTCCCCTGCTGGAAGTGAAGGAAGACAGCCTGCTGTTCGCGATCGAGGCGAAAACCGGTTTCGACGGCAAGTCCAGCGCCGAAGCAATGGCCGAAATGCACGACTTCGCCCTGCACCTGTTCCCGGATGCAGAGCTCATGACCTTGTCGTTCGACCGCTTCATGTTCAAGGCAGGCACTTCCGGCAAACCCGAAGTCGACATTGTCCTGCACGACATTCAGTTCAAGGGCGTGCTGTCGTTCGTCGAGGGCATCAAGGACCTGATCCCGCTCGACGGTTTTTCCGATCCACCGAACCTCGCGGTCACCGCGGAGGGCATGACCGCAGGATTCACGCTGGCGCTGCCGAACCTGGCGCTGGGTGCCTTCAGCATCACCAACCTGTCGCTTGGCGCCGACGTGCTGGTCCCGTTCATCGGCAAGGCGGTCAGCATCGGCTTCAACTTCTGCAC
>JBDTXA010000211.1:0-5279 GCA_040006415.1 Rhodanobacter sp.
GGCGAGATGAGTGGGCATTTCTTCTTCAAGGAACGCTGGTACGGCTTCGACGACGGCATCTATGCGGCGGCGCGCCTGCTGGAAATTCTCGCTGGCGACCTGCAGGGACGCAGCCCGGAAGACATCTTCGCGACGCTGCCAAAGAGCATTTCCACGCCCGAGTTGAAGATTCAGTTTGCCGAAGGCGAGCACTACACCTTCATGGAGAAATTCCGCAAGCAGGCCAATTTCGAGGATGCGTCGCTGATCACCATCGATGGTCTGCGCGCGGACTGGCCGGATGGCTGGGGCCTGGTGCGGGCCTCAAATACGACGCCGGTACTGGTGCTGCGTTTCGAGGCAGACAATCCGGTCGCGCTGAAGCGCATTCAGCAGGTCTTCCGCAAGCAGCTGCTCGCGGTGAATTTCAAGCTCAAACTGCCGTTCTGAGATCCGCGGCCGGTGGTATCCCTTCTTGATCTGGTGACACGCTTTTCGACAAAGCACTGGGTCTTAAGCTTTGCACAAGAATGTCGGTCGACTGCGGGTTTGAGCTTACCGAGGTGACGGGCGGCCTACCGCGAGTCTTTGCCCTGGTCTGCCTTCAGTTCGCGATAGCGAGTCAGTTGCTTGACCTGCAATTGGACAGTGTTTGCCCGCAAGGCCTGTTGCCGATGCAAGGTGTTGCGCTGGTCGTTGACCACGGCACGCTGTTTGGCAATGCTGTCGACCAGGTATTTGGGCACCGTTTTCTTGGCGCCCTCGACCTCCGCAGCGCGGCCGAGCAGATCGGTCAAGGCCTTTTCCTGGCTGCGCAGGTTGATCTGGGTGGTGTGGATCTGCTGATCAATCGTGTCGAGTGTCTGCTGCAACGAGATCGCATACATTTCCTCGGTCGGATAGGCCGACAGCATCTGTGTATCGGCGTTGGCGATATCACGCGCTGCGCGCTCTTTCGACGCCTGCTCGGCAGCAAGCTTGTTGGCTACGGCACGCTCTTCGGGAGTCAGCTGTCGCGACACGTGCTGGATAACGAGGCCATGCTCGTTGACCAGGTCGTAGCCGAACTTCATGGCTTCGGCGTTCAGGCTGTCACTGAAATGCAGCAATCCCTGTCCGTCATGCCATTTGTAGCGGACGATTCCGCGATTTTGTGCGAACGCGGTGCAGCTTGCTAGCAGCGCCACGGCGACGACGACACGTAGTGATCTGTACAATGGATTCTCCCCTTGCCGGCCAGTATAACGGCCAAAAGGCGGCTGCTTGGCGTCACGCCCGTTGTATCGAGCGCCTAATGTGATGCGGTTCACCTGCGAGTTTAACGAGCAACTGGTGAACTCAAGCCTGAACCCCGTAGCGATCACGGTAGGCCAGCAAGCGAGCATGTTGATCTCTCAGTTGCGCCTGCTCGCCCGCATAGGAGAGCACGTCGTCCAGATTGGTGATTGCGATGACTGGAATGCCGTAATCAGCCGCTACTTCCTGGGCGGCGGAACGCTCACCCTGCCCACGCTCTTGCCGATCCAGCGCAATTAATACACCGGCAGCGGTTGCGCCGCCGGCTTCGATCAGGGCCAGCGACTCCCGCACTGCCGTGCCAGCCGTCATCACGTCGTCAACGATCATTACCCGGCCCTGCAGCGGCGCACCGACCAGCAAACCGCCTTCGCCGTGATCCTTGGCCTCTTTGCGGTTGTAGGCCCAGGGCAGATCGCGTTGATGCTGGTCGGCCAGCGCAATGGCAGTGGCTGCCGCCAACGCAATGCCTTTGTAAGCAGGGCCGAACAGCATGTCGATCTCGATCCCGGCGTTCAGCATCGCCGCGGCGTAGGCACGGCCGAGCTGGGCCAGCGCCGCGCCGGAATCGATATGACCCATATTGAAGAAATACGGGCTTTGCCGGCCGGATTTCAGGGTGAAATCGCCAAAGCGCAATACGTCGCGCTGGAGCGTGAGGGCGATGAAGTCGCGCTGATAGTCGTGCACAGGGTGTCTCGCTGGCAGATGGGTTCTCTAAGGGAGTGTCCGCAGCATGAGATGCTGCGGGCCGGCGCGCCCGCCATGGTACAGCTCGCCGTTTCGCGTAAAGCCTGCATGTCGATACAGACCGATGGCAGCATGATTGCTGACGTTCACCGACAACACTAGCAAGCGAGCATCGCCATGGCGTTCGACCACATCGTCAAGCAGCGCGGCCAGCGCCCGCGTTCCAAGACCACGACCTTGCCAGCGTGCATCGATGAAGAACGCCCGCAACCCGAGCGCGGGAACATCGAAATCACGTCCGGCGACGCTTCGAGGATGCGGATCGATGCGGTAATAGCCCACGAGTTCACTGCCAAGGCAGATCGCCATCGGCTCGGCGTCGGGGCAACTGGCGACGTCCGCAAGCAGGTTGTCGATGTGGCCCACATACGCCTGTTGTGATGGACTCACTCCCAGCTGCAACAGTGCTGGCAGCAGCGAATCGGGCGCTGGCATCACGCGAATGAGTGGTTTTTCTGGCATCGATACCTTGGAGGTCAATGAAAGGGCTGCGGTTGTTATGATCTCTCATTAACTGATCGAGGAGACTCCATGCGCATCATCAGCCTGAACGCCAATGGCATCCGCTCGGCAGCCACCAAGGGTGTCTTCGATTGGCTGCGCGAGCAGAACGCGGATGTCATCTGCCTGCAGGAAACCAAGGCGCAGGAGCACCAGTTGACCGATCCGATGTTTCGCCCCGACGGCCACCACTGCTTCTATCGCGATGCCAGCAGCAAGAAAGGCTACAGCGGTGTTGCCATCTATGCCAAACGTGAGCCCGATGAAGTGCTGACCGAGCTGGGCTGGGACGAATTCGACAACGAGGGGCGCTACATCGAGGCGCGGTTCGGCAACCTCTCGGTGGTCTCGATGTACTTTCCTTCGGGCTCGTCCGGCGATGAGCGTCAGCAGTTCAAATTCAAGGCGATGGAATGGATTACGCCGATTTTCGATCGCTGGTTGAAGAGTGGCCGCGAATACGTCATCTGCGGCGACTGGAACATCGTGCATACCGAAAAAGATATCAAGAACTGGCGTTCGAACCAGAAGAATTCCGGCTGCCTGCCGGAAGAACGTGCATGGCTGGATCTGCTGTTTCACCAGCGCGGCTGGGTCGACAGCTTCCGCGCGATCAAGCCCGACGCAGTGGAATACACCTGGTGGTCGAATCGAGGACAAGCGCGCGCGAACAACGTGGGTTGGCGCATCGATTATCAGGTGTGCACGCCCGGTACCGGTGCTCGCGCTCGGAGTTGCTCGGTCTATCGCGACCAGCGCTTCTCCGACCACGCGCCGTATACGGTCGACTATGCCGACTGAACAGGCCGTCGGAATAACGGCCGCAGCGCCGGCCAAGCCGATTCGGCCGTCGGTATGGAAGTCGTTTGCACAGCCGGCGGCGTGGACCATGTTCCTGTTCGGCTTTTCCTCAGGGCTGCCATTTCTGCTGGTCGCTGGCACGCTGGCTTACTGGCTGAAGCAAAACGGCATCGTACTGCGCGATATCACCATGATCGCCAGCGCCGGCATGACCTACGCGTTGAAGTTTCTGTGGGCGCCGTTGCTGGACCATTGGCGCTTGCCGGTCTTTTCGCGCCTGGGGCGCCGCCGCGGCTGGCTGCTGTTTGCCCAGCTGGCGGTGGCGGTGGGTCTGCTGGCCATGGCGTGGGTAACGCCGGTACGCCTGGCGTTGTTCGTGGCCGCGACCCTGGTGGTGGCCTTTTTCGGGGCCACCCAAGACATCGCCATTGATGCTTACCGCATCGAAATCGCCCCGATCGAGGCGCAGGGCGCCTTGGTGGCGACGTATTCGCTGGGCTATCGCATCGGTCTGCTGGTTGCCGGCGCCGTGGCCTTGATTCTGGCCGATCACATTGGCTGGAGCTGGATCTATCTGATGATGGCGCTGGCCATGGGCATACCCATCGCCGCCACACTCAGCGCCCGCGAGCCTGCTTTGCATCCGCGGCTTCCGCTGCGTTGGCGTGATGCGATGCGCGAGGGCGTGATCGACCCCTTCGCGGATTTCTTCCGTCGCTATGGTTGGTACCTGGCCGGGCTTACCTTGCTGTTTATCCTGCTGTTCAAGATTCCCGAACAGGCGACCATCGGCGGCATCATGGGCCCGTTCTATCGCGACATGGGTTTTTCCAAGACCGAAATCGGCAGCATCACCAAGATTTACGGTATCTGGATCGGCATCGTCGGAGTGTTCATAGGCGGCGCGGCGGTCGCTCGCTGGGGCGCCTGGCGACCGTTGGGCGTAACCATTGTGCTATGCGGTTGCAGCAACCTGATGTACCTGTTGCTGCTCAGCCATCCGGGCAATCTGTGGGCGCTGACGCTGGTGATTTCGGTGGAGAACCTCACGCTGGGTATGCTCGGGCCTCCGACAGTGGCGTTTTTGTCGTCTTTGGTTAGCCGCGAGCATACGGCGACTCAGTACGCGTTGCTCAGCTCAATGGTGAACCTGCCGGGGAAGGTGCTGGGCTTCTTTGCCGGTGGCATCGCGATGGCCACTGGCTACGGTCAATATTTCATCATCACCGTGTTCGCGGTCTTGCCGGCGATGCTGCTGTTTTTCTATTTGTGGTCGCGCTTTCACACCCGGGGGAAAATCTAGGACAACGACTGAACAAGCCGATTTCATGGCTAACGAAGCCGTATCGTTACGCCGCTATCTGCTAATTCGCGACTTGATCAGCACGGGCCTGGCAATTGAACCTTAGTGGCAATGGCATTGCGGCGCACTGAAGCATGCATGTCAAACCGCAATGGAAGCGGCGTAGACCGCACCAAGCACGCGTGGGCCGCGAGCTCCTGTCACCGCCGGTAAATTGCCCGGCAATCGCAACAACCGCTGTCGCGCCAGCCACGCGAACGCGGTGGCTTCGAGAAAATCCGGGTCGATGCCGTGGCGCGAGGTGCTGGTCAGGCTGCGTGGTAAAAGCAGCTCGCTCAGACGAAGCATCAACGCCGCGTTGTGCACGCCACCGCCGCAGGCAAGGACTTCCTCGGCATCCGGTGCATATTGCGCGATTGCTTCGGTGACGCTTCGAGCGGACAGCTCAAGCAACGTCGCCTGCACATCGGCTGCGCTCAACGCGGTGACGCGTTCGTACCCGGCAAGCCAATGCAGATGAAAATGTTCGCGACCGGTGCTCTTTGGCGGCGGAAGCCCGAAATAGGGTTCGGCCAGCATCGCGTCAAGCAGAACGGTGTCGACCTTGCCGCTGGCAGCGAAGTCGCCGTTGCGGTCAAACGGTTCACCG
>JBDTXA010000212.1:0-5266 GCA_040006415.1 Rhodanobacter sp.
CGCAATCTGATCATCTACCGTTTTTCGGTCGACCAGAGCGCCGCTGGCGCGCACTAAATCCTCGGCGTGCATCACACCGCTGGTGCGCAGCGAACCAACTGACACTTGGCGACGCCTACCTGCTTAAAGCAGCGGGGAGTGCTTCGCTGGCTGACGAGAGATTCCATGAAAAAACTGTTCTTGAGTGTTCTGATGGCGTTCGTCGCCACCGTGGCCGTGCTGCCAGTGCATGCGGCGGAGCCCGCACGCTGGTCAAAGACGAAGGCTTCGGCCTGGTATCAAAAACAGGCCTGGCCACTGGGCAGCAATTACGTGCCGGCCGATGCCATCAATGAGCTGGAGATGTGGCAAGCCGACACCTTCGACCCCAAGCGCATCGACCGTGAACTCGGATGGGCGCAGGGTCTGGGGATGAACACCATGCGGGTATTTCTGCACGGTCTGCTCTGGAAGCAGAACGCGGCGGGTCTCAAGAAGCGCATGGACACGTTTCTGACGATTGCCGCCAAACACCACATCAAGCCGATCTTTGTGTTGTTCGATTCGTGCTGGGACCCCGATCCAAAACTGGGGCCGCAGCACCCGCCGATTCCCGGTGTGCACAACTCCGGTTGGGTGCAGTCGCCCGGCATTGCCATGGACGATCGCAGCCAATATCCGCGCTTTAAAAGCTATGTCGAAGACATCGTCGGCAGCTTTGCGCAGGACGACCGTATCCTGGCGTGGGATGTGTGGAATGAGCCGGACAATCCGGGTGGCGGCAATTACCAGGCAAGCGAGCCGAAGGACAAATTCGCACGCGTGGCCGAACTGTTGCCGCAGGTGTTCGCATGGGCCCGCAGCGAGCATCCCATTCAGCCGTTGACCAGCGGCGTGTGGCACGACGACGACTGGAGTCCCTCGGCGAAGCTCAACGCGGTGGAAAAGACACAGCTGGAGCAGTCCGACATCATCAGTTTTCACAGCTACGACTGGCCGGAGGGCTTCAGCCGGCGCGTGGATCAACTCGAGCCATATGGCCGTCCACTGCTGTGTACCGAATACATGGCGCGCGGTGCGGGCTCCACCATCGACACCGTGCTGCCGATCGCCAAGAGGCGGAATGTAGGCATGGTCAACTGGGGTTTCGTCGTCGGCAAGACCCAGACCAATTTACCCTGGGATTCATGGCAGCGTCCCTACACGATGGCGCCTCCAACCATCTGGTTTCACGATCTATTGCGCGCGGACGGCACGCCGTACCGCGAGCGTGAGGCCAAGATCTTCCGCGCGCTCAGTCATTCACCTCGGGGCGTCGTGCCGGCGATGTGAGCTGGCGTGTGATATGTCGAAAAAACTGCCCGGTTCGCCGGGCATTTTCTTGCTGATGATCCTTACTTTGTCAGGGTCTCTCCGGTGGACGATGCAGTGCAGCATGACAAGTGCATATCGACTGGTGCATTGTTAGTCATATAGTATGACAAATAAGATTTGTCCGACTATATTAATAGTTGAAAGGCTTCCGGTTGCGGTATTCGCCGATGCCTTGCCGGTACGTCTTTATCAAGTCATGTGCGCGCCGGCTGGGCGGCGAACAGCATGGTCACCGCTACCAAATTTTGGTCAACCAAAAACCAAGAGTCCGAGGGGAAACACTTCATGAAGCAAAAGATCGTGATTTCATGCGCGCTGTCATTGTTAGCCAACGCCATCGCTGTGGGTCTTTCCCCTGTGCATGCGTCAGAACCTTCCAAGGCCGATCCGTTGGTGTCCAGAGCCGTACAGGATTCTGCGGCCACATCGGCTCAGGCTATCGATAATCGTACTGCGCAGAAAAAGAAGCGCGATGTGCAGGAGGCGGCCAAGACTGCAACCAACCTTTCCGCGATCACGGTAACTCCGCTGCGTGCGAGTTTGCAGAGCGCTCAAGCCATCAAGCAAAACTCGCGCATGGTGGTCGATTCCATTGTTGCTGAGGATATCGGCAAGCTGCCTGACAACAGCGTGGCGGATGCGCTGCGGCGCATTACGGGTGTGCAGGTGTCCCAAGGGTTTCAGGGCGAGACCAGCTCGGTGGTCATCCGCGGCCTGCCCAATGTGGCGACGACACTCAACGGCCGCGAAATTTTCAGTGGCGTCGGCCGCGGGTTTGCGTTTCAGAATCTGCCGGCAACGGCGGTAAAGACGGTGAAAGTCTACAAAACCAGTGAGGCAAATCTGATTGACGGCGGTATCGCAGGCCTGGTCGACATGCAACTGTATCGACCGTTCGATTTCAAGGGGAGCAAAGTGGCGGCCACGCTCACCGGTACGCACAGCAAGTACGGCGGTCATACCGATCCGAACGCCAGTCTGCTACTCAGCAATCGCTGGAGTACCGATGTCGGTGAATTTGGTGCGCTGGCAAACGTTGGCTACTCGCGGCTTCACTACGACTACAACGCGGTTTGGGGTGACTTTCCGAAATTGCTGACCGACGGCACAGGCGCGCCGATTCATACCGGCAGCGGCAATCTTGTCGCGGCGCCAAATGGCTTCGGTGCCGACTACAACATCGGTGACCGCAAGCGCGGGGAGTTCAATTACGCTCTGCAATGGAAACCCAATGAGTCGACCGAGGTTTATCTGGAAGGCCTGTACGACTGGGACAAAGATAACTACAACCAACCATTCTATTTCAGTTTTCCAGTGGGCTCCGTCACGCCATCGCACCTGACCGTGGGCAACAACTGTTACGCCAACCAGCTCACGGGTTCGCCTTTCGAAGGACAGACCATCTGCGACGCCAGCAGCGGCACCTGGACCGGCAACACCTATGCAGCGACCAGCAGTCAGGCGCATCAACAGCGCGGCCACGACATCCAGAACTCTCTGGGCGTGAAATGGCATGGTGATCGACTGAACTTGTCCAGCGAACTGTCGTCCACGTCTACCTCGTTTCACGATCAAACGTTCATCGTGGACACTTTTCTGAAATCCCCGGTGACGACGGTATGGAACGGCACCGCAGGTGATCAGCAAAATTGGGGTCTCGGCGGCAATCCGCAGCTTAATCCGGCGAATTATTATCTCAATGGCCTGTTTCAGACCTGGAACGACCAACACGCCAAGGAATGGGCATGGCGCGGCGATGGCACGTTCGACATCAACGGCAGTTTCTTTGAGTACGTGGACTTCGGACTGCGTTACGCCGATCACAAGGCCACCTACAAAGGAAGCATCGAGGTTTCTACGCCGCCACCGGGCGGGGCGGGCGACGTCCCAGGAAATCCTAATCCGGCAAATCAGGTGGTTGCACGCTTTCCCACGGGCTTCTTCTGCAGCGAGCCGACCACTTCGGCGATTCCCGTGCCCTGGCTCAGCGGCTGTTTCAACTATCTGACCGGCAACGCCGATGCCATTCGTGGGCTTTATGGGCTGCCCGGCGGCCTGGCGCCAGAGAACCCCGGCCGCTTTTATAAAATTGAAGAAAAGTCTACGGCCGGCTATGCCCAGTTGGCGTACGGCAACGAACTGTTCGGGCTGCCGTTTGACGGCTTGATGGGCATGCGGGTTGAGCGCGTCAAACGCAACCTCAACGCCTTTTCGTACGATGCCGGAACCAATATCTATTCGCCGTTGTCAGTAAGCACCAGCGCTCCGGTGTATCTACCCAATGTCAGCTTTAATCTGCACTTCACCGACAGCCTGCAAATGCGCGTGATCGGAGCAAAGACCTTGAGCTATCCGGGCTTTGGTGCCCTGAATCCGTCGATCTCGCTGAACCCCGGCACCATTAATCGCGCGGGCGTCGCCAACAGCGGCAATCCGAACCTGAAGCCGATCCGTTCTAACAATTACGATGCGTCTCTAGAGTGGTACTTCGGTTCGGCAAATTATGTAAGTGGTGGCGTGTTCTACCGCGACATCAACGGCTACATCCAGAACTACACCACCGACGTCACGATCGGCGGCGAGCCGTACCAGCTCAATTCGCCGCAAAGTGCGGGATCGGGCCACCTGGCGGGCGCAGAATTCGCCTATCAACAGTTTTTCGATTTCCTGCCGGGAGCGCTCAGCGGGCTCGGTGTGCAGTTCAACTACACGTACATCAAGGGTTCGACCCGCTCGCCGCAGGTCATTGGCGGCCCAGTGGTGGGAACGCCGCTGCAGAATGTGTCGAAAAACAACTACAACGCGGTGCTTATTTACGAGAAATATGGTTGGTCGGCGCGCCTGGCTTACGGCTTCCGCAGCCGCTTCATCGACGGGTTTACCCAGCCCACGGTGGCCGGCGTGTATGACGAGGTCAAGCCGGCGAACCAGGTCGATTTCTCGCTGGGCTACGACCTCAACAAGAACGTTACCGTGGTGTTCAACGCCAGCAATATCCTCGGTGCCAACTTGCACCAGTACTGGGGCGTGGGAACCTCACGCCCGCGCGATATTCGTTATCAGGATCGCACGGTCGGACTTGGCGTCCGTTTCAAGTTGTAAGCAGTGGCAGTGGCGGCGGGAACTCTCCCCTCCGCCGTCGCTGCTTCTTTTCTGCCGGAAGCGTGTGCCGTGGCTGGTTCGTGACTTTTCATGATCGACACTGGAGTGCCCGTGAGCAACCCGATCTATTTTTTTGCCGCCGTCCTCTTCAGTCTTGCACTGGTAATCCTGCCGTTTAATGCACGCACTGCGCAACGGGATGAACTGGCGGGCACACAGCTGGCGGACGGTACCGGATATGCATCGATGGTGCGTTTGTCGCACCAGCCCGAGGCATCCAGCAATGGCCGTCTGCTGCTCGTTTTCGAGAAAAGCGGTCTAGATGGTGTTCCGCTATATCAGAGTCGCGACGACGGCGAGCACTGGCAGTTCATGCTGAACGTGACCGACCAGCCTCACCACGCCGATCATCTGTGGCAACTTCGCTGGCAGCCGAACCTGACCGAGATGTCGCGCGCCAGCGGTCCGCTGAAAGCCGGCACGCTGCTGCTGGCCGCCAACGCCACCGCCGACAATGATCGGGGGCGCCTCATCGCAGAGGACCTGCAGCTCTATGCCTCCACCGACCAGGGTCACCATTGGAGCTACCGCGGCTCCATCGTCAAAGGCGGTGGCAACCCCTCGGACAAGGACAACAAGGGCGTGTGGGAGCCCCACATCCACATTCTCGATGACGGCCGCATGGTTGCTTACTACTCCAGCGAGCAGCACAAGACCGAAGGCTACAACCAGCTGCTGGCACATAAGCTGTCCAGTGATGGCGGTCGTAGCTGGGGGAAGGAAAAAGTTGACGTGGCGATTCCCGGCGGCG
>JBDTXA010000213.1:0-5253 GCA_040006415.1 Rhodanobacter sp.
GTCGGTCTCGAACTTCATCGCCAGGTTGGCCTGCTTGCTGGCGTCTGCCGCCGGCGTGCCGGAAAGTTCGAACAACTTGGCCAGATACTTCACGTAGGCGTCGCGGACGTCCTTGTGCGAGGCATCGATGTAGTAGTCCGGTGTGGGCAGACCCAGACCGTCCTGCTCGCTATAACCAATCTGCATCTTGGCGTCCTTGAAATCGGCGCCGGAGCCGAAACCGAAGACGCGACCGTCGCCCTTGGCGAAGGACTGATTCAGCCATGCGGGCAAATCCTTGCTGGACTTCAGCGCGTCGATGCTGGCGAGGTCGGGCTTGATCGGGTCGAAGCCTGCCTTGTTGCGCGCGTCCATGTCCATGCTGGAGTGATAGAGCCAGCCGATCTTCTGGTCGATCGAGCCGGACTTGGCGCTGGCGGCATTCTTTTCGGCGTTCTCCACCAGCTGACGCTGGTCGGCGAGGCTCTTCTCGTGCAGCTCGCTGAAGGCGCCCCACACGGTCTGGTCGGCCGGGATCGGGTTGGCCTTGACCCACTTGGCGTTGACGAAGTTGTTGAAGTCCATGCAGGCCTCGTTCGAAGCGCCCAGTTCGCTGATGTCGAATACGCTCGCTGTTGCGGCATTCGCGGTTGCGGCGGTGCTTGCGGTCGTGGCGGGTGCGGCTGGCGCGGCGGGCGGTTCGCTCTTGCCGCAGGCGCTCAGCGTCAGTGCAAGGCTTACCGCCAGGGCCAGTGGTTTCAGATACTGCTTGGTCATCGTTTTCCCTCTGTCAGTGAATTCGCCAGGCGGCGGTCAGGTCGTTCGTGGCTGCGGGAGATTCCCCGAGCGCAGTCAAGACCACAAAAGCTAGGTCAAACGTCATGGGTCAGAAAGTGTCAAAGGTCAGGGGTATCCGAGACGGCACAAGCTGGCCCACCAAAAAGGCCCCGCATGGGTCTGCGGGGCCTCGGGTGGCTCAGTGGCCTTGAATGGCAGCTCGGATCCTGCAGCGAACTACCAGATCTTCACCTGCTTGCCGTCGCCACGCACCATCGCGTCGCCGGGCTTGCACTGGAACGCAGTGGCGAATGCCGGCATGTTGGACGGTGCACCCATCGCACGCAGCGAAGCCGGTGCGTGGGGATCGGTGTTGAGGCGCAGCAGCGCCTGCTTCTCGCGGATATTGCCACGCCACACGCGAGCCCAGTTGAGGAAGAAGCGCTGATCCTCGGTGTAGCCATCGATCTTCCTGTCGGCTTCCCCGGGGTGGTTTTTCAGCGCTACCTGCAGCGCATCGTAGGCCACGTTGAGGCCACCCAGATCGGCGATGTTCTCGCCCAGGGTCAGCTTGCCGTTGACGTGCGCGTCCGGCTTGTCCTTGATCGGCGTGTAATCGTTGAATTGCTGCACCAACTTGTCGGTACGTGCGTCGAATTTGTTGCGGTCGGCCTTGGTCCACCAGTTGACGTTGTTGCCGGCACCGTCGAACTGGCTGCCTTCATCGTCGAAGCCGTGGCTGGCTTCGTGGCCGATGACAGCGCCGATGCCGCCGTAGTTGATCGCGTCGTCCGCCTTGGCATCGAAGAACGGCGGCTGCAGGATCGCGGCCGGAAAGTTGATCGTGTTGTCGGTCGGGTTGTAGTACGCGTTGACCGTCTGCGGGGTCATGCCCCACTCCTTGCGATCGGTCGGCTTGCCGATCTTGGCGATGTCGTAATCGTTGTTGAACTTGATCGCCGCCACCAGGTTGGCGTAGTAGTTGTCCGGCACGACTTTCAAGCCCGACCAGTCACGGAACTTGTCCGGGTAGCCGATCTTGGGCAGAAACGTATTCCACTTGGCGACAGCCTTGGCTTTGGTCGCGTCGCTCATCCAGTCCAGATTCTCGATGCGCGCCTTGAGTGCATTGCGCACGTTGGTGACCAACTGCTCGGCGCGGCTCTTCGCCTCCGGGGTGAACTCCTGCTTGACGTACAGCTCGCCCAGCGCCATGCCCATGGCGCCGTTGACGTCACCCAGAACCTGCTTCCAGCGAGGTTTCTGCTGAGGCTGACCGGCAAGGGTCTTGCCATAAAACTCGTACCTGTTGTCGCGAAAGACCTTGCTCAGCGCATCCGACGCATCATCGATGCTGTGGAAACGCAAATAGGCTTGCCACTGGCTGAGCGGCGCGCTGGCCAGCAGTTTGTCGAATTCGGTGAAGAACTTCGGCTGCGACAGTGAAAAGCCCTTGTCGACGGTGACGCCCTGATTCTTGAAGAAGTCGTCCCAGCTGAAGTGCGGGGTGACCTTGTCAGCGGCCTTGACGCTGACGAAATGGTACTGATTGGCTGGGTCGCGTTGTTCGACCGGGGCGAGTGATGCCTTCGCCAGCTCGGTCTCGAACGCCAGCACCGCGTCGGCCTGCTTTTTCGCATCCGCCCCGGACACACCGACGAGCTTCAGCGTCTTGGTGATGTAGTCCAGGTACTGGTCGCGGATTTCCTTGTATTTGGGGTCGAGGTAGTAATCCTTGGTCGGAAGCCCCAATCCACTCTGGTTGGCGTAGGCAATCTGCATGTCGGCGTGTTGGTAATCGGCGCCCGAACCAAAACCGAAGACCTGTCCGTCGCCTTCGGCGAAGCTGTGACTGATATAGCCGGAAACGTCCCGGCTGTTCTTGAGCCCGTCGATCTTGTCGAGCTTGGGCTTGATCGGATCGAAGCCGGCCTTGTCGATGGCGGCCTCGTCCATGCCCGACTTGTACAGATAGCCAATTTTTTGTTCGATCGAGCCTGCCGCCGCCTTGTTAACTCCCTTGGCGGCGTTCTCGACAAGAGTGTGCTGCGTGTTGAGGCTGTCGTCGGCCAGCTTGTCGAAGGCGCCCCACCGGGTACGGTCATCGGGAATCGGATTGGCCGCCACCCATTTGTTGTTGACGAAGCCGTTGAAGTCCTGGCAGACGTTGATGCTCGGGTCCAGCTCGCCGACGTCGAAAATGCTCTTGCCGCTGTCGACCACGGCTGTGGTGCTTGTGGTTGCCGGCGCTGTGCTGCTGGTGCTGGAGGCTGGCGCGCTGGCTGACTCCTGCTTGCCACAGGCAGTGAGCGCCAAGGCCATGCTGATCGCCAGGGCGACGGGCTTCAGGTAATGCTTGGTCATGGATATCCCTCGATGAAGGTGGCGCCCGGTAACCGGGCTCGTAAAGGTTTCGTGATCATGCCACCTCGTGTCTTTTCATGGGCATTCCAGTTTGTAACGCTGGTCGAATGTCGTGGTCACCCGTGCCAAAGCTGATCCCGAGAAGCAGGTGGACCCACGTGGCTTTTCAGGCCAGTCCGCAACTTCATGCGACCGTCCGTTATGACCTCTAAGGCGATCCGCATGTGGGGCATGGAACCACCATCGGAGATCAGCATGCGCCAACGCCTTGCCGCCTGTATTGCTACCTGCGTCCTCACAGCTTCTGCCATTAGCCTTTGCGCAGACGCCGGTTGCCTCCGCCGTGAGTGACTTTGCAAGTCATGATTATTCCGGCAACCGGGCAACCCAGGCCATCCCGGACTGCCACCGCAGACGGCCACCCTGTTCAAGCCTCGGGTGGTGATCTTTCAGGAAAACGTGGCGCTGGAACATGCTGCCAACGAATTGCTGCGTCCGTTCGCCGTGCTGCCGGTCTGAAAAAACGTTAGCGCAGCGCTGCTGCCTGCGCCGCGTTCAACCGCAACACCGGGTATTCGCCGACATGTTGCGCCGCGTACCACGGCGAGCGCAGGTAGAAGTAATTCAGGCGGGCCTGGCTGTCGGCGGCGAAGTCCGGGTCGTCGTGGAGTTTCTTTTCAAAGGCGGTCTTCAATGCCGGATCTTTGGCCATCATCTCGCGCGCCAGCCGTTCCAGCACGCGCGGCTCGCCATATTCCTTGGCCTCGAAAATCGCGTTGAGATAGCCCCAGTGCAGCAGGGAATCCGGTGCCTGCGGTTGGAGCAGGTTGATTGCCACGTTCGCCGCACGCTGATCCATCGGCACAATGACCGAGCCGGTCGGCAAGGTGATCTGGCGGTCCACCGCATGCACTGTGAAGTGGCGCAGCATCAGATGGCCTTCGAAGGACTTGGTCGCCCACGTGGGATCGCCCAGCTGGTAACCCTCGGCATGGATGGTCATCGGGTGGTCGAGTCGGCGATAGGTGATGCCGTGTGCATCGAGCTTGTCGATCACCTGCGTCCACTGCGCCGGCACGGCGTAGGCGACCGGAGGCGTCACCAAGACGTCCGGCAGCAGGCCGTTCCAGTTCGCGATGGTGTAGGTCTTCGGCTGGCTTGGATCGTAGTGGATCCATTCGCTGTCGGAGATGTCGCTGTGGGTGAGGGTGAAGGCAAACCCCTTGAGCTGGTACCGCGTGGAAGCTGGGTCGCCCTTGAAGGTCAGCGCGACTTGCGCGCCGGGCTTGCCGGCACGGGCGATGGTGTCGGCGTCGCTTTTCGCGGTTGCGGCGAGCAGGGCCGCCGGATGCTGGTTGATCTGCGCCAGCATCAGTTCCACCAGGTCGTATACCGCATGCACGCGCACCGCGTAGGGTTTGAGCATATGGGTTTCGATCAGCAGCGCGGGGCGATTCTGCAGCGCGGCGTAGCCGGTGGAGAAGCGCGGGCCGGAGCCGAAGTTCTCGATGCCCCTGGTTGGATCGCGGCCGTCCTTGAATTCCAGATAGATCGAGGCGAGATGGCCGCGCTTTTCGTAGGCTGGCATCGCGTGATTGACGATGGCATCGTGCTGCCACGTGCTGATCGCCGGATCGAGCTTGTGCGGGTCCTCGGTATACCAGGTGAGGTCGTATTGATAGTCGGCGCCGTCGGTGGTGTGCACGTCGATCAAAAAATCCGGCAGCCAGTGTTGCCAGAGTTTCAGCCACGCGAGCATCTCCGGCGTGTCGGCCTTGAGATAGTCGCGATTGAGGTTCTGGTACTGCGACTGGCCGCGAAAGCCCATGCTGGCGGGGCCGTTCTGGTTGATGCGATTGTAGGGCGACGAGTTCTCGTGCCCGTCCACGCTGAACACCGGGATGTAGACCAGCACCAGATGGTCGAGCAGGTGCGGATACTTGTGCGTGATCGCGATATCGCGCAGCAGCATCAGCCCCGCATCCTTGCCCTCGATCTCGCCGGGATGGATGCCGGCCTGCAGCAACACCACCGGCTTGTGCGCGGCGCGCGCCGCGGCCGGATCGAACGTGCCGTCACCGCTGGCGATCACCACCGTCATCGGCCGGCCTTCCGGCGTGGTGCCAAACGTCT
>JBDTXA010000214.1:0-5207 GCA_040006415.1 Rhodanobacter sp.
ATGGTCAACAACCCGGAGTCGATAAAACGTGCTGCCGACGTCTTGACCCGCCACCAGATAGATCGCTGAAATGACCGGCAAGCGTTACCTCCTTTACGGCTCCGAGCGCTATGCGCTGGCAATCCTTCGACCGCTGCAAGACGCCATCCGCGCTCGCGGCGGCAAGACCGCGTGGTTTTTCGATGGTCCCGGTGCCGAGGATCTGCGTGACGACGAACGCCTGCTGACGGTGCGCGAAGCGCGTGCATGGAAACCGCTGGCGGTGCTGACGCCTGGCAATCACCTGCCGCATTTCTTTCCGGGCGTGAAGGTTGAGGTATTTCACGGCTTTGACGCCGGCAAGCCTCGCCACATCTATATCCGCGGTTTTTTCGATCTGTACTGCACCACCGGCCCGCGCGACACCGCACAGTTCCAGGCACTGGCGGACCAGCTCGGCCATTTCGCGGTGACTGAAACCGGCTGGCCGAAGATCGATCCCTTTATGCGCGAGATTGCCGGCGCACTGCCGACCGTTCGCGAGCCGCCGGTGATTCTCTATCACTCCACGTTCTCGCCGTCCTGGAGCGCTGCCGAGATTCTCTACGATGAGGTGAAACGTCTGTCGCGGGATGGCCGCTGGCGCTGGATCGTCACTTTCCATCCGAAGATGAATACAGAGACTCGCGAGCGCTACAGGGCGCTGCAGAACGAGCACCTGCGCTTCGCCGACAACGACAACATCCTCGAGCTGTTTCCGCAGGTCGACCTCATGTGCTCGGATACCTCTTCGGCGCTGAACGAATTCCTGCTTACCGGCAAGCCGGTGGTGACGTTCAAGAATCGTCGGCCAGGACCGCAATTGATCGATATCGACGATCCGGCGCAGTTCGAGCCTGCCATCCAGCGCGCACTGGCGCGCCCGCCGGAGCTGCTGCAGGCGATTCGCGCGTTTGCCGATGCCATTCATCCCTACCGCGACGGCCGCTCCAGCGAAAGGGTGCTCAATGCCATCGATGCCTTTGTCGCCGCTGGCGGGCGCAATCGACGCCGCAAGCCGGCGAACCGGTGGCGCAAACTGAAACTGCGTCGCCGCATTGGCTATTGGGGCAGCGCCAGATGACGACAGGTAAGGTTGGGAGATCGATGAGAGACTAGGCGGTTATTGGTGCATTGCCTCCGCTTGGCGCCCCCAAGGACGAAGCCGCGAAAACATGATCCCCGGAGAGGGATTCGCAATCGGCCAATCAGAATCACGCAGGCTGCGAGCCTCGCAGTCATGGCGCCCACGCTAGAATCCCGTTTCCGCTACCAAGAGTCCGCCCGTGCCGTCGAGTCGCTACAGCCGTTCCGAACATCTGCGCGCCGTGTGGCCCTGGCTGCCGCTGTGGGGCGTGGTCGCCTTGCTGGCCATTTTCTCGCATGGGCCCATGCCGCTGTATTCCACCCGCACCCTGGCGGTGGCGTGGGACATGTGGACTCACGGCCACTGGCTGGTACCGCATTTCAACGGCGAACCCTACAGCGAGAAAGCACCGTTGCTGTTCTGGCTGATCCAGGCCGGCTGGTTTGTGTTCGGCGTCAGCGATGTCTGGCCGCGCGTGCTCGAGGTGCTGGTCGGCGGCACACAACTGGTGCTGATCTCGGTGTTGGCGAGGCGTCTGTTTCCGACTCGGCCGTGGATGGCCAAGGCGGCGCCGTGGATGCTGCTGGCTTTTGGCTACGCGTTCCTGTTTGGCCTGAATATCATGTACGACGTGCTGCTGGCCACGTTGACGCTCGCCGCTTTGCTTTGCCTGACTCCGAAGGCGCAGCGAGCCGAGCCACGTTGGCTGTTGTTCGGGCTGTGCATCGGATTGGGTCTGCTGACCAAGGGGCCGGTGATGCTGTTGCACGTGGTTTTCCCGTGGCTGCTTGGCCCGCTCTGGAACGACTGGGCCCGCGAGCATCGCGGCCGTTGGTACGGTCGCGGGCTGCTGTCTGTGCTGCTTGGTGGCGCGATGCTGCTGGCCTGGGCGCTGCCCGCCGGACTCACCGGCGGCGAAGCCTATCGGCAGCGGCTTTTCTTTACCCAGACAGCGGCTCGGGTCGTGGACAAGATGGCCCACGGCAAGAATCTGCAAAATCACGCGGGACCCTTCTGGTTCTACCTGCAGTGGCTGCCGGTGCTGCTATTCCCTTTCAGCGGCTGGCCACGGATCTGGGTTGCCATCGCCTGCCTGCGACGTCCGCTGGAATCCGGATTGCGCTTTGCACTGTGCTGGCTGGTGCCGACCGTTGTCGTGTTCTCGCTGATCAGCGGCAAGCAGATTTACTACCCGTTGCCGGAACTCGGCGGCATCGTCCTGTTGATGGCCGGCGCCATCGCCGTATTGCGCGAGCAGCGCCAGAACCTGGCCTACACCGCCTGGCTGGGCACGTGGCCACTGGGCGTGGGCGGCATCCTTTTTTCCATCGCCCTGTTCGTCCTGCCACTGTTGGCGGGCAGCGGACAATGGCAACGCGAATGGCTCGATCCCGTTACGCCGTACTGCCGTTATTTCAGCGTGGTCTTTTTCCTGTTGGGCGGACTCTTGCTGCTGCGAGGCCGAGGTGAATTGAGGCGACTGGCCGTGGCCGGCTTGATCGGCGTGCTGGCGCTCAACACGTTGTTCACCCTGACCCTGTGGTCACGTTGGGACCTGCGACCGATTGCTCAACTGCTGGGTGCCGCCGATCAGGCACACCGGCCCATCGCCTACGAAGGGAATTACGAGGGCCAGTTCCATTTCGAAGGTCGGTTGACCCGACCGATCCAGGAGCTTTATGGCGCGCCGGCGGTTCAGGCCTTTGCCCAGGCACATGGCAACGGCTTGATCGTGACGAACCCGAACACGCTCGGCCCCGACGCGCAGCGCTACGCCTTGCTTGCCCAGCCCTTTCGATCATCCTGGCTGGTGGTCTGGCCGGCGGCATCGCTAGGGGACTTGCGCGCCGGGCACACGCCGCCGGAGCCGCTCCAGCCGACCCGAATTTATCCGACCGTTGAATCCCGTTCCCGGCTCCAGCCATGACCGACCCTGCGCTCATAGACAACCTGCGCAAGCAATGCGACGGACCCCGCGATGGGGCGTTGCTGCGTTTCTCACTCGGCAACGCACTGCTGGGCACTGGCGACGCCCCCGCCGCCATCGATGAGTTTCAGCGGGCCACCGACTTCGACCCGTCGTATTCGGCAGCCTGGAAACTGCTCGGCAAAGCCTGTCTCGACGCCGGGAAGCCGCAGGCGGCAGCCGACGCATGGCGGCGAGGCATCGAGGCCGCCGTGCGGCGAGGTGACAAGCAGGCGGAAAAGGAAATGTCGGTCTTTCTGCGCCGACTGGAGAAACCCAAAGCGTAGGAGCCCGCTCGCGAGCGATGTTCTTTCCCAGGATCGGGATGACCAGCCCTTCGGCTGTTGAAAGCCGGGATTCGGGATTCATAAAAGCCGGGGCAAGCGCAGAGCAGGAGCATCGCCCGCGAGCGGGCTCCTATGAGTCCAGGTTTTCACCTTCGTTGTCGTACGGGCTAGTCAGGCCGTTGGCCGAAAAGCGCTTGTACTGCCACTGATACTGGGCAAACGCCAGCTCGACGCAGTTCTGCACACCGCGATTCAACGCCGCGCATGCAACATCCGGGTCGGTATCGGTGATCCCCGCCGGGGCCGGCAGCAAATGGATGCGATAGCCTTTGCCGCGCGGCAGCCGCTCGGCAAAGGCAAACAGCACCGTCGCACCCGTGCGCGCCGCCAGACGCGGCAGCAAGACCATCGTCAATGCCTCGCGACCAAAGAACGGCGCGATCCGGCCCTCGCCAGCGCGCGGCTTCTGATCGGGCAGGATACCGACGGTACCGCCAGCTGCCAGACGCTTGTACAACGCCCGCACGCCGGCCCCGTCGGCACGGATCTGCTCGGGCGCCAATGCACCACGCACCTTGCGCAGCAAGCCCTCGATCGCCGCGATCCGCGGCGGCCGGTACAGAATCGCCATCGGTGTTCTGCGGCACAGCCAGTAATTCAGCAGTTCCCAGCAACCCAGATGCGGCGCGGCGATGATCACCCCCTTGCCGGCTGCCAGAGCGTCATCCAGCAAAGCCTCACCGCGTACCTCGCGCACCAACTCCAGCGAGCGCTCCGCCCCCGCACCCCAGACCTTGACGATCTCGCAGGCGGATTTTCCACTCTCCATCAACGCCTCGCGCAGCAATCTGGCCTGACCAGCATCATCCAGCTCCGGCCGGGCAATCCGAAGATTCACCGCCGTGTTCTCCACCATGCGGCTGCGACGCCACAGCAATAATCGGCCGAGACCCGCGCCGAGCGCGTGGAGGGTGCGCAAGGGCAACAACGCCAGCAGGCGCAAGAGGAGATAGATGAGATACATATCGGCACGCATGCACGGAGTCTACGGGAGCCGCGTCCGCGCACCGATATGGAGGCAGCTCACGGTGCTTTCCTCCAATCGGATCGCGCCGTAAGCTGGACACTCCACCGCAGGCGTGCCGCCATGATTGCCCTGATCCAGCGCGTACTCTCTGCCCGCGTCGATGTCGACGACGAGGCCATTGGCACCATCGGCGCCGGCCTGCTCGCCCTGGTTGCAGTTCAACCCGATGATGGTGAGGCGCAGACCAGGCGCATGCTGGAACGACTGCTGGGCTACCGCGTGTTCGCCGACGACGCTGGCAGGATGAACCGCTCGCTGGCCGACGTCGGCGGCGGGCTGCTGCTGGTCAGTCAATTCACCCTTGCTGCGGACACCCGCTCCGGCATGCGCCCCAGTTTCACCCGTGCGGCGCCCCCGGAGCACGGCCGAATCTGGTTTCACCGCTTGCTGCAACTTGCCCGCGTTGCGCACCCAGGGGTGGAAACCGGGCGCTTTGGTGCCCATATGAAGATCCAGCTGGTGAACGACGGCCCGGTAACTTTCTGGCTTGACACCGGCTGAGACGTAGCTCGCTACGGTTCGGGTTTGCTCCACATCAGAATGTTGGGGTAAATGCTGGATTTGGCGCGATTTTTGCGTGTCATTCAACCGTATCTTTTCCCTTGATTACTGGCTAAAAAAGCAGCATATCGCTATAATGTCCGGTTCTTGCAGCCTTCGGCGGTCGGGTAATTAATGAACATCAAAGCTCCCCACGAGCAACAGTTGGAAATCAAGGCGCTCATCGCCAAGGGTCTGGAGCAGGGTTATCTGACCTATGCC
>JBDTXA010000215.1:0-5175 GCA_040006415.1 Rhodanobacter sp.
CGTCGTCGAAGCCGTACCAGCGTTCCTTGAAGAAGAAATGCCCACTCATCTCGCCCGCCAGTTCAGCGCCGCTCTCGCGCATCTTTGCCTTGATCAGTGAATGACCGGTTCGCCACATCAACGGGCTACCGCCGGCGTCCAGGATCTGACCCTTGAGATGACTGGTGCATTTCACGTCGTAGATGATGGTCGCACCCGGCTGACGCGACAGCACGTCGCGTGCGAACAGCATCAGCAGTCGATCCGGATAGATGATTTCGCCTGCCTGGGTAACCACGCCCAAGCGATCGCCATCACCATCGAAGGCGATGCCCAAGTCGGCACCGACCTGCTTCACCGAAAGAATCAGATCTTCCAGGTTGGAAGGTTCGGAGGGATCGGGATGATGGTTCGGGAACGTACCATCGACGTCGCAATACAACGGAATCACTTCGCAGCCGATGCCTTCAAGCACCTGCGGCGCGATCACGCCGGGGATGCCGTTGCCGCAATCGACAACGATTTTCAGACGGCGCTCGGCAAGCACGTCCGAGACGATTTTTTCGATGTAGTCCGCTGCCACGTCGACTTCACGCCACTCGCCCTGGCCGTCGCTGGTCAGCGCGCCACTGGCGATGCGCCGATACAGATCCTGGATGGCGTCCTCGGACAAGGTCTCGCCACCGACAACGATCTTGAAGCCGTTGTAGTCCGGCGGATTGTGGCTGCCGGTGACCGCCACGCCGCAACCTGTGTTGAAACGGAACGCCGCGTAATAGACGACCGGCGTCGGCACCGCGCCCAGATCGATTACATCGATTCCTGCCGCACGCAGGCCATCGGCCAGCGCGCCGGCGAGCTCCGGGCCCGACAGACGGCCATCACGGCCGATCACGATTTCGCGCAAGCCTTTTTCCCCCATCAGCGCACCGATGGCCTGACCCAGTGCATGCGCCACGTCCTTGTTCAGCGTCTTGCCCACCACACCGCGCACATCGTAAGCACGAAAGATGGAAGGATCGAGATTCAGGGCTGGCGCGACCTTGGCCACCGGCGTCTCTGCCGGTGGCGGCGGCGCTACCGGCTCGTCCGCCGGCGACACCGGCTCGGCGTCGACAACCATCGCCGACTCATCGCCGTCAACGACAACCGGTGGCGGTGAGCGCCACCGCAGCCACAACAGATAAATACCTGCACCCAGCCCCAGCAAAGTCAAAAGTCCGCTCACTAGCAACGAGCGCGGCAGCACGATGAAAGCGTCGGGCAAACTGACACCGATGCTGAATACGCTGCCAGGAACAGGTTTGCCGCCCGCCTCGACCTGGCCCGAAGCGGAACCATGCGACAGCAATTGCAGGTTGCTCTGATCATCGCCCTGACGCAGCATCAATCGCCCGCCAGCCGGGGAGATCGCCTCAAAGCGACGCTTCACCGAAGCGAACGGCAGTTCGATCCATACCCACGCCCGGGCGTCCTGCGGCGCACCCAGTGGTATGACCATGCTCAAACGACGCCCGTCGGCGTGGGAAACGCTTTGTGCCAGTGGCTCGCCGGCGGCGCTTTGCGCGGCCATTAATTGGGCGGCCTTCGCATAACCAAATTCGCGATAGTTCGCCCGCAGGACTTCGTTCAGGTCGCCGCTGTAGAGCTCAAGCTTCAGCGCCTGCGGCAAGCGCTGGCGCAAGTTGGCTGCGGATTGCTGCGGGTCGCTCATCACGTGGGAGGAATCGACCACGGAAAGCGCTTTATTGACGCTGCGGCGCTGGCTAGCGATCTCGTCGGAGACAGCCTTGACGGCCTCTTCCTGCGCCGCATGCACTCGCGCGACGGCGCGGCCCTCGCCGGCAACCAACCAGGTCTGCCAGGCGCAAAATATCCCCAACAACAGCAGCAAAGTGCCGCCCGCCAGCGGCAACCATGCCCGCCAGTCGACCTGGATTCGCTTTTTTTCGATGTTGAGTGCCATATCCGCCCCCTGGCTGCAGCTGCGAGTCGACCCGACCAGACTCGAGCCAGCTTTTGTGATCATTGGATACCGGTCGAACCAAATCCGCCGACGCCTCGTTCGCTCGGCGCGAATTCACTGACCACGTTGAGTTGCGCCCGCGCCACCGGCACCAGCAACAGCTGCGCAACCCGGTCCCCTGGCTCGATGGTGAACGACTGCGTGCCACGATTCCAGCACGAGATCATCAACGGACCCTGATAGTCGGCGTCGATCACCCCGACCAGATTGCCCATGACCAGTCCATGTTTGTGTCCCAGGCCCGAGCGCGGCACGATCAACGCACACCAGCCAGGATCGCCGATATGGATGGCAATGCCACTGGGCACCAGCGCGGTATCGCCGGGCGCCAGCGTGAGCGCATGCTCCAGCGCGGCGCGCAAGTCCATGCCAGCGCTGCCCGGCGTGGCCGCCTGTGGCAGCGGAATGCTGTTGCCGATCCGCGGGTCAAGGATCTTCAGTTCGACATGGATCGTCATCCGCGCACGGCCCGATAACGCTCGGCCACGTGGGCAATCAGCTGGCACGCCAGTTCGCACTTGCCGGTGCGCTGCAACTCCACGGAACCGTCGCCCCAATAGAGCGTCAGCGCATTGTCGCCTGCCTCGAAACCGAGACCGCCGCCCACCAGATTCGCCGCAATCATGTCCAGCCCCTTGTTGCGCAACTTGCCCTGCGCATAACTCGCGACATCATGTGTCTCGGCGGCGAATCCCACCAGGAACGGGTGAGAGGTTTGTGCAGAGAGGGCCGCCAGAATGTCCGGATTTTCGCTGAGCTGAAGCGACAGCCCCGCGCCATCATGCTTTTTGAGCTTCTTCGCCGACACTTCCCGCGGCCGATAATCGCCAACGGCAGCGGCACTGATATAGATGTCGGCCCGCGCTGCCGCGTCCATCACCGCGGCATGCATTTGTGCCGCGCTGCGCACGTCGATGCGACGCGTCACGCCGGCCGGCGTGGGCAGGCTTACCGGCCCGGCCACCAGGGTCACCGTCGCTCCGGCCTGCAGCGCGGCCTCAGCCACTGCAAAACCCATTTTTCCCGAGCTGCGGTTGCCGAGGAAACGGACCGGATCGATGTCTTCATAGGTCGGGCCGGCACTGACCAGCACCTGCAAGCCTGCAAGCGTCCGACTGCCGAACGACGCCACCAGTGCATCGCGCAACTCATGCGGCTCAAGCATACGGCCACTACCGACATCGCCGCAGGCCTGATCGCCCGCGGCGGGTCCCAGCAGATGCGCACCGTGCCGCCGTAACGTATCCACGTTGGCCTGCACCGCCGGATGCGCCCACATTTGCTGGTTCATCGCCGGAGCAAGATACAGCGGCGCGGCGCTGGCAAGGCAAAGCGTGCTCAGCAGATCGCTGGCCAGACCGTGCGCCAGGCGTGCAATCAGGTCGGCGCTGACCGGCGCCACCAGAATGCGTTCGGCCCAGCGCGCCAGCTCGATGTGGCCCATCGCCGCCTCAGCCTGTGCGTCCCACAGACTGACCCTTACGCTCTGGCCGGAGAGCGCCTGAAATGTGGTCGGGCTGACGAAGTGGGTGGCAGCCTCGGTCATCACCACGCGTACCTCGGCGTCGAGGTCACGAAGGCGACGAACCAGTTCGCAGGACTTGTAGGCGGCGATGCCGCCAGACACTCCGACCAGGATGCGGCGTTGGGCAAGACTCATGTAGGGCGGGCCTGACAATCGGGCAGACCCGTAGCTTACCGGATTCACCCGGAGCAACCGCTGCCCGCGCACGACGCTGGCCCGCACGCTTCACCCATGAGTATCCGCAACTGGCCCGAAGGCGAACGCCCCCGTGAAAAACTGCTGGCCCGTGGCAGTGCCGCGCTGTCCGATGCCGAGCTTCTCGCCGTGCTGCTGGGCAGTGGCAGTCGCGGCAAGGATGCCATTGCGCTGGGCCGCGAACTGCTGACCAATGCCGGCAGCCTCGGTGCGTTGCTCGGTCAGCCCGAGTCGCCGATCCACGTTGCCGGCATCGGTCCGGCCAAGCGCGCCCGGATCGTTGCTGCACTGGAACTGGCGCGGCGCAGCCTCGCCGAGGAACTTCAGCAGCGAGAGAGCCTGGGCAACCCTCGCGACAGCGGGGCTTACCTCAGCGCGCGGCTGCGCCACTTGCCGTACGAAGTCTTCGGCTGTCTCTATCTGGACAACCGCCACCGCGTACTGGCGTTCGAGGAACTATTCCGCGGAACTGTCGATGGCGCCAGCGTGCATCCGCGTGAAGTCGTTCGCGCCTGCCTGCAGCACAATGCCTGCGCCGTGATCTTCGCCCACAACCACCCTTCGGGCGTGGCCGAACCCAGCGCCGCGGATCGTGCCATTACTCATGAGCTTCGTGACGCCTTGCGGCTAGTCGGCGTGCGTGTGCTCGATCATCTGGTGATCGGCAGCGGTGAGCCGGTATCGATGGCTTCTCGCGGCCTGATTTAGCAGCCTGTCGGATTTTGGTTAGCCGCTCTGCAAATCCGTCTTCACGGTCCATATTTCCGCCGATTCTTGGTCCATAGAACCACTATGGCCCCACAAATCGACAAAAATCTGTCCTCGTACAGCCGAATTTTCGCCTCGACCACCAAAGCCCGACAGGCTCCTAGTCGGCCCGTGGGGTGGTGGTTGAGAAGCAATCTGCCCAAGCCACAAACGATTACGGTCGAATCGGCCAAGGGGTGATTCCTGATCCCCAGATCCGGGCACAACCGCACACCAGGCCAATGACGAGACCAGCGTGCGACGCCGACCTGTCAAAACTATCCCACGATCGGGTAGGGCACCGGGTTGCCCCGGCGGCCCTCCCACAACACCGTACGTGCGGTTCCGCATACGGCGTTTCCTGTCTGCCTCATAGACCACAGGTCTTCGCGGCATCGAGCTTATTCCGTTCGTTGTGTCGCCCGTTGTCCCCTAGACACCTCGATCACCTTCCAGACTTCCGGTCCTTCCAGCACTGATCACAGGCCGCCGGTTACACCGAGGCTTGTGCCCGAGACACACGCAGAGCACGCGTGACTTTCCACTCATGACAGGTTGTGCTCTTCATCGCTCCGGTCTCAGCGACTACTACGGCGTCTGCTGACTTCTGCCACGCCATCCCGTCACCTCGCGATGACGATAGCCTTTCGGCAGAGCGGCAGATCTCCCAGAGTAATGCGCGTGACTTTCATGCTGATGCCTG
>JBDTXA010000216.1:0-5090 GCA_040006415.1 Rhodanobacter sp.
AGTGGCAGTGGCAGCCGACTTGCGACCTGCTGGAGAGCGGTCCGAACGATCGCCACTTCGTGGTCGAGATCGATGACGATGGTGCGGCACATCTGCGCTTTGGCGACGGCATCCTGGGCCGGCAACCGCAGGCCGGCGATTTCTTCCGCGCCGCCTCGCGGCTCGGCAACGGACCGGCAGGCAACGTCGGACGTGACAGCATCGTGTGGCTGGCGCTGAAGTCCGGCGTGTTGTCAGCCGATCTGCAACCGCGCAATCCGCTGCCGGCGACGGGCGGCACCGCTGCGGAAAGCATGGCCGAGGTGAAGCTGTACGCGCCCGGCGCGTTCCGTGCGAATCCGTTGCGCGCGATCGTCGCCGACGACTACGCGATGTTCGCTGCGCGCGCACCCGAACTGCAGGGCGCCACCGCTGCGCTCACCTGGAGCGGAAGCTGGTACGCCGCTGACGTGGCGGTCGATCCACGGGGGCGCGAGAACCTGCCTGCCGGGTTGGCGAAACGCATCAGGGCGCAACTCGAACGCTATCGTCGCATCGGCCACGACGTGGCGGTGCGCGGCGCGTCGTACGTACCACTTCAGATCGAACTGCTCGTCTGCTTGCTGCCGGATTTTCTGCCGGCCCACGTCGAGACGGGGTTGCGCGATCGGTTCGGAGCAGGACCGCGTCGCGATGGCACGCCTGGGTTCTTCCACCCGGATCGGCTGCGGCTGGGTGCGCCGGTATTCGCCAGTGCGCTGCTGGCCGAGGCGCAGTCGATCACCGGCGTTGCCCATGTCGAGCTGAGGACGCTGGCGCGCATGGACCACGGCATGCCTGGCGACGTCCCCGCCGACGGCGTGCTGCATCTGGCCGCGCGCGAGATCGCGCAGGTTGACAACGATCCGGATCATCCCGACCACGGGAACATCGCGTTTACGCTGGGAGGTGGCCGATGAGCTGCTGTAGCGCCTGTGGCGCGCATGCTTGCGCCTGTGGTTGCGGGGCGATCACGAGCACGCCGCTGCCGTTGTACAACCGGCCAGGACTGGACAGCCTGAGCTATCGCGTGGGCACGTATGCGGATTTCCGCGCCAGCATGCGGCACGATCTCAGTGACGCCGCATTGCCAGGCCTGGCCGGGCTGCGCACGCGCGACAGCGATGATCCGGCGATGGCGCTGCTCGACGCCTGGGCGGTCGGCGCCGACGTGCTCAGCTTCTATCAGGAACGCATCGCCAACGAAGGTTACCTGCGCACCGCGACCGAACGCCGATCAGTGCTGGAGCTGGCGCGGCTGGTCGACTATCGCCTGCGCCCCGGCGTGGCCGCCAGCGTGTATCTGGCCTACACCATCGAAAAGGGTTCGCCGCCGGTGACGATTGCCGCCGGCGCGCGCGCGCAGTCAATCCCGGCGCCTGGCGAGCAGATGCAGACGTTCGAGACCGCCGAGCCGCTGGACGCGCGCGACGAATGGAACGCGTTGCGGCCGCGGCTGACCCAGCCGCAGAACATCTCGCTCGACACGATTGCCGGGCTCGGCGAAGTATGGATTGTCGGTATCGCCACGCACCTCAAGCAAAACGACCGCCTGCTGTTCCAGTTCGGCGACGTGGCTACGGGTACGTCGGCGGTTCGCCTGGTGCAATCGGTGGATGTGCAGCCATTGAACGCACGTAGCAGGGTTGTCCTGCAACCGATGGATACGGCGACGGTGCAGATCGTGGCGTCGGCGAATGTGGCGCTCGTCGCGCTGGAGCCGATAGCCGGTCAGTGGTTCAAGGCGGTCCGGCAGGTGCGTCAGACGTTGCTGCTGGGCAAGTACAACGGCGGCGACAGCGTGGAATTTTTCCGCACTTTCATTGCTGAACTCCAGGCGTCTGCCGAGGGGCCTCAAGCCGTAAAGGATTTCATGAAAGCGGTTGAACAGGCGTTCGGCGGTAGCGCACCGATCGTCACGCCGCCGGTCGGATTTCGCGCGCTGTTCGGTGCGCTCACGCTGCCGCAGCATCTGCCACCGGCCAACAGCCTGCATCTGCAACGCAGCGTGGCAACCGCGCTCGGCTCGGCCAGCGACGTGCGCCCGCAGTTGCTGCTGAACTTCGCGGCACCGTTGATCGACAGCTTCTATCGCGCGTGGACACACGTACCACATGGCAATCCGTCACCCACGCTGTCCGGGGTATTCGCCATGCGCCTGATCGCCCCGCTGTTCGGTTACAACGCGCCAAGGACCATGGCCATCGTTCAGACCTGGGACGCGGACAAGAAAGCATGGATCTCGACACCATCGGCTACCGAACTGGAGCTTGATGGCGAAAACGAAAATGTGCTGTCGCTGGACAACGCCTACGACGGTGTGAGCGATGGTGGCTACGTTCTGATCCAGCCCCCGAACCCTGCGGAGTCGTTGACCGTAGGTAGAATTCAGAGTGTGCGCACCCGGCCGCGAACCAACTACGGAATGAGCGGCAAGACGACCAAGATCACGCTCGATGCGACAACGGCAGGGGCGCTGGCGACATGGGATCCGGCCGACATGTCAACCATTCGCGCCACGCAGGTCTATGCGCAAAGCGAAGCGATGCTACTGGCTGACGTTGTGATTGCAGACCAGGTCGGCAACGTGGCCGAACTTTCAGCTTCCAAGCCTGCAGGTGACAGCGCTACGCGACTTACTCTCGACTTTGCGGTCGACGGTTTAAAGGCAGGTCGCTGGCTAATCATTGAAGGTCAGCGCACCGATGTACCGGGAACCGATACAGTCACCGCCGCCGAGTTGGTGATGCTGGCCGCGGTCGAACAGGGTGCGGATGCCACGTTGCCCGGCGACACCGTGCACAGCACGCTGGTGTTCGCCAACCATGGGCTGGCATACAGCTACCGACGCGACAGCGTGTCCGTTTACGCCAACGTGGCTCGGTCGACCCATGGCGAAACGCGCCACGAAGTACTCGGCAGTGGCAGTGGCGCGTTGCCGATGCAGGCCTTCGCGCTGAAGCAATCGCCGCTGACCTACATTTCCGCCGCCACCGTCGACGGCGTGCAGAGCACGCTCGGTGTGCGCGTCAACGACATGACGTGGCATGAGACAAGAAATCTTGCCTTCGTCGGCGCGAACGACCGCAACTTCGTCACCGCCATCGACGATGCTGGCAAGACGGCCGTGGTTTTCGGCGATGGCACCCACGGTGCACGCCTGCCTACCGGTGTCGAAAACATCACCGCGAGCTACCGTAACGGCATCGGCACACCGGGCAATGTGAGCGCGCAGCAGATCAGCCTGCTGGCAACCAAGCCGCTGGGCGTCAAGGCGGTGGTCAATCCGCTGCGTGCTTCCGGCGGTGCCGACGCGGAAACACGCGATCAGGCACGTCGCAACGTACCGCTCGCGGTGCTGGCGCTGGACCGGCTGGTCTCGGTACAGGATTACGCCGATTTCGCGCGCACCTTCGGCGGCGTCGGCAAGGCGGCGGCGATCAAATCCGGCAACCTGGTGCAGCTGACCATCGCCGGTGCCGACGACGCGCCGATCGACGCCACCTCCGACCTCTATCGCCATTTGCTAAAGGCACTGCAGCGGTATGGTGATCCGTCGCTGCCGTTGCACCTCGACGTGCGCGAACTGTTGGCGCTGACCCTCAGCGCGAAGGTGGGCCTGGCGCCGGACTATGTGTGGGAGTCGGTCGAACCGCAACTGCGCGCCGCGTTGCTCGATGCGTTCGGCTTCGAGCGGCGGACACTGGCGCAGAACGTCTACCTCAGCGAAATCGTCGCCCGAATGCAGGCCATACGTGGCGTCGCGTGGGTTGATGTGGCTGCGTTCGGCAGCATCGACGAGGCGAGCCTGTTGGCCGGCTTCGGCGATGCAGATGAAAACGATAGCGACAAGGGGAGCGACGGCGTGTCGTTGGTGTCGCATGCGACGGCACCCGTCATGTCGACAACGGTGCCTGCCATGCCCCTGTCGCGTGTGCAGGTGCTGCCGGCCCGCCGCGACGACGACGGCACGCTGCGGCCCGCGCAGCTTGCCTATCTGCTGCCAGACGTTCCCGATACCTTGCTGCTGCAGGAGGCTTCGCCATGACTGCTCGTCCCGACCGGTTATACGAGTTGCTGCCTGTGGTCTACCGCATGCGCGATGCGGAGCAGGGATTTCCACTGCGCGACCTGCTGCGCGTGCTTGCGACCCAGGTCAATCTGCTGGAGGAGGACATCGCGCGGCTTTACGACAACTGGTTCATCGAAACCTGCGACGATTGGGTGGTGCCGTACATCGGCGACCTTCTCGGCTACACGCTGCTGCCGGAAGCGGCGACGCTGGATGCGACCGGCGGCTCCTGCACCGCGGGGCTAGGTCGTGTGCTGGCACCGCGCGCCGACGTGGCGAACACCATCGACGCGCGTCGGCGCAAAGGCACGCTGTCGCTGCTGGAGGACCTCGCCCGCGACGCCACTGGCTGGCCGGCGCGTGCTGTGGAGTTCTACCGGCGGCTTGGCTGGATGCAGCATCTCGATCATCCGCATCCGCGTCGCGGCGGTACGGCCGACCTGCGCGATCCTGGCCGGTTGCAACGCATCGGCTGGGCGAATGGTGCCTTCGATCCGTTCGCGCACAGCGTCGATGTGCGACGGATGGCCAGCGCGCATCGACGTGGCCGCTACAACGTTCCTTCGGTGGCTGCATTCGCCTGCCGCCTGCGCAGTTATCCGGTGAGCCGCACGCCGGCTTACTGCGTGGAGGAACGCGGCCCGCACTGCTTCAGCTTCAGCGTGCTGGGCAACGACACTCCGCTGTTCCAGCGTCCGATCGCCGAAACCGAGCCCACCCACATCGCCGATGAAGGCAATCTGCCGCTGCCGGTGCGCCGCTACCGCTTCGCCGAGCGTGGACCGAAGGCTGACTACGTCAGCGTGTCGGCGAACATGTATGGCGACGGTCGCAGCGTGCAGATCTGGGCGCCGGATTGGCCGGCCAAGGGGCAGGGCGTGCCGGTGCCACTCGAGGCGCTGATTCCCGCCGATCTGTCCGGCTGGCATTACCAGCTGCCACGTGGCCGGGTCGCCGTCGATCCCGAACGGGGCCGGCTGATGTTTCCCGCCAACCAGCG
>JBDTXA010000217.1:0-5071 GCA_040006415.1 Rhodanobacter sp.
ACGTCAACAGCTATCCGGGCAAGAAGAAACTGATCCTGTCGGGGTTTCACGAGGCGGCGTTGTGCGCATTCGCCGTCGGCGAATACCTGAATCCGGGCAAGAAGGTACCGCTGCAATACACCACGACCAGCCCGGCCCTTCGAAAAAGACTGGGCGTCAGCGCGGATATTGACGACGAACCCGATCACGTCATCACGCCCGCAGCGACGCCTGTCGAGCACAAGCCCGTGGCCGCGACCTGAAGCGCAACGGGCGGACACACGCACCAGCAAGAACCATCCAACCTGATCCAACTCCACCGCCAACAACGAGAACGTCATGAAAGAAACGACCAAGAGCATCAACGAAAGCCGCCGCACCCTGCTTCGTAACGGCATCACTCTCGCTGCGGTGGGCGCTGTCGCCGCAACCGGCCTGCTGAAAACCTCGCCGGCAAGAGCGCAGGCCGCCAAGGTATCCCAGGCGGTGGCGATGTATCAGCCCAAGCCGCATGGCGCGGACCAGTGCGACAACTGCATTCACTTCATCCCCGGCAAGACGCCGACGGATGCCGGTACCTGCAAGGTCGTCGAGGGAAGCGTTGCGCCGGCAGGTTGGTGCGTGATGTACGCACGCAAAGCCTGAAGCAAGGCGACAACTGCCTCGCCTGCAAGGCTGGGTTGATTTAACTGCAGCCGCGGGAGGCTGATGTGATGCGTATTCCGGCAACATCGGAAGGACCTCGTTCGCCTGGCAGGCGAAGAATGCTCAAGACCATCGCTGGTGCGGCAGCGGCGGCAGGCGTCGTCGGCGGATCGGGTTGGTTCGTGCTCAGGCGCGAACACAACCTGTTCGAGGTGCGGCGGGAACAGACGCTGATGCAGACCTCGGTGGCGATCACTTGTCTGGCGGATGATGTCGACAAGGCGGGGATCGCCATCGATTCCGCGTTCCGGCGCATGGGCGACGCGGTGGCGGTGCTCACCCGGTTTGACGCGGCCAGTCCGGTGGCACGTCTAAATCGCGATGGCCATCTGGAGCATCTGCCTCCGGAGCTGAGGGAAGTGTTGCAGCGCTCGCTGGCGATTTCGGCAGTCACGGACGGGGATTTCGATATCAGCGTATTGCCGGTGCTGCAGTATTTCGAGTCGATGCGGCAGCCGGCCATGCTCGACGCGCGTGATCGCTTGCAACTCGGGCAGCGGGATCAGCTGATCAACTACCGCCGCATCACGCTGGATGACGATGGCGTGCGTTTCGCCGAGCCGGGCATGGCAGTGACGCTGGACGGACTGGCGAAAGGCTACGTCATTGACCAGGGCATCGCGGCGTTGCGGGCATCGGGCATCGAGCACGCGCTGGTGGATGCGGGAGGCGACGTGCGGGCGATTTCCGGCAGCGATCTCAAACGCCAGTGGCACGTCGGCATCGTCGACCCGGGCAACATCAGTCAGGTCGCGTCCATCGTGACCTTGCGCAATGCGGCACTGGGTACCTCCGGCAACTACCGAATTTTCTATTCAACCGACAAGAAGTTGTTCCACGTGATCAATCCGCATACGGGCTTTTCCCCGCTGAATTATTCCAGTGTCACGGTGATGGCCGAAACCTCGGTGGATGCCGATGCCATGAGCGTCGCTGCGGCGTCGATGCCGCTGCCGCGTTTGCGCGAAGTGATGGCCGCGCAGAACGATCAGTGGCTGGTCTTTTCCAGGGACTGCCGCAGCAGCTGGCGTTCCCGCGAGCTGCCGCAGGTATCGGGCCGGGCAGAGGTGGTCTGACATGCGCGCACCGGCTTTCAACAAACCTGGTCGCGCTTCGCGCAACCTCGCAAATCGGCTGCTCCTGTTAGGGGTAGCCTGCCTTTTGTTGCTCGTTTCGATGGACGCCATGGCAGGCATCGATCAGAAATTTCCCGAGGCCAAGGGCTATTTTCCGACCGCGACAAGATTCGGCGATATCAGCGGCAAGCCACCAGCGGCCGCCGTCTACAACGGCGACAAAGTCATCGGTTATGTGTTCGAGTCAGTCATGGTGGCGCCTGTCCCGGCGTATTCCGGCGACCCGGTGAACATCCTGGTGGCGATTGATCAGACCGGCAAGATTCTCGGCACCAAGGTGCTTGAGCAACATGAGCCCATCTTGCTAGTGGGCATTCCGGTACAGCGCTTGTACGACTTTGTCGCCCGCTACATCGGCCACAACGTCAAGGACAATATCGTCGTCGGCGGTAGCAGTGCGCCGGGGTCGATCAAGATCGATGCGATCAGCAGCGCCACCGTGACCTCGATGGTGGTCAACGAGACGATCATGAACGCCGCACTGGCCGTGGCCGTGTCGCGCAATCTCGTCACCGGCCGCACCGCCAGCGCAAGCGCTCCGGCAACGATTAGCGCTGACTACTTCAAGAAGTCCGACTGGACCACGCTGACTGGAAACGGCGCCTTTCGACGCTTGAACCTCACGCGGGGCAAGGTCGTGGAGGCGTTCAAGGGGCAACCCGAGAGCGGCCTGATGGATGATCCGACGGCGCCGCTGGCCGGGCACGAGAACGACACGTTCATCGACCTCTATTACGCCGATATCACGCCGCCAACGGTGGGCAAGAACCTCTTGGGCGATTCCGGTTACGCCACGCTGCAGCAGAATCTCAAGCCCGGCGACGAGGCTATCGCCGTGGTCGCGAACGGTCTGTATTCGTTCAAGGGCGTCGGCTATGTGCGCGGCGGCGTCTTTGACCGCCTGCACGTCGTGCAAGCTGGCAAGTTGTACCTGTTCAAGGACAGCGATTTCGTGGTGCTGGCCCAACCGGAACTGTCCGGGATGCCGTCGTTCAACGAGAAGGCCATCTTCATCCTTCGTCATGGCCAGGGCTTCAACCTTGGTGCCCCATGGACCCTGCAACTGCTGGTCAACCGGCAGATCGGACCGCTGAAGAGTATCTACAGCACCTTTACCGGCAGCTACCAGATGCCAACCGATTACGTCATCCAGCCCAAGGTCAACACGAGTCCCATTCCCGACGATGCACCGTTGTGGGTAAAGGTCTGGTACGCCAAGCGCTTCCAGATTGCCGTACTGGTGGCCGGATTGTTCTTCCTGTCGCTGATCCTGATTTTTCAGGACTGGGTGGTCAAGCGTCCGCTGCTGCTGGGGCGCGTGCGCGTGGGCTTCCTCATCTACACCGTCGTGTTCATCGGCTGGTATTCACTGGCCCAGCTGTCCGTGGTCAACATCATGACCTTCGTCCACTCGGTGATGCATGGGTTCACCTGGACTACATTCCTGATGGACCCGTTGGTCTTCATTTTGTGGACCTTTGTAGCGGTGTCCCTGCTGCTGGTCGGGCGCGGCGTCTACTGCGGCTGGCTGTGTCCGTTCGGCGCGATGCAGGTGCTGATCAACAAGGTCGCGGTGAAGTTCAAGGTGCCGCAGCTGGAACCGCCAGCGTACGTGCACGAGCGGTTGTGGGCGATCAAGTACCTCATCCTGCTGTTCCTGTTCGGGCTTTCGCTGCAGTCGGTCGGCCTGGCCGAGCGCTTCGCCGAGGTGGAGCCGTTCAAGACCGCCGTCAACCTGCACTTCATGCGCTCCTGGGGCTTCGTGTTGTACGCGCTGGTCTGGCTGGTCGGCGCAGCGTTCATCAATAAGATTTTCTGCCGCTACGTTTGCCCGCTGGGTGCGGGGTTGGCGGTGTCCGGTCGCTGGCGCCTGTTCGAGTGGCTGCGTCGGCGCAAGGAGTGCGGACACCCTTGCCAGGTCTGCGCGGTTGAGTGCGAGGTCAGGTCGATCAGTCCGCTGGGTCCGATTAACTACAACGAGTGTCACTACTGCCTGGATTGCCAGGTGACTTACAACAACGATCGCAAGTGCCCACCGCTGGTGGAGCGTCGCAAGAAGCGCGAGAAGCGCGAGGGCGTATCTCGCCCGCTGCCGACGCCTGTGTTCGTGGTGGGTGCGAAAGATGCGCTGGCGCCGGCGGAAGTACATGAGTAGGGCGGCAACCGGTTTGGTATTTCATTGATTTCTGAGGAGCGATAACCATGAGCGACAAGACCAACGACCAGAATCCGGAATTGAATTCCGGTTCGATTCGCGCACTGACCGAAGAAGAGATCGCCTCCTTGCCCGGCCAGCCAGGAAACGCGTCGCGACGCAAATTTATGCGAGTGGGTGCCATGGCGGGGCTGGCCGGAGCCGGCGGTATGCTGCTGGCCGGATGCGGTCGTACGGCCACGCCGGCGGCTGCAGGACCGGCCACGCCGGGTAGTACGCAACCCGTGGCGGCCGCGTCCACAAGTGAGCCGGAAGATCACGTCGCACCGGGCAAGCTGGATGAATACTACGGTTTCTGGAGCGGTGGCCAGTCCGGCGAAATGCGTATTCTGGGTTTGCCGTCGATGCGCGAGCTGATGCGGATACCGGTGTTCAACACCGACTTTGCCATCGGCTGGGGCATTACCAACGAGAGCAAGCGCGTGCTGGGCGAGCACTTTCCCCGTGGCGGCGACCTGCATCATCCGCACATGAGCCAGACCGCCGGACGTTACGAC
The DNA here is from genome assembly GCA_040006415.1 of Rhodanobacter sp. Lineage (GTDB taxonomy): Bacteria > Pseudomonadota > Gammaproteobacteria > Xanthomonadales > Rhodanobacteraceae > Rhodanobacter. Next base: position 4,533 of record JBDTXA010000217.1, read on the forward strand.
GGACGCTACCTGTTCATGAACGACAAGGCGGGCGTCCGTGTCGCGCGCATCCGCTGCGATGTGATGCGATGCGACAAGATCGTCAAGGTGCCCAATGTGCAGGACATCCACGGCCTGCGCGTGCAGCGTGAACCGCGCACCGGTTATGTGTTTGCCAACGCGGAATTCAGGGTGCCCAGCCCCAATGATGGTCGTGACATGGAGGATCCGAAGAAATATCAGACCATGTTCACCGCGATCGACGGCGACACCATGGAGGTGGCGTGGCAGGTCGTGGTCGACGGCAACCTGGACAATACCGATTGCGATTACGAAGGCAAGTACGTTGCTTCTACCTGCTACAACAGCGAAGGCGCGGTGGACCTCGCCGGCATGATGCAGAGCGAGCGCGACTGGGCCGTGGTCTTCAACATCAAGCGCATTGAGGCGGCAGTCAAGGCGGGTAAGTTCAAGCACATCGGTACATCCAAAGTGCCGATTCTGGATGGACGCCATGGCTCGGACCTGACCATGTACATCCCGGTGCCGAAGAGCCCGCA
>JBDTXA010000218.1:0-5015 GCA_040006415.1 Rhodanobacter sp.
CTACAGATACGGTGTGTCTGATGCTTCAACGCAGGGTTGTCGAGGTTTCTGCTGCCAGTAGCGGCGGGTCGATGGGGAATGGTCGGGGGGGAGGCATGGTCATGATCCGCCGAAAAGAGTCCGGTCGCCGGCTTTGGTCCCTCCTCTGTGGAACAGGGACGGTCGGGGTGGGGTCGCTCTCGGAGGGGTGATGAGCAAAAGCATAGCTCTACCCTCTTCACCTGAAGGACTCGCTGCGGTCGCCAGCCTCCTCCTGCGAGCAGGGGAATGAGCAAACAGAGGCGGTTCCCTACTTTGCGCTTTCGTCTTTCAGCGCATAGATATCCGGCAGATTGCGACCCTGCTCGTGGTAGTCCATGCCGTAGCCGAAGACGTAGCGATCGGGCAGCTCGATGCCGTTGAAGTCTGGCGAAATGCCTTCGACCAAGCGGTCGTGGCGCTTGGTACAAAGGCTGACAATGAGTACCTTGCGCGCGCCGCGCTGGTAGCAGTGCTCGCGCACGGCGTTGAGGGTGTGGCCTTCGTCGAGGATGTCATCGACCAGCAGGACCACGCGATCGGTCATCGACACGATCGGCTCGCGCAACCAGTGCAGGTCGCTACCGGTCGTGGCGCCGCGGTAGCGGGTGGCGTGCACGTAGTCGAATTCCAGGTCGGTGCGGATGGCCAGCGCCAGCTGCCCGGCAAAAATCAGCGCGCCGTTCATCACGGTGAGAAACACGGCGCGTTCACCGTCCAGTGCGGTGTCGATCTGCGCGCCCATGGCGTTGACGATGCCGTCTATTTCACTGCGTTGATGCAGCAGATCGGATCGCGCGAGCGCGTCGGCGAGCAGGGGGGTGGGCGTGGTCATCAGGTCACCTTTTCGGCGTGGAGCGCCGTGATTCGCGCGACGAAGCGGTCGCGTTGCGGGTTGTCGAGCAGGCCTTCCCAGCTGGCGCCAAGGGCGCCACGCAGGGCGGTCAGTTCGGGTGGCATGTTGGCGGCTTCGCGAGCCTGCATGGCGGCGATGGCCTGTTCAACCACGTCGGGAAAGCAGGCCAGCACGAGATCGCAGCCGGCATCGAGATGCGCTTGCACGCGATCGGCTACGCTGCCGGCCGCACCGGCTGCCGCCATGCTGATGTCGTCGCTGATCACCGCGCCGATAAAGCCGAGTTCGCGGCGCAGGATCTGCTGTATCCAGGCGGATGAATAGCCCGCTGGTTGGGCGTCCACGGCGGGATAGATCACATGGGCCATCATCACGGCCTCGACCCTTGCCTCGATGCATTCGGCAAACGGCAGCAGGTCGTTGCGACGAATCTCGTCCAGGCTGCGCGGATCGATTGCCTGCGCCTTGTGGGTGTCGGCAGCGACCGAGCCGTGGCCGGGAAAATGTTTCAGTACGGCCGCCATGCCACCGAGATGCATGCCGCGGATGTACGCCTGGGCGAGCTCGGCGGTAATCGCCGGGTCGGCATGGAAGGCGCGCAAGCCGATGGCCGCATTACCGCGGGCCAGATCGACCACCGGCGTAAAGCTGAAATCGACACCGCTGGCACGCAGTTCGCTGGACATGACCCAGGCGTGTTCTTCGGCCAGACGCACCGCTTCGGCCGGGTTGCGGTCGTACACTGCGCCGATCGATGCCAGCGCAGGCAGTCGGGTGAAGCCGTCGCGGAAACGCTGCACGGGACCACCTTCCTGATCGACCGCGATCAGCAGGTGTTCGCCACCGACGTCGCGGATCGATTCACACAGGGCGATCAATTGCTCGCGCGAGGCATAGTTGCGCGAGAAGAGCAGCACGCCGGCCACGCCGCGCGCCGTGAGCCAGGGCTTTTCGTGCTCGGCCAGTGCCAGCCCGGCCACGCCGATCATCAACATGGCGCATCTCCCGCATCACGCTCCGCTGGCGACCACTGCCGATAGGGATGCGCGATCAGATTGACGTTGTAGTAGCGGCCCAGGTCGCTGACCTCGCGCCCCAGCCAGGACGGCCGCGGAAACGGTGCGTCCTCGGTCGGCAATTCCACCTCGGCCACGATCAGTCCGTCGTTCTTCCCGCGGAATTCGTCGATCTCGAACAGCACGCCATCGACACGCACGTGGTGGCGAAGCTTTTCCACCACACCGTCGCACAAGCTGTCGAGCAAAGTCCTGGCGTCATCAAGCGGGATCGGATAATCGAACTCGGTGCGGGCAATTCCGCGAGTGGCAGCCTTGATGTTGAGCCAGGCCTTGTCGCCCGCGAGTCGTGCCCGCACCGAGGCGCGCGCGGTACCGTCGCGCAGCGCCTGGGCACCGACCAGATAGCCCTGTGCCAGCGATTCGCTGTGCTCGATGCCCGCACGCCAGTCGTCGCTGGCGAGAAGAAATTTGCGTTCGATCTCGATGGCCATGGATTGACTACGTAGGTGAGTGGGTTGGAGAGGAGTGGGTGGAGAGGATTAAGGAGTGAGTGCAGAGGAGTGAGAAGTGAGAGAGAGCCACCGCGACATGGCGCCCTAGCAAATCTCCCTGACCGCCCGATGGAAGCCGCCATGCCCGCTTTCTCTCGCTCCTCACTTCTCGTTTATCACTTCTCACTTCTCGCTCTTCGCTCTTCAGCGCTCAAACAGCGCGATGGATTCGACATGCGCGGTGTGCGGAAACATGTCCATCACACCGGCGGAGGTCAGCTTGAAACCGTGTTGGTGGACCAGGATGCCGGCGTCACGTGCCAGCGAGGCGGGATGGCATGAGACGTAGACGATCCGGCGCGTCTGCTTGTGCGGCAGATATTCCAGCACTTTATCGGCGCCGGCGCGTGGTGGATCGAGCAGGATCTTGTCCCACGGCTGGCGCGCCCAGTCCGTGCTGCGCTGATCGTCGAACAGATTGGCAACATGAAAATGCGCGTTGTCGATGCCGTTGCGGGCGGCATTGTGCGCTGCACGCTCGACCAGGCCGTGCTCGCCTTCCACGCCGACCACTTCGGCGACCCGGCGCGCGATTGGCAAGGTGAAGTTGCCCAGGCCGCAGAACAGGTCGAGCACGCGATCGGTCGGCTGCGGATCGAGCAGCTCCAGCGTGCGCGCCATCATGCGCTGGTTCATGTCGGCATTGACCTGCACGAAATCCAGCGGTTCGAACTCCAGCTCCACATCGTCGAAACGCACGTCGCCACTGCCGATCCGGAACGCCAGCCGAGGCTGCTCCGGCCACAGCGGATGCACGCTGCTGTTGCTGCCGGGCTGCAGATAGATGGCCAGCTCGTGCTGCTTGGCGAACGCGGTCAGCGCCGCGAGATCGCGCTCGCTCAACGGCTCCATGTGACGAAACACCAGCGCCATGGTGTCATCGCCGCCGGCAAACTCGATTTGCGGAATGGTGTCGACTGCGTCCATCGCGCTGAGCAGATCGGCCAGCAAGCCGATCTTGGGCCCGAGCGAGGGATGCATGACTTCGCAACGCTGGATGTCGGCCACGAAGCGTGGATTCTGGTCCTCGCGAAAACCGACCAGGACCCGACCCTTCTTCACGACATTGCGCACCGACAAGCGGCCTTTGCGACGATAGCCCCACGGATCACCGGTCAACGGCGGCAACCAGGACACGGGAGACACCTTGCCGATTCGCTCGAAATTCTCCGCCAGCACGCGCTGCTTGGCGGCGATCTGCGATGGCGCATCCAGATGCTGCAATGAGCACCCGCTGCATTCGGAAAAGTGCTGACACTTCGGCTCAACCCGATGCGGCGAACGCGTGATCAACTCGACCACTTCCGCTTCGTCAAAATGACGATGGCGCTTGCGCAGCTTCGCCATGACCTTTTCGCCCAGCAACGCGCCGCTGACAAAGACCGTCTTGCCGTCGATGCGCGCCACGCCGCGACCATCGTGACCGAGGTCGGTGATGGTCGCTTCAAAAGGAATGGGTGAAACCTTGTTGGATCGGGACATGGGGCACGGTTGACGAAGACTGGCCGCCAATTATCACAGATCGGCCAGACCGCCGTCGCGGCGGACCGAGCAGGTCACCGACTCTCACGACGGAGATCGGCGACCGTCGCCGCCTGCCCTGGTTGCGGCAGGAGTCGCCGAGTTATTTTTTCTGCCAGGCGCCGGCGGCGTTCTGGTAGTACCAGCCCGCGTGGGCCTTGTCGATCCAGCTCTTGGCAAAGGTTCCACGGATCTGCGACTCCCACTCCGGGTGGCCGTTGGCGCTGGCGACCTCGCGATACAGCGCGGCGCGATCCCGGTTTTCATCCGCCACCGCGGCGTTGGCTTGTGCACGCTGGCTCAAGGGCACTTTGGCCGCATCGCGCATGGCAACCATGCCGTCATGGGTGAAGCCCACCGCGCCGCTGTCGAACAAGGCGCCGAGCGTACCGCTGAAGCGGCTGTGCATGCGCCCGCGGATCGCTTCAGTAGCGCTGGTCTGGATACGGATATTCGGCGTATCGGCGGCGTAGGCCGCAGGAATCAGCAGGTCGAGCAACATCGCCGACGGCTGCTTACCGTCAACCTTTGCCGGCTTCACCTCTTTCGGTGTCGCTGTGGAACCAGCGCCGTCCAGCACGTTGCCGATGAACTGGTCCGCGGCCTTCTGCGCAGCGGCCTCAGGGAAATAGACGTTGATGGTGACGCAGCCGACCAACGCCACGGCCAGTGAGGTCAAAATGACGTAGACGAGCTTGCGCATGGTGTACTCCCGCTGTTGAAACATGGATAAAAAATACGACAGCGCGCTCAATGGACTTCCGGTGGCGCGCCGTTGATGGCGTCGTGCAGGCGCTTGACCAGCGTCGGCCAGTCGACTTGTCGCTGGTGACCAATCACCTGCAGTCGCGGCAGGCCGCTGCCCTGCACGATAGTGTAGCCGTCGTCGGTCGGCTCCAGACCACTCATGGTGCAGACGCTGCCGCGCAAGGTGCAATTGAGGCCGATCTGCCGATAGCCAAAGGTATTGAACAATTTCAGCACGGCGCCCTGCAGGCCGGCTGCGATGCCTCCGCCGCCGACCGACGTGAGGTTGTTGACCGCGCGCTG
>JBDTXA010000219.1:0-4965 GCA_040006415.1 Rhodanobacter sp.
TGCTATCCGACCGGCTGGTGGAGCTGCACCATGGCGCGCAAGGGTGGCGACCTGTCCGGCTTCCGCGAGCGCGGCGCGATTGGCAAGAATTTCCCGACCCGCTACTACAACGCCGACATTCACAAGGGCGCACTGGCTCAGCCGGAATTCATGCGCGAAGCACTGGGCGAATAGCGGGGAACGGGGAATCGGCCGGAGTCATTGGCGCTTTTGCCCTTGTTCCCCATTCCCTGTTCCCCGATCTCAAAACATCTTCGACCGCACCTTCGGCATCAGCACCAGCAGTAACGTGGCCAGCGGCCCCAGTGGCAAAGACAGCAGGAACCACAGCAAACCGCTGCGGTTCTTTCCCTGCGCCAGTGCGGCATTGATCAATGCCAGCGTTCCCCAGCCAACAAACCAGGGTGCGCCATCGGCAAATGTCGACAAATGATCCACTACGCGTCTCCGATAAAACCATCAAAGGGCACTCCCAGCACCCGACTGGTCATCCTAACAAGACCGGCCGGATGTACGACGTGCGTCGCCGCACGCGAATCAGCCGCGCTTAATCTGCGCAAGGTATGCTGATCGCTTTGACGATGGACCAGACCCCATGATGCACCGCTTGCGGCACGTAGTTCTCGTCGGCGCCCTTGCGCTGCTGGTCACCCCGGTCATCGCGAATGCGGCGCAGACCGGCAAAAAACCTCACGACCCCAAGCTTCACGCGCCCACGCCTGCCGCCAGAAGCAGAGACAAGGCGCAGCTTGCATTTCAGCGCGACCTGGTCAGCGTGTTGGCGCCCCGCGCCGATGCGATGCCGTTGCTTGGCGCCGCCCTGATGGCGCGTCCGCTGTTCAATCAACCGCCAAGCAACAGCTTTCACGCCCTGATCGAACGTGCTGCCGAAGCGGAAGGCGCCGATGCTGCCGTCAACTGGGTTCGCCTGGCCGACTGTGATGCCACGGCCGATGCCTGCCCGAACCGGGCCGCGCTGAAAGCGTTGCAGACCCAGGCGCCGGAGAACGCAGCAGTGTGGCTGCTGAAACTCGGCGATGACGCGCACAACATGAAGAAGGACGATGCCCGCAACGACCTCGCCAAAGCCGCGGCAGCCACGCTCTACGACGATTACGCCGGAAGCAGCCTGAAGGCGCTCGCCAACTCCGTGGGTGTGCTGCCGCCGGCGGCGGATACTTTCGACGCCAGTAAAAAAGCCGGTGCCGTGGGCATGCAGACCGTGCTTGTCTACGGGCTGGCCGGCACGCAACCGCAGCCAAGTCTCCCGATGATCGCCAAGTTGTGCGAAAACGCCGTTGACGATCCCTCGATCAAGGCAGACTGCCTCAAACTGGCCAAGGTCCTCGAATGGGGCTCCAGTCCGCTGGGCCGTTCGCTGGGGCTGCATCTGCGGGAGGTGTTGTCGGCTGAGCCGGCTCAGCAGCAAGAAGCGAAGAACGCCCGCCGCAACCTGATCTGGCAGGTCCAGAACTTCGGCGCGTTGCTTGCCAAGGCGCCGGATGACCCGGCGCTGGCCCAGCATCTGCTGGCGCTGGCGCGCAACGGCGGCACGGAAATGAGCCTGCAGCTAGCGGCCCTGCGTGACAACAACATCCCGGTCGAAGCGCCGGCGGACTGGCAACCCACCCACCCGGGCTGACCTGTCGCAGCGCAGCTTTGCGGCGCATCCGCAGCCGTGTAGGCTTGGCTCACCTTTCGCGGCAAGGCGTGAATCGATGCTTACGATGCTGGTGGCAAGCAGCAAGGGTGGTTGCGGCAAGAGCACGGTGGTAACGCAGCTGGCGTCGTATTGGGCACAGAAAGGTCAGCGCACCGCCATCGTCGACGCTGATCGACAAGGTTCGAGCTTTCGCTGGGCCGCACTGCGGCCGGATAACGTCCCCGGTGTGCTGGCTTTCGAGGGTGGGCGCAGGTCTCTGCAGAAATTGCCGCCCGATACCCAGCAACTGCTGATCGATACGCCTGCCGGCGTTCGCGAGCGCGACCTGGAACCTTACCTCGAGCTCGCCAATGTATTGCTGGTACCAGTGCTGCCATCGTCATTCGACCTGTACGCCACGCTCGATTTCCTGGAAGAATTGCGCACCATCAAGCGCATCCAGCGCGGCAAGCTACCGGTCGCTTTGGTCGCCAACCGGCTCAAGCCATGGACACACGCCAGTCAGGACGCCCTTGCCCAGCTGGCCGAGGAATCGCCTTTCCCTGTGGTTGCCGAACTTCGCGACAGTCAGGCCTATGTGTTGCTGAGTGCTTTGGGCAAGGGCATTTTCGACTATCAATCGGAGCAGGTCCGCAATCACCAGCAGGACTGGAAACCCCTTTCCCGCTGGATCAAGCGCCAGCAATAACTCACCTCGCGCACTGCCACCGCGCCGCCAGCGCCTCCCCCACCGCCGGAGTTTTTCATGCACGAACTGATCTTGTTGAGGCACGCCGAAGCCGTGCCGTTAGAAACCCCGGGTGACGATCTCGAGCGCCCGCTCAGCCCCCGCGGCGAGCAGGAAGCGCAGGCAGCCGGACTCTGGCTGGCGACCCACGGTCTTCGGCCCGAACGAGTCCTGTGCTCACCCAGCAAACGCACCGACGAAACCACCCGACTGGCACTGGCCGCCCTCGACGACGCACCGGTTCCGCAAATGGCCAGCGAGATTTACGACGCCTCGCCCGGTGAGCTGCTGGCACTGCTCGACCAGCATGGCGATGCCGGCACCGTGATGCTGGTCGGCCACAATCCAGGCATCGAGCAGCTGGTGGCCTTGCTGGTCGATGGCCGCTCCGATGAATTCCGCGGCATGCCCCCCGGTGCGCTCGCCGTGGTGCACCTCACTGGCACACTGGAGCCCGGCAACGCGCGGCTCGACGCATTCTGGTCGCCCTGACCGAGTTTCTCTCCGCTGAATCAGCCAGTCGCGCCGCCAACCCGGCGTGATGGATTGTTGCCAAGGCCACGGCTCGAGGATGGATACGGTGCGTCTCTCCTCTATCATTGGCGCATGCGATTCATGCGTCAGCTCCTTTTCCCGCTCCTGCTCGCCACACTGCTGCTGCAAGGCTGCACGCTTTCGCGTGCGCAGATTCGTCGCGCCGACACCGTCGTTGCCCGCACCATCGACCGCACCAGTACCTGCGATCGATCCGATCATTGTGCCGTGCCTTCGCCCTTGCTCGACGCGGCCACGCAGGCCATGGCCCGCTCCACCACCGCTCATCCGGTGCACGTGGTCACCCTGCTCAACGAGAGCGAACCGGCGCTGGCGGCACGGGTCAACCTGATTCGTGCAGCGAAGCGCTCGATCGATGTGCAGACCTACATCTGGAGCCTGGACGACGTGGGCGATCTGATGCTGAATGAGCTGGTGAACGCGGCAAGACGCGGCGTGAAGGTCCGGATTCTGGCCGACCAGCTGTTTTCGCTCGACAGCCTCGACTTGCTCGACCAGCTGTCGCGGGTCAGCCCCAATCTGAAGGTGCGGCTCTACAACCCGACCTTCCACAAGGCGCACACGCGGCCGGTGGAATTTATCGCCGGGGTTCTCTGCTGCTTCGCCAAGTTCAATCAGCGCATGCACAACAAAGTGCTGCTGGTCGACGACAGCATCGGTATCACCGGCGGGCGCAATTACGAAGATCGGTACTTCAATTGGGATGACGGCTTCGACTATGTCGACCGCGACGTGATGGTCGGCGGCCCCGCCGCCAGGAAGATGGCGGGCAGCTTCGAACTCTTCTGGCGCCACAGGCGCGCCGTGCCGCTTACCCATCTGCGCGACGTCAACAAGCGGATCGTCTCCGATCACGATGTACCGACCTGGCCGATACCGCATTATCGTGTTCCTCAGCGAGTGGCGCAGCTGCAGCACGCGGCCGAAGACCCTGCCTGGCTGAACGCCTGGCTGGTCGAGCCCTCGCTTCAGGTCTCCAGGGTGGAGTTCTTCAGCGACCTGCCGGCGAAGACCGACAAGCCCGACCAGCGGCGCGCTCTGGATTTCACCCATCACATCATGCGCATGGTGGCCAGCGCCAAACATGAGGTCCTGCTGCAAACGCCGTATCTGGTGATGAGCAAGCGCGCCCGAAAGATCTTCCAGCGACTGCACGACGGCGCCGAGCCGCCGCGCATCATCGTGTCGACCAACTCGCTCGCATCCACCGACGCGTTTGCGGTATACGCCATCTCGTACAAGCATCGCAAGCGCTATCTCACCAAGTTCGGCTTCGAAATCCACGAAATGAAGCCGCACGCGCCAGGCCCTTCGGTAGATAACGAACTGGCCAATCTCGACATCGACCGGAGTGATCTGCCGCCGCAAACCGCCAGCCCGATCACTTCGTCGGATACCCGGAACCAGTTGCTAGGCAGCCATGGCAGCAACAATCGTCCGGCGCCGCTGCTCAGCGAAGGCCGGCGCTTCGGCCTGCACGCCAAGTCCATCGTGATCGACGACGACTTCGCCATGGTCGGCTCGCACAACTTCGACCCGCGCTCTGACCATTACAACACCGAAGCGGGCGTCATCGTCTACGACCCGCATTTCGCCGACCGACTTCGCCGCAATATCATGCGCGACACGCAGCCTGAAAACGCGTGGGTCATCGCCGCACGCAAACCCGGCGTGCCGGTCATCACCGATATCAACGATGCGATCGGCGCGGTTTCCGAAAGCCTGCCTCTGTTCGACCTGTGGCCCTTCCGTTACGCCACCAGTTTCGATCTCAAGCCCAAGTGCCAGCCGCTACGCGCCACCGATCCCGACTTCTACGCCTGCTACGACCCGGTGGGTGACTTCCCCGACGTGGCACTGTCACCGAAGCTGATCATCACCCGCCTGTTTACTGCCTTCGGCATCGGCGCCAAGGGCGTTCTGTAAGGCTCGCCGCGCTGCGACGCTTTCTTCAAGATCCCGTTCGGTACCGGCAAGTGGTCGATCAACGGAATCTGTTTGCGTTCTACCGCAACGTCCA
>JBDTXA010000220.1:0-4964 GCA_040006415.1 Rhodanobacter sp.
CGCGCCCGCTACATGGGGGCCGCGAATTTCGCGGCGGTGGGCGAGAAGGCCAAGGCGATCGAGTGGGCGAATCTGGCGCTGCGATCGAGCGAGGACGAGCCGATGGTGTTTTACAACGCCGCCTGCACGTTTGCGGTGCTGGAGGAACACGATCGGGCCATCGACCTGCTCGAGCGCGCGGTGAAGCTCGGCTGGGGTGATCGTGCCTGGATGGCGAACGACAGCGACCTCGCCTCGCTGCGCAACAAGCCCCGCTTCCAGGCGCTGCTGACCAGCCTGACCTGAAGTACGCGGCGGCCGGCTTGCTCGCCGTCTTCATCAGCCGGCTCGCTTCGCGTCAAACGGTTGCATATGACATCGGCTCGTCTTGGTGGTCTCGAAAAGCGGACCTGGAACATTCTCGAAAATGGTGAAGACCATCGTGGTTCAGGCGGTAACAACCGTTCGGCCAAACCTCAGTGTGGAATTACATCCATGGACCATCCATATGGATGGTGTTAGGATGCCCGAACTCTTTACCACCGACGCTTGCCATGACTGAGCCACGTATCCGTTCACCCATAGACACCGAAAAGATCACCATCAATCTCGGCGTCGTCGATCTGGGCCAGATCGACCTGCTCGTGCAGGAAGGCTTCTATTCGAATCGCACCGACCTGATCCGCACGGCGATCCGCAACCAGCTGGCCGTTCATGCCGACGTGGTCAGGCAGACCGTCGCACGCCGCACGCTCGTGCTCGGGTTACAGGACTATTCGCGCCGCGATCTCGAGGCCGCGCGTGAAGCGGGCCAGCGTCTGCGCATCCAGGCGCTAGGACTCGTGCGCATCGCTGCGGACGTGTCGCCCGAACTCGCCACCGCAACGATCGAATCCATCGCCGTACTCGGCGTGCTGCAGGCCAGTGCATCGGTCAAGGCGGCGCTGGCTGATCGCATCCACTGACAGGACCCTTCATGAAACCGTTCAATCCATCACTGCAACAAGCCATGCGTTTGATGCGGTCCGGCGATCTGCACGCCGCCACGCGTGCGATCCAGCAAGGGCTTGCCGCAAGCGAACCGTGCTCTGCGCACAATGACGACACGTTTCATGCATCAGACGCACCCGCAGCGACGGATTGCATCGACGGCGAGTTCCGCGTCGTCGATCGCGTCGACGCGACGGACGAGCGCGACGCCGCATCGGCGGCAAATCCACCCACCGCAGGCAGGTTCGAAACGCAGCGCTTCGTCGGCGACACCGGCGAGCTCGACTACAAACTGTATGTTCCCGCCGGCCTCGATACGACAAACGCACCGCTGCTGCTGATGCTGCACGGCTGCACCCAGTCGCCTGACGATTTCGCGCGCGGCACGCGCATGAACGCGCTCGCGGACAAGCATGGCTATGTCGTCGCCTACCCGGAACAGCCGGCCTCACGCAACGCGACCCTTTGCTGGAACTGGTTCCGCCGCGGCGACCAGCAGCGCGAAAGCGGCGAGCCGGCGCTGCTCGCCGCACTGACGCGCCGGTTGATCGCGACGCATGGTATCGACGAACGCCGCGTCTATGTGGCCGGGCTCTCGGCAGGCGGCGCGATGGCCGCAATACTCGCCAGCACCCATCCGGACCTCTATGCCGCGATCGGCGTGCACTCGGGACTGCCGGTCGGACTCGCCAGCGATGTGCCTTCTGCTCTCGCCGCGATGCGCGGTGGCGTATCACGCCGCAGCGCCACCGCGTCGAACAGCGGCTCGCGGCCGGTGCCGGCTATCGTGTTCCATGGCGACAAGGACACCACCGTGCACCCGGACAATGGCCACGGCGTGATCGCACAGAGCCTCGCCGACGACGGCGTCCATGCCGCAGCGGCGAAGGGCGCCCATGTCGAGCGTGGCATCGCTGCCGGCGGTCGACGGTACACGCGCACGGTGCACAAGTTGGCCGATGGCAGCGTCGCGGCCGAACACTGGATCGTCGAAGGCGCCGGCCACGCCTGGTTCGGTGGTGATGCTGCCGGCAGTTACACCGACCCGCACGGTCCGGATGCGTCCGCGCAGATGTTGAGATTCTTTTCGGCCTGCGTGCGATAGGCGGACGACGCCGGCGGCGAAGCGCCGCGATTGTCGATCCGGAGACTGGCCGTGCGAGCGCCGCACCCTCAAAAGGCAGTGTCGTCTCACTGACGGCGTGCTCTGCCCGATTTTACCCATCGGCACGCAGCGGTCGGGATCAAGGCGCAGAAACCGTCTCTGGCCTGAATGGTACTTACTCAAGGAGCCAGGATTCTCAAGCGTTCGCGGAGCGCAGCCTGCGCGCCGGGCGAAGTCGAAGCGCGGCCAAGTGTGGACAGCCCACCACGGCATGTCCTTCGACTTCGGCCTGCGGCCTAGGCTCAGAACGAACGGGGATCAAGTAGATGCCATTCCTCTCTGGCTCCTTTTTTTCCTGAGATCGGACGGCAGCGAAAGACGGCCAGGTGGGTTTTGGATGCGTGATAAATCGTCTCTCATCCAGTTTTTTTGTTTCAAAAATTCAAACGGTTCCAAGTGAACCTGCCCCGTTTTTTGCTGACCGCGAGTGGCAACCACAAGGCGTCAGTGATGACGAGCTGATAGCCATTCGCCAACGCCTGCAGCGGGAGCGCGCCGTGGAAAGCAAACGCTTTCAGGCCATGGCGGAAAAGACACTTGGCCGTCTCGTCAGCTTGCGTCGGGCCGGACGGCCGAGGCATGTGGATACCGCTCCAGAGGGCTTCTGACTCATTCCGTCACGGTTTCAAGCGCACTCTTCTTTTCGCTTGACAAGAAATACTTAGGTTTGTACCTTAGTATTGTCCCGCGCTGGAACGTTGGGTCAAATCGAATCACCCCCTCCATCGACTGGTGTTGCCATGTTTCCATCCGCGGTGGCTGACGATGTGTTTTATGCCTTGGCCAATTCGACGCGGCGGGAAGTCCTGCAGCAACTGTCGGCCGGACCCACCACCGTCAGCGAGCTGGCGGCACGGTTCGACATGAAACTTCCCTCGTTCGTGCAGCATCTCTCGGTGCTCGAAAAGAGCCTGCTGGTGAAGTCGAAAAAGCGAGGGCGCGTGCGGACGTATGAGATCGCGCCTGAACGCTTCAAGGTCGTTGAAGACTGGTTGACTGCACATCGTCAGTTATGGGAAGCACGGCTGGACCAGTTCGATCAACACGTCAAACAACTCAAGGCGAAGGAATCCGAATCATGAGCAAACAATTCAGCTTCAATCCCAAACTTGATTTCGCTATCGAACGGTTCATCGACGCACCCACCCGGCTCGTATGGGAAGCTTTGACGAAACCGGAGCATCTCAAGGAGTGGTACATGCCCAAGGCTTGGGGGCGTGTGGCGCGAGCCGAAATGGACGTGCGACCCGGCGGCATCATCAGCATCGACATCGCGGGCGAGAACGGTCAGGAGTTCCCCAACCTTGGCTGTGTCCTGGAAGCCATTCCGATGGAGCGCCTTGTCTGGACCTCGATGTTGTTCCCAGGATATCGTCCGGCCGTCTTTGACGACGTTCCGATCACCGCCATCATGACGATGGAGAGCGTGGGAACCGGCACTCGCTACATCTTCACTGCGCTGCACCGAGATGAAGCTGACTATGAGAAAAATAAAGCGACGGGCTGGCAGCAGGGGACCGAGATCGCCATCGATCAATTCGTGGCGCACGTGAAGTCGATGAAATAGCTTCACAGAGGGGTCTAGCTCCGCAAAGGGTCTCTCTTCGGATTGTGCAGCTGACGAGGCTGTAGCGGCAAGGTAGACCCCTTTTTCCGATCGCCAGACGCCGCCTCGGACGACGGTCTGGAAGCATCAACCCGCGCGCGATCAAACGAAAACCGAAACCCTTTCCCCTATTGACCAAACACCATCACCTGGCGCGCAAGAACTCTGGCTTCATGGTCAGCCATGATGCTCAAGTCAGTGCCATTCGAACCTGACCCCTCTTTTAACCCCTTTTTTCGGAGCGTCCAGCCAGCCGAGGGAAAAGTGCCAGAAGGCAAATCGCGTTGCGGTGCGTGGGTGCGTGGCTTAATTGCCTTTGTCCCCTCTGGCGCCTTTGGCGCTGTCGGTCAGGCGTCTGCGTTTGAGACCCTTCCGCCGGGCTCGCCCACGATGTCCGGGCGATCCGCACCCAGCCACCGGTAGATAGCGCCACCAATCAGTGCTCCCACGATTGGCGCTACCCAGAACAGCCACAGTTGACCGATGGCACCTGCGCCAGCAAACAGGGCCACACCGGTGGAGCGCGCAGGATTTACAGATGTATTGGTCACAGGAATGCTGATCAGGTGAATCAGCGTCAGAGCCAGACCGATAGCTATAGGTGCGAATCCGACCGGTGCCCGCCCATGGGTCGCACCCATGATCACTACCAGGAACATCGCGGTCATCACCACTTCGCACAATAGCGCCGCGCCCATTGAGTATCCGCCTGGCGACATGGCGGCGTAGCCGTTGCTCGCAAACGTTCCTGCTGCCGCGGGATCGATGGCAAACCCTGGTGCACCGCTAGCAATTTCCAGCAGGATCCATCCGGCGAAAATGGCGCCGATGACCTGCGCCACGATATAAGGCACGACATCGGAAATGGGGAAACGGTTACCCGCCCATAGCCCGATTGTCACTGCGGGATTGAAATGCGCGCCGGAAATGTGGCCGAACGCATACGCGCCGGTCAACACGGTGAGTCCGAAAGCGAGTGCTACGCCGAGTAACCCGATACCGAGGGGATTGCCCGCCCCTCCAAACTTCGCGGCAAGCACGGCACTGCCGCATCCTCCCAGCACCAGCCAAAAAGTGCCGAGAAACTCGGCGACGAGTCGCTTCAACATGATGGTCTCTCCCTCGCAAGGACTCGACGGAATGCTGGTCCAGCAGGGTTATTCTGCTACCGAAGGGATTCGGGAGCAACGGCCGGCGCAGGCGCAGTGGAACGGGGTCTGGAAC
>JBDTXA010000221.1:0-4952 GCA_040006415.1 Rhodanobacter sp.
GTGTTCCCGCCTTGAGAGGGCAGTGTCCTGGGCCACTAGACGAAGGGAGCGTTATGCTGCGAGGCGCGCTAGTATAACGGAATTGTTTCATTCGGCAATGCTGGTGAAGCATCTGTCCGAACCGCGCCACCATTGCTCCGCCGGCTCACCTCTTGCACCACTTCGCCGGATGCTCCGCGGCACTCTCTGCCGCGATATATTGCCACCGAAGGGCAGTTTTGCCCGCAAGGATTTCGACCGCTTGAACTTCAAACCAGGGACCGACCATCCATCTTCGCTGCGGATCATACCGCGCGACCAGCACATCATTTCCCGCAAGAATATAAGCAAGGCTGCCTTGCGCGTGCTTTACCGTCTGAATGAAGCTGGTTATACGGCCTACCTTGTCGGCGGGGCCGTGCGCGACCTGCTGCTGGGTGTGCAGCCGAAGGATTTCGATATCGCCACCAGCGCAACGCCGGATGAGGTCAAGAAGCTGTTCCGCAATTGCCGTCTGATCGGGCGTCGCTTTCGGCTGGCACATGTGGTGTTCGGACCGGAAATCATCGAGGTGGCGACGTTTCGCGGTCTGGGTGAGGAGGGCGCGGAGGGCGATCGCCATATCATCGATGGCCGCATCGTGCGCGACAATATCTGGGGAACGATCGAGGAGGATGCGATACGTCGCGACTTCCGCGTCAACGCGATGTATTACGACATCAGCGATTTCTCCGTACGCGACTATGCCAATGGCACGCGGGATCTCGATGATCGGGTGCTGCGCCTGATCGGTGATCCTGAAACCCGCTATCGCGAGGATCCCGTGCGGATGCTGCGTGCGGCGCGGCTGGCAGCAAAGCTGGACATGAGCATCGATCAGGCGGCGATGGCGCCGTTTGAATCACTCGGGCCGTTGCTGGCCGATGCGGCGCCGGCACGACTTTTCGATGAATCACTGAAAATGTTTCTCAGCGGCAACGGCTTGAAAAGCTTTCGCATGCTGGAGCATTGCGGTCTGCTTGAATTCCTGTTTCCTGCCACGGCTCGAGCGCTCAAGCGTGGTGACGACGCCCTGCGTGCCCTGGTCGAGAACGGCTTGGCCAACACGGATGCGCGTATTGCCGAAGACAAGTCCGTGACCCCGGCCTTCCTGTTTGCAGTGCTGTTGTGGGGCGAGGTGCGCGATACCGCCGTCCAGTCCATCGCGCGCGGGCAGGACAGCAACGAAGCGTGGGCACATGCCGCGGCCAAGGTCGTTGGCGAGCAGTGCCAGCGGGTGGCAATACCGCGTCGCTTCACCTTCACCATGGAAGAGATCTGGTCGCTGCAGCCACGGTTCGAGCAGATCCAACGCAAGCGCGTGTTGCGATTGATGACTCACCCCCGCTTCCGCGCGGCATTCGATTTCCTGCTGCTGCGCGCGGATGAATCGAAGGCAATGCGCGAGCTGGGACAATGGTGGACACACGCGCAGAAGTTGCCGCAGGACGTCCTGGCTGCTGCGTTGCCGGTTGGTGGTGGCAGCGCCGGCAGTGACTACCCACTGACATCTTCCAGCAGCAAACCACCGCGCCCGCGTCGTCGTCGCAGATCGGGTCCCAAGCCTGGTTCTGCGTGACACACGCATACGTCGCCCTGGGCAGCAACATGAACGACCCAAGGCAAAACGTGCTCGATGCCATGGAGGCATTGGCCAACTTGCCCGATACGGCCATGCTCAAGCGTTCGTCGCTTTACCGCACGCCGCCATGGGGCATGCTGGAGCAGCCGGACTTCGTCAATGCCGCGGTGAAGCTGGAAACGTCGCTTTCCCCGTATGCCTTGCTGGATGCATTGCTGATGATCGAGCAGCAGGCCGGTCGCGTGCGCGCCGTGCGCAACGGGCCACGAACGCTGGATCTGGATCTGCTGCATGTCGACGGCGTGCAGATCGATGAGGCGCGATTGACCTTGCCCCACCCACGCATGGCAGATCGTGCATTCGTGCTGCTGCCACTGCGCGACATCGCACCGAGTCTGCCGCTTTCCGATGGAGTCACGGTAGCGCAGCGCTTGTATCAGCTCGATCTCGCCGGGTGCGAACAGCTCGCTTGAAGTCCTTGTGGTGCAGCGCATAATCGGCGGTCATCACCTTTCCAGGAATTGCCGTGTACGTGCTCAATGCCAGTGTCCCCGATCGCAAGCCGGTGACCGTGCCAGCGCTTCAGGCCATGAAGGCCGAGGGCAGGCGTATCGTCATGCTTACCGCCTACGACGCCAGTTTCGCCTGGCAAGTCGAGGCTGCGGGCGTTGACATCGCGCTGGTTGGCGATTCGTTGGGCATGGTGGTGCAGGGTCATCGCAGCACCCTGCCGGTGACGCTGGAGCACATGGTCTATCACACGACTGCCGTGTCGCGCGGCTTGTCATCCACGCTGCTGATAGCGGACTTGCCGTTCATGGCGGATCGTGACACGGCTTCTGCGCTCGATGCTGGCGCGCGTCTGGTGGGCGAGGCGGGAGCGGCGATGGTCAAGATCGAGGGCGCGGCAGCGCATATTCTTGAGGCAATTGCAGCACTGTCGGCACGGGCGATTCCGGTCTGCGCACATCTGGGTCTGACGCCGCAGTCCGTGCACAAATTTGGTGGCTTTCGCATTCAGGGGCGTGAGCAGGCAGCCGCGGATCGGGTGCTGACCGAGGCGCTGGCCGTGCAGTCCGCTGGCGCGGATCTGCTGGTCATGGAAGGGGTGCCGGTGGCCCTGGGCAGGCGCGTGACGGAAGCGCTGGCGATACCGGTAATCGGCATTGGCGCGGGCCCCGATTGCGACGGTCAGGTGCTGGTGATCCACGACATGCTGGGCATCACGCCCGGCAAGCGCCCCAAATTCAGCAAGGATTTCCTCGCCGGCCGCGATTCTGTAGCGGCTGCCATTGCCGCTTATGCCGACGACGTTCGCAGCGGCGTATTCCCCGCCCCTGAGCATTGTTTCAACTGACTGACGGGTTCCATCAATCATGCAGACCGTTCACGACGCCCCTTCCCTGCGTGCCGCCATTCGTGGCTGGCGCGGCAAGGGTCAGACGGTCGGCTTCGTGCCGACCATGGGCAACCTGCACGCAGGCCACCAGTCACTGATCAAGCTGGCACGGGCGCGTACCGATCGCGTGGTAGCCAGTGTTTTCGTCAATCCCACGCAATTCGGTCCCAACGAAGATTTTGAGCGCTATCCGCGGACCTTGCCGCATGATCAGGCGGTGCTGGCCGATGAAGAGTGCGACCTGCTGTTTGCGCCGGACCTGGCCACGATGTACCCCTTTGGGCCCGAATACAGCGTCAGCTTGCGCGTGCCGCAGATCACGGAAACTTTGGAAGGCGCCCACCGCCCGGGTCACTTCGACGGGATGGCCACGGTGGTGTGCAAGCTTTTCAACGTGGTGCAGCCAGACGTGGCGGTGTTCGGGCAGAAGGATTTCCAGCAACTGAAGGTGATCGAGCGCTTTGTGCGGGACCTGTCCTTGCCGGTGAAGGTCATGTCAGCGCCGATCCTGCGCGCCGAGGATGGTCTGGCGCTTAGTTCGCGTAACCAGTATTTGTCAGCTGCCGAGCGTGCGCGGGCGCCATTGATTCACGACACCCTGTTGAAAATGCGCGAGTTATCGGCCAACGGCCACCCGTGGCAGGCGTTGGAGCAGACGGCTTCCGCGCGATTGATACGGGCCGGCTTTGTACCCGACTATGCGGTCATTCGTCGCGTCGAGGATCTGGCGGAGCCACGCGATGGCGAGACAAACGGCCTGATCGCGCTGGTTGCCGCCCGACTGGGCAAGACCCGACTGATCGACAACTTGCTGTTCCATTGATGTGCCCACATATGCTCAGCAAGTCCGTTGATGTTGCGACGCAGCGTCATCGGCTCGATAATCAGGGACTTTGCTGAGCCAACGCTGGAAATAACCTCATGCACCTGAACATGCTCAAGGCCAAGATCCACCGTGCCACGGTGACCCACGCCGAGTTGCACTACGAAGGTTCGATCGCGATCGATGGCGTGTTGCTGGACGCGTCCGGCATCCGGGAGTACGAGCAGATCCACGCCTGGAACGTCAATAGCGGGCAGCGCTTCGTCACCTATGCGCTGCGGGCCGAGGAAGGATCGGGCATCATTTCAGTCAACGGCAGCGCCGCGCGCAGTGCCCAGACGGGCGACCTGATCATCATTGCCGCGTTCGCGCAGCTGAGCGAAGCCGAGCTTGAGAAGTTTCAGCCGACGTTGATCTATGCCGACGCCAACAATGGCATATCGCACACCAATCGCTCGATTCCCAAACAGATGGCTGCTGCCTGAATCACAGCGTCGCGGCTTATCGCCGTTGTCGTGCCTGGGCCCACGCCACATGCTCGCGCACCACAGGCGACGGATGATCAGCACGGGATGCCAATGCGGCACATGCTTCCTGTGATGGCGACGCATTGCCAAGCGCCACGGCGATGTTGCGTAACCAGCCTTCGTGGCCGGTGCGGCGTATCGCCATGCCCTGGGTGCGTTCAAGGAAGGTTTCTTCGCTCCACGCGAACAGTTCGACCAGCTTCGCGCCATCGAGCTGGTGGCGAGGGGCGAAATCGGGCTCGGTGGTCTCCTGGGCGAACTTGTTCCACGGACAGATCAGCTGGCAGTCGTCGCAGCCAAAGATCCGATTGCCCATCGGCGCGCGCAGTTCCTCGGGAATGCTGCCCTTCAGTTCGATCGTGAGATAGGAGATGCACCGCTTCGCGTCCAGCTGATACGGTCCGATGATCGCTTGCGTCGGGCAGATGTCGATGCAGCGATTGCAGCTGCCGCAGTGGGCGCTGGCCGGCGCGTCGACGGGCAGGGGCAGGTCGGTATACAGCTCGCCAAGGAAAAAATAGGAGCCCGCGCTGCGGTTGATCAGCACCGTGTGCTTGCCGATCCAGCCCAGCCCGGCATTGCGCGCCAGCGCTTTCTCCAGCA
>JBDTXA010000222.1:0-4919 GCA_040006415.1 Rhodanobacter sp.
TCCCCTCCCATCCCAGATCGAGATTTTCATGGTTGAGCCCGAACAAGACGATGTCATCGAGACCCCGGCGGTTCCCCGGAAGCGCGGGCGGTTGCTGATGATCGGCGCAGTCGTACTGCTTCTGATCGCCGGTGCCGCCGGCTATGCGTTCACCCGCGGGCATGCCGGCGTTGCCGACAAAGCCAGCAAGGTCGCGGCGAAGCATACGGAGAGCAAAGAGGTGCTTTACCTGCCACTTGAGCCGGCGTTCGTGGTGAATCTGCGCGACGAGGACTCGCTGCGCTATCTGCAGGTGGGCATCACCCTGATGACGCACGACTCCGCTGCGATCGATGCGGTCAAGAGCGCCGACCCGGTCATCCGTGACGCGCTGCTCGCGCTGTTCAGCAGCCAGGAGTACTCGGCGATGATCGATCCCGCCAAGCGCACCCAACTTCAGGCGAAGGCGCTGGCCGCGGTTCAGAAGGTCGTTCACGCGCGCATCGGCAGCGACGGCATCGACGCGCTGTATTTCACCAGTTTCGTGATCCAGTAACCGGGACGGCCTGCTCATGAGCGATCTGCTTTCCCAGGACGAAATCGACGCGCTGCTCAACGGCGTCGAGGAGGGTGCTGTGGAGACCGGCAACGACGAACCGCTGCCGCCCGACACGGTGCTTCAATACGACTTCACCCAGCAGGACCGCATCGTGCGCGGACGCCTGCCGACACTGGAAATGGTCAACGACCGTTTCACGAGGTTCTTTCGTGCGGGCATCTTCAACGTGCTGCGCAAGACCTGCGAAGTGTCCGTGCTTGGCGTGAAGATGGTGAAGTTCAACGAGTACGTGCATAGCCTCACACTGCCGAGCAATCTGAACCTGGTGCGTATCAAACCCTTGCGCGGTACCGCTCTGGTGGTGTTCGAACCACGGCTGGTGTTCACCGTGATCGACAATTTCTTCGGTGGCGATGGCCGCTATCACGCACGTATCGAGGGCCGCGATTTCACCAGCACCGAGAGCCGCGTGATCCAGATCATGCTGACCGAGCTGTTCACCGCGATGACTGAAGCGTGGGCGCCGGTGCTCGAGCTGGAATTCGACTATCAGAGTTCCGAGATCAACCCGCAGTTCGCCAACATCGTGAGCCCGACCGAGACCGTGGTGGTATCACGCTTTCAGGTCGAGCTGGATGGCGGTGGCGGCGAGGTACACCTGACCATCCCCTACGCGATGATTGAGCCCATTCGCACCTTGCTCGATGCCGGCGTGCAGAGCGATCGCGCCGACCGTGACGGGCGCTGGGCCCAGACGCTGCAAGATGAAGTGCTGGACGCCGAAGTGGGACTCAGTTCCCTGCTGCTCGAGGCGCAGCTCAGCATTGGTGAATTCCTGCGCCTGAGTCCCGGCGACGTCATCCCGGTGCAGTTGCCGGAGCTGGCGACTGTCTATGCCGAGGACGTACCCGTCTTTCGCGGTCGCTATGGCCAGTCCAATGGCCGTAACGCCGTACGTTTCCACACCAAGGCCGGCCGACGCGAAAGGCGTTCGGCGGGCGAGCATTCCACCGAGAAGAAGCCAGTATGAGCCAGCCCACTGAAGGTGCTTTCGCAGAAACCAGCGATCGCGTCGAACTCGATACCCTGAATGGCGCGCCCGTCGAGGGTGGCGAAGTCAACCTCGACATGATTCTCGATGTGCCGGTGACGCTGGCCATGGAAGTCGGCCGCACCCGCATCAGCATCCGCAACCTGTTGCAGCTGAACCAGGGTTCGGTGGTCGAGCTGGATCGCTCCGCTGGCGAGCCGCTGGACGTCTTCGTCAACGGCACCCTGGTCGCGCATGGCGAGGTTGTGGTGATCAACGAGAAGTTCGGCATTCGCCTGACCGACGTGATCAGCCCGGCCGAACGCGTGCGCAAGTTGCGCTGATGATGTTGGCCCTGATTGCTGTCGCGCCCAGCCTCGCCGCGCCCGATATCAATGTCGGCGGCGAGCTTTTGCGCGTGATCCTGAGCCTGGTCGGCATCATCGTGTTGATCCTCGCTGCCGGCTGGTTGACTCGTCGGCTGCGGGCGAGCAGCGGCACGGGCGGTCGGCGCATTCGCTGCGTGGAAACGTTCGCGGTGGGTACGCGCGATCGGCTGCTGCTGGTGAATGCCGATGGACAGCGCCTGCTGATTGGCGTTGGGCAGGGTGGTATGCGCACCTTGCACGTCTATGAAGGTGGCGAACCGGCAGCGCTTGAAGTCACTCCGCTGGCCAGCCCGGTCCCGGGCTTTGCCGAGCTGCTGGCGCGTTGGAAACGCAAGCCATGAGCAACACGCTCACGTGCCGGCGCAGCTGGCCTTGCCTGTTGGCGATCGCGTTATGGATGTTGCCGTTGTTTTTCGTGGTGCCGGCGATGGCGGCCACACCGACACCGGCAGCGACGCCGGCCACGCCGGCATCGTCTGGGTTGACGATGCCTTCGCTGCCGTCATCGGCGGCGGGTATTCCCGTATTGACCGTGCACGACGCCGCCGGCGGTGCGAAGAACTGGACGCTTTCGCTCCAGGTCGTGGCATTGATGGCGGTGCTGACGATGTTGCCGGCGATCGTGCTGATGATGACTTCGTTCACCCGGATCATCATCGTGCTGAGCTTCCTGCGTCAGGCGCTGGGCACGCAGTCCACCCCGCCGAACCAGGTCTTGCTGGGACTGGCGCTGTTCCTGACCTTGTTCGTGATGTCACCGGTGCTTACCCGCAGCTATAACGACGGCGTGAAGCCCTACATGGATGGCAAGATCACGGCCGAGCAGGCCCTGCCGGCGGCATCGGGACCGTTCAAGCACTTCATGCTCGACCAGACTCGCGATGCCGACCTGCAGCTGTTCACCCGGCTGGCCAAGGAAAAGCCGTATGCCAGCAAGGCTGACGTCCCGTTCGTGGTGGCGATGCCGGCGTTCCTCACCAGCGAGCTGAAGACCGCGTTCCAGATGGGCTTCCTGCTGTTTATTCCGTTTTTGATCATCGATCTGGTGGTGGCCAGCGTACTGATGTCGATGGGCATGATGATGGTTTCGCCGATGATCATCTCGTTACCGTTCAAGATCATGCTGTTCGTGCTGGTCGATGGCTGGACCCTGCTGCTTGGCACGCTGGCGGGGAGTTTCTACACATGAAACATCCCTCCGCTGCCGCCGCCAACGATGCCACGACGCCGGAAATGACGGGACGGTGTCGCAGCTTTGCCTGCGATCTCCATTTCGGAAAACAGCCGAACGCATTTCAACGCGCGAGTCGGCCATGACGCCCGAATCGATCATGACGATTGGCCAGCACGCCCTGTATGTGGCGATGCTGGTTGCTGCGCCGATGCTGCTTACCGCGCTGGCGGTTGGCCTGCTGATCGGTGTAATACAGGCCGCCACGCAGATCAATGAAATGACACTCAGCTTCATCCCGAAGCTGATCGCGATGGCACTGGTCGGACTGGTGACGGGCCCGTGGATGTTGCGGGTGCTGGTGCAGTTCACCCATCAGCTGATCTCGAGCCTGCCGGATGCGATCAAGTGATGGCGCTGGATCTGGCGCAGCTGCCGGTCTGGCTGGCTAGCTTTTTCTGGGCGCTGGGCCGGGTCGGCGGCTTGTTTCTGGTGGCGCCGGTGTTCAGCGCCAAGATGCTGCCGACGCGAATCAAGGTCGGCCTGGTGGTAGTGCTGACGATGGTGCTGGCGCCGCTCGCCCCGACGACGATCGATCTGCTGAGTGCCAGCGGCGTGGCGGCGTTGGCAGGGCAGGTGCTGATCGGCGCGGCCGTGGGATTCGTGTTGCAGCTGGTGTTCGAGGCGGTTTCGTTCGGTGGCGAACT
Organism: Rhodanobacter sp.; assembly: GCA_040006415.1. Classification (GTDB taxonomy): domain Bacteria; phylum Pseudomonadota; class Gammaproteobacteria; order Xanthomonadales; family Rhodanobacteraceae; genus Rhodanobacter. The sequence goes on from JBDTXA010000222.1 coordinate 3,836, forward strand.
GGTGGCACAAAGTATGAGCCTGGGCTTCGCCGAGGTCGCCAATCCGCAGGGCGGACCCAGCTCGCCCGTTCTGAGCGAGTTCTACCTCTTACTGGTCACGCTGCTGTTTCTGGCGATGGACGGCCATTTGCGTTTGATCGCCCTGCTTGCCGAGAGTTTTCACACCCTGCCGCCGGGCATGTCGACAATCAACACCAACGGTCTTTTTGCGGTGGTGGGATTCGGTGCGGAGCTGTTTGGCGGCGCCGTGCGGGTAGCGTTGCCGGCGATGACTTCATTGCTGGTGGTGAATATCGGCTTCGCCGCGATCAGCCGCTCGGCCCCCTCGATGAATCTGTTCGCGGTGGGTTTTCCGATCACCATTTCGCTGGGTTTCATCGCGCTGTGGCTGTCCCTGCGAAGCTTGCCGGGTGCATTCGAAGCGCTGCAGGGTGATGCGTGGTCGCTGATGCGCGAACTGATCGGAAGATGACGCCATGTCCGAAGACAGCGACCAGGAAAAAACCGAACAACCTACCGAAAAACGCCTGCGTGAAACACGCGAAAAGGGCGACGTTCCGCGCTCGCGCGATCTCTCCGGTGCGCTGGTGGTGCTGGCCGGTGTAGCGGCCTTGATGAACGGCGCGCATGGCGCGTTCCTGCATGCCCGGCAGATCTTTTCGCTGGGTCTGGACTATCCGCGCGAGGCACTTTTTTCCGACGCGTTGCCTGGGCGGGCGCTGCACGCGGCGCTGCATGAGGCGCTCGGCCTGTTCGGGCCGGTGGCGGCGGCGACACTGCTAGCGGTGTTTGCTGCGCCGTTGCTGCTGGGCGGTATCGGTTTCAGCGCCGAGGCGCTGCAGCCGAAGTTTGAGCGGCTCGATCCGATCAAGGGTCTGGGCAAGATCTTCGCCATGCGCGGCCTGGTCGAGTTGGGCAAGGCGCTGCTGAAGCTGCTTTTCATCGGCGGCGTTTTGCTGGTGTTGCTGCGCCACTGGCAGGGCCAGTTGCAGGCCACCGGGCGGGGTTCGGTGATGGCGGGAATCACGGAGTCGATCAGCCTGCTCGGCAACGCGGCGCTCTGGTTCGGCTCGATCCTGGCGCT
>JBDTXA010000223.1:0-4881 GCA_040006415.1 Rhodanobacter sp.
ACGCGATCCTGCACCTGCTGTATTTCCGTTTTTATCACAAGCTGCTGCGTGACGAAGGCCTGGTGCATTCGGACGAGCCAGCGATCAACTTGCTTTGCCAGGGCATGGTGATCGCCGAGACGTTCTATCGCGACAACGCCGACGGCAGAAAGGACTGGATCAATCCCGCCGATGTCGACATGCAGCGTGATGATCGTGGCCGCGTGGTCGGCGCCGTTTTGCGCGCGGACGGCAAGCCGGTGCAGATCGGCGGCATCGAGAAGATGGCCAAATCCAAGAACAACGGCATCGACCCGCAGACCATGGTCGACAAGTACGGCGCCGACACCGTGCGCCTGTTCTCGATGTTCGCCGCGCCGCCGGAGCAGTCGCTGGAGTGGAGCGAAGCGGGTGTCGAGGGCATGTCGCGCTTTCTCAAGCGCCTGTGGCGCGAAGTGACGAACCATGTGGCCCAACCCGATCACCCTTCGATCAAGGCCGTGGCTGCAAGCCACTCGACATCCCTTCCCCTGCTCGCAGGGGAAGGTGCCGCAGGCGCAGGGGGTAACGCCTTGGGCGTCATCGACCCAACCGCGCTCGATGCCGGTCAGAAGACCTTGCGCCGCCAATTGCACGAAACCATCCAGAAGGTCGGTGACGATTTCGGTCGCCGCCACGCCTTCAACACGGCGATTGCCGCTTTGATGGAATTGCTCAACGCACTGAACAAGTTCAACGACCAGAGTGACCAGGGGCGCGCGGTGCGGCATGAGGCACTGGAAGCGATGGTGCTGTTGCTGAACCCGGTGGTGCCGCATATCAGCCACCAGTTATGGCAGGTTCTTGGTCACGCCGAGACCGTGCTGGAAGATCAGCCATGGCCGCTGGCGGACCCGTCCGCGCTGGTGCGCGACACGCTGAAGTTGGCGGTACAGATCAATGGCAAATTGCGCGCTACCATCGAGCTCCCTGCCAATGCCTCGAAAGAGGATGCCGAGGCGGAAGCGCTTGCTCAGCCCCAGGTAGTGCATTTCCTCGAAAACCTGACCGTACGCAAAGTCATCGTGGTACCCGGCAAGATCGTCAACATCGTCGCAGGATGAAATCCATGAGCTTCATGAAAGCAGGCCGTTTGTTGCGAGCCCCATTGCTGCTGGCCACCGTGTTGGCGCTGACGGCTTGCGGTTTTCACCTGCGCGAGAACGTGAAGTTGCCGCCGTCTATGCAGCAAGTGCATCTCGACGTCAGCGGTAACAGCGACTTCGAGCGTCATCTGGCGCGCACGCTGGAAACCTCGGGCGTGACAGTGGTGGACGAAAGTGGTCCGGGAGTCGCCGAACTGCGCGCGCCGATAGTGCGGTTCAGTAGCGAATCCCTGACCGCCGGCGGCTACGTACGGATCACCGAGGCGGCCGTGCGGTTCCATGTCGAATTCGATGTCGTCGACCCGGCGGGTCAGACGCTGGTGGACAGGCAGACGATCGACATGTCGCGGGAATACAGCTACGACGCGACGGATGCGATCGGCAACGCCTCCCAGGTCGAGGCGTTGCAGAAGAGCCTCGGTGACGACATGGTGCAGGCCATCCTGTTCCGGCTGCAGGCCGCCGGCAAGCACGAGATGGTCGAGCCGGCGTCTGCTTCCAGCGTGCACTGATGCCGCTCAGTTCCAGTCAGTGGCAGAAGGCATTGGCCGCGGATCAGCTGCAGCCGGCCTACCTTCTTGCCGGTGAGCAGTTGCTGGTGCTGGAAGCCGCTGACGCGCTGCGCGCGCAGGCACGAAAGCTCGGTTACACCGAGCGCGAGGTGCTCGACGTCGGTCAGCATTTCGACTGGAACGATCTGGCCCGTGCCGCTGCCAGCATGTCGCTGTTCGCCACTCGCCGGTTGATTGATCTGCGCCTGCCCACGGGCCGCCCCGGTACCGAGGGTGCCAAGGCGATCAATGCGTTCTGTGCCGATCCACCGCCGGATGTGACCTTGATGATCACGGCAATGGACTGGAGCAACAAACACGACGGCGCCTGGAGCAAGAAGCTCGACGCCAGTGGCGTCATGGTGGTGCTTAATGCGCCGAAGCCGGGCGAGTGGGCCGGCTGGATCGGTGCGCGGCTGGCTTCGCGTGGCCTGTCTGCCACGCCGGATGCGGCTGCGCTGCTGGCTGAGCGCGTCGAAGGCAATCTGCTGGCTGCTGCGCAGGAGATCGACAAGCTTGCCGTGCTGCATGGCGAAGGTCGCATCGGTGCAGAAGAGATGGAGAATTTGGTTGCCGACAGCGCCCGCTATGACGTGTTCAAACTCACCGACGCGGCCTTTGCCGGTGACGGCGCGCGTGCGTTGCGTGTGCTTGCCGGATTGCGTTCGGAAGGTGATGAACTGCTGGCGCTGATGGGCTGGCTGGTCAATCAACTGCAAATGGCACTTCGGCTGGCCAACGCACGTGACTTTGCCTCGCAGGCCAAGCTGGAGCGCTTGTGGCAATCACGCGAACAGCTCTTTCGCAAAGCGCTGCGCCGGGCACCACGTGAACACTGGCTGCAGTGTCTTGCCCGCGCCTCGCGCATCGATCGCATGGTCAAGGGTCGTGAAACCGGCAACCCGTGGCAAGAAGCCGAGCGCCTCATCGCCGCCATCGCCGAGCCGCGTGCGGCGGAAGCGCTGACGTGAAACCGCTGGCGATTTTTGGTGGCACCTTCGACCCGGTGCACCTGGGCCATCTCTGCGTCGCATGGGAGGCTGCCGAGTTGCTGGATGCCGATGTGCTGATGATGCCCTCGGGGATCCCGCCCCATCGTCCACCGCCGATCGCCAGCGCCGAGCAGCGTGTGGCGATGCTGCAGGTGGCCTTGCGCGATCAGTCCCGATTGATTCTCGACACCCGCGAACTGGCGCGCAGCGGACCGTCCTACACCGTCGACACAATGGTCGAACTGCGCGACGAGCAGGGCGACCGCCCGCTGGTGCTGCTGCTCGGGGCCGATGCCTTTGCCGGCCTGCCGGCCTGGCACGGATGGCAGTCTCTGTTTGAACTAGCGCATATCGGCGTGCTCAGTCGCCCTGGCGAGCAGGCGTTGTTCCCGGACGCATTGACGGAAGTGACCGACGGCCGCTGGGTGGGCGCGGCTTCCGACCTGTACGCGCAACCGTCAGGCAAGCTGATCGCACTGTCGGTCACGCCACTGGAGATCTCCGCCACGCGCATTCGCGAGCTGCTGGCGGCAGGGCGCGAGCCGCGCTATCAACTGCCCTCGGGCCTGTTCGACGATGTGGCCTTGCTCGTGCCTTACCGCGGGTGCTGACCGCAGTTTCAGTCTGCCGTAAGCGGCTCACCCTCGGGAGCGCCGCGACCCAGCACGTCCGGTAGCGCATCGCCGTTTTCGGTAAACGAGAGCGACACCGAATTCAGGCAATGACGGTCGCCCGTCGGCTTTGGTCCATCGGGAAACACGTGACCGAGATGACTGCCGCAGCGCGCGCAGACATCCTCGGTGCGGGTCATGCCGTGGCTGCTGTCGCCGATCAGCTTGACGTGGGCGTCATCGCACGGCTCGAAGAAGCTCGGCCAACCGGTGCCCGAATCGAACTTGGTGCTGGAGCGAAACAGCGGCAGGCCGCAGAAGCGGCAGCCATAAACGCCGTCCTTCTTGTTGTCCAGAAACACGCCGCAAAATGCTGCTTCGGTACCGTGTTCCAGCAGCACGCGCTTCTCGTCCGGCGAGAGACTGGCGGTGATGTTCTTGCGCTGAGCATCGGTCGGCGGGGTGAGATCAAAAGCGGTCATGACGACTCCTGAGGGGGGAGGGTGATTATCTGTAGGAGCGCACCCTGTGCGCGATGCTCTGGTGTTGATGATGCCCAAAAGCATCGCGCACAGGGTGCGCTCCTACATGTGTATTGGCGATCGTGTCCGTAAACCGGAAAACGTCGCGCGGTTCCAAACCATTGATGGGTATTCGCACGCCGACATGCAAGCGTTACCCGCAAGCTTCAACGCACCCCCATGTAGCGGTTGTCCTGCTCGCTGGCGCGGCCCAGCGCCACCAGCATCTCCAGCAGCTGCGGCAGGCGTTTCTTCCACGGGCCGCGGCCGCTGAAGCGGGCAGCAAGTTCGTCCAGCGACTGCGGCAGCGGGCTTTCGGTGAGCGCGTCGGCCACGGCACGCACCTGCGCCACGGTGTCCTTGGGCCAGGCTTTGGCTTTGGCCTTCGCCGCAGCCGCAGGCAGTGCGGCAGCCGGGGACTCGTCGGGCAGCTCGTGCTGGGTCGGCGCCGGTGCGGTCGGGTGCTGGAATGCCGGCCGCAGCCAGCGCACCACGCCGCGCGCCTCCTCGGCGGCGCGTTCGGCATTCAGTGCTACCAGCCGTTCCAGAATCACCTCGTCGAAAGCGCGCCGGGCCTTGTCGCGATCCGTCCCCGCTGTTGCAGGAGCGGCTTCAGCTGCGGTGCTTTCCGTCGCGCGAGGCAACGCCATCGCATTTGTGGGAGCGGCTTCAGCCGCGGTGTTTTCCGTCGCGCCGGGCAAGAGCATCGCGACTGAAGTCGCTCCCACAACAGCGGCTGCGTCGTTGCCCATCGCCACGCGCAACAGCGGCAGCAGGTCGCTCCAGCCGTAGGCGTCGAGCACGGCGACGTCGATCTCGTCGTGCAGCTGGCGCAGCACCGAGACCAGGCCGTGTTCGTGGATCACCCGCTCCTTCGCGCTCAGCGGCTCGCCGCTGCGCAGTTTTTCCAGCACGTTGTAGATGCCGGTAAGGGTGAGATCCGGCTGTGCCGCTTGCTGGCGCTTGCGGTGGGCGTCGAGTTGTTCGGCGAGGGTGCGAAGGTGTTTGGACGGGGAGTCGCCCAACGTGTGGCTGGGGCCGGCATGGGGATCGGCGTCGATCACAGCGACGCCGACCGGTCC
>JBDTXA010000224.1:0-4863 GCA_040006415.1 Rhodanobacter sp.
TGTTCGCCCACCTGAAGCAGCACATGGATTTCCAGCTGGTTTTCGCGATGCTGATGATCCCCTGCTATCTGTACATCCTGTACTTCGGGCTGGCCGGTCACCGTGTGGGTCAAAGCCGCGGAGTGTGATTCGCCGACTCGCCCGAGGCAGGGTCATCGGCTAGAATGCGCACGGTGCCTGCCCTCGGCGAGGCACCGTCGGCACGATGGCGCGACCGGCTCACAACATGACGATGCATGAGGTTAAACGGTGCGCAGTTCCACCATCAAGGATGTCGCGGAGCGGGCCGGCGTCTCGCTGAAGACCGTCTCCCGCGTGATCAACAACGAACCGTCGGTGCATGCGCGCACGCGCGAAAAGGTGCAGCGTGAAATCGACGCGCTTGGCTACCAGCCCGATCCGTCGGCCCGCAGCTTGCGCAGCACCCGCGCCTATGCGCTGGGTCTGGTCTACGACAACCCCAACGCGCACTACATCATCAACCTGCAGCGCGGCGTGCTTTCAGTGTGCCGCAGCAGCGGGTTCGGCTTGCAGATCCATCCCTGCGATTCGTCGTCACCCACGCTGACCGAAGAGCTTTGCACCCTGGTAAAACGCTCGCGACTGGCCGGCCTGGTGCTGGCGCCACCGATGTCGGAACAGCCCGAGTTGATTCGCGCGCTGACCGAGGCGAAGATCCCGTTCATGCGCATCATCTCCGCGCGCAAGGATCCGCAAGACGGTTCTCCGTGTGTCTACGTGGACGACCGCGACGCGGCCTACGCAATCACCGAGCACCTGATCCAGCTGGGCCATCAGCGCATCGGCTTTCTTTGGGGCGGCCGCGAGCATCGCTCCAGCGGCGAGCGCTATCAGGGCTACGAGGTGGCCTTAAAAGATTACGGCATTGCACTGGATCGCAAGTTGATTGTAGCCGGCGACTACACCTTCGACGACGGCTTCCGCGGCGCGCGCAAGCTGCTGGCGCGGAAGGATCGACCTACCGCGATCTTCGGCTCCAACGACGAGATCGCCGCCGGCGTGCTGGCGGCGGCGCACTCCGACGGCATCCAGGTACCTTACGAATTGTCAATCGCCGGCTTTGAGGACAGCCCGTTTTCCAAGCAGTCATGGCCCGCCCTGACTACCGCGCGTCAGGCGACGGAGGAAATCGCGCGACACGCCGCGCTGCGACTGATCGGTGATCTGCAACGCGAAGCCAACGGCGAGCCGGCCAAGCACGGCAACGAAGGCTTTACGCCCGAGTTGGTGGTGCGTGGATCGACCGGACCAAGGCATACGGCGGCACCGAAGCGCTGAGCCGGATCGGCGGCGCTCAACCCTGCGCAATCACGCCGATCGCCAGCAATGCCAGCGCCACGCCGACCAGATTGATACGACCGAGCCGCTCGCGGAACGCCAGCGTGCCGACCAGCGCGCCCAGCGCCACGACGCCGATATTCATGCTGGCGAAGACCAGCGCCGGATGCTGCGGCAACGCCTGATGCCCGCGCAGATAGAACAGGATGTTGCCGAAGTTGAGCAGGCCCAGCAACAGGCCCGCCCACAGGTTGCGCAGGGTGAAACGCATGCGGCCGTTCGCCCGTTGCCAGAACTGGATCGCGAAGGCGACCGGCAACGCCAGCGCAAACATCATCTGCAGTGACGCCCCGATCGGCACGCCGGCCTGCGCCACGCGCTTGAACAGGATATCGATCACGCCGAAGCCGACGAAGACCAGTAACGGATAGCGCCAGCCGGAGACGCGATCAATCGAGCCGCCGGCATCGTTGCGCCAGACCATGCACAGCAGTGCGACAAGCCCGAGCGCGATGCCGGCGAACTTGATCCCGGTGAGGTGTTCGCCAAACAGCAGGAAAGCCGCCAGCAGCGAGATCAGCAACGACAGGCGCTGCGCCGTGTCGCTGCGCACGATGCCGGCGTGACGGACCGAGGCGGCCAGCGCTAGAAAAATCGTCGGCAGCAGCAAAGCCAGTCCGATCATCGCCAGCCATGGCGCGCCGGGCTCATGCAACGTCTCCAGCGAGGGACGAAGGATTATCGCGGTCAGCGCACCTGCCGCCAGGTAATTCCATGCAATGGCCTGGCCCACATCGACATCGAAGCGGCGCGCAAGCTTCAACAACACCGATACCAGCACACTGCAGACCACACTCAGCAACACGTAGAACATCCGGCACTCCGCCACGACAAACCGCCATTGTGCCGCAGCACGAGGACCTGGCGGCGGCTGGATCAGCCGCGCAGACTTTTCACCAGCATCAGGCTCGCTACCGCAATGATCGCCAGCGCAAAGATCAGATTGAGCGCGCCGCGGGTCTTCGCCAGCCGCCGCGCACCGAATGCGCCAAGCCAGCCACCGACGATGCCGCCACCGATGAACTCGGCCGCGACCGGCCAGTCGATCAAGCCCGAAACCGCATAGTTGGCGGCGGCGGTCAGCCCGAACGCACCGACCGCAAACAGCGAGGTGCCGATGGCGTAGATGATCTCCATGCCGCTGGCGAACATCAGCCCCGGCACGATCAGAAAGCCGCCGCCGATGCCGAAGAAACCGGACAGCGTACCCGCGCCCAAGCCGACTCCGCCAAGGCGCGGATACATGTGCGGCAGCGGGTAGCGATCCGCGCCGCCGCGACGACCGCGCAGCATCAGTGCCGCAACCACCAGCATCAGCAACGCGAACAGCACCAGCAGGTGCTGGCCGTCGACCACTTTGCCGATGCTGGAGCCGACGAAGGCACCCACCACGCCGGTGGCGGCAAAGGTGAAGGCTACCTTCCACCGCACATGTCCGGCACGCGCATGCGGAATCAGGTTGGCGAAGGCATTGAATGAAACCGCCAGCGCGCTGGTGCCGATCGCCAGGTGCGGATCACGCACGCCGACCACGTAGAGCAGCAGCGGTACCGCCAGGATGGAGCCACCGCCGCCGATCAGCGCCAGCGAGAAACCCACCAGCGAACCGCATGCGATCGCGAGCAAGACCTGCATGGTCAACAAATGGTGCATGGAATATCCCCGGTGGCGACTGGATGCAATCGGTGACTGGGCGCAAGTTCGGCGTTTGGCGGCCACGTCGATGGTAGCCGCTGAGAGCTCACCGACGGCCCGCCAGCGTTACGCTGCGGTGCCGGCAACGCGACACAAAAGGAGCAGCGTCGTCAGTGACCGTGCGCCGCGTCACCCAGGTGCGGGCGCAGGGCGGAGAGGTCATAGCCCGCGGCGCTCGCGCTGGCCAGAATCGCATCGGCCGTGCCCGCGGCCTGCAACGCCCACAGGGTGCTGGAACGGGTACCAGTGCGGCAGAACGCCAGCACCGGCGCAGACATCTCGCTCAATGCGGATTCGAATGCCTGCACCTGAGCCTGCTGCAACTGGCCGGACACCACCGGTATGTAGCGGTAATCCAGCCCTGCTTTCTTGGCTGCTGCCGCCAGGATGGCGCTGCTCGGCTGGTCGCCGGACTCGCCATCAGGCCGGTTGTTGATGATGCTGCGAAATCCCTTCGCTGCCAGTGTGGCGACGTCGACAGCTTCGATCTGGGCGGTGACGCTGAGCTGGTTCGAAAGCGGATGGATAAGCACGGGGTTCTCCTCTCGCGGCAATGGGGCTGGACTCAAACTGCGTTCAGCGGGATCTTCAGATAGCGCACGCCGTTGTCTTCGGCCGGCGGGAACTGGCCGGCACGCATGTTCACCTGCACGGCGGGCAGGAGCAGCTGCGGCATCGACAGCGTGGCATCGCGCTTCGTCCGCATGGCGACAAATTCGGCTTCGCTGATGCCGTCGTGCACGTGGATATTGTCGCTGCGCTCGGCGTCTACGGTGGTTTCGTGCAGCAAGTTCTCGCGGGTGGCGGTCTTGTAGTCATGGCACAGGAAGATGCGGGTGCTTGCGGGCAAGGCAAAGATGCGCTGGATTGACCGGTAAAGCGTGGCGGCATCACCACCGGGAAAGTCGCAGCGTGCGGTGCCGTAGTCGGGCATGAACAAGGTATCGCCGACAAACGCCGCATCGCCGATGAGATGGGTCATGCAGGCCGGCGTGTGGCCGGGGGTATGCATGGCGAACGCCTCGACCTCGCCAATCATGTAGCGCTCGCCGTCGCTGAACAGATGGTCGAACTGGCTGCCGTCGCGCTGGAACTCGCTACCCGCATTGAACAGCTTGCCGAACGTGCCCTGCACCTCGCGAACGTGCTCTCCGATGGCAAGCTTGCCGCCCAGTTGCGTCTGTACGAAAGTTGCAGCCGACAGGTGGTCCGCATGCACATGGGTGTCGATCACCCAATCCACGGTCAGTCGCTTCGCTTGCACCCAGGCGATCAGTTCGTCCGCCGATGTGTGGCTGCTGCGTCCTGAGGCGGCTTCGTAGTCGAGCACGCTATCGAATACTGCCGCCTTCCGCGTAGCCGGATCCGACACCACGTAGCTGAAGGTGTTGCTGGATGGGTGGAAGAAGGTTTTGACCGTTGGATTCTGCATGAACGACTCCTCACAACGTCGGTTGGCTAACGGCGTATCGTGCCGATGCTTCATCACTCAACGGGGTACAGCGATCGGAACGTGCTTGCCGCCGTCACGCGATAACCAGGCGTAATAGAGCAATGGAATCACCAGCAAGGTCAGCACGGTCGAGACCATCACGCCGAACACCAGCGATACCGCCAGGCCTTGGAAGATCGGATCGCTAAGGATGAAAAGCGCGCCCAGCATCGCCGACAGCGCGGTCAGTATGATCGGTTTGGCGCGCACCGCGCCGGCCTCGACCACCGCATCCTCCAGGCTCAACCCCGCCGCCAGCGAGTGGTTGATGAAATCCACCAGCAGGATCGAGTTGCGCACGATGATGCCGGCCAGCG
>JBDTXA010000225.1:0-4828 GCA_040006415.1 Rhodanobacter sp.
CCTCACCGACCATCTGAACCGGCTGTACCAGTCGGCCAAGATCTACGACATGGTGTTGCCGTATTCGGTCGATGAGCTGGCCGTTGCCTGCCGCGAAGTGATCAAGAAAAACGGACTCGGCGCCGCTTATTTGCGTCCGGTCGCCTATCGCGGCCTGGGCGGATTCGGCCTGTCCGCCGAGACCCCGATCGATGTGGCCGTCGCTTCGTGGTCGATGGGTCCCTACCTCGGGCCGGAAGCGTTGAAGAATGGCATCGACGCCTGCGTATCGAGCTGGCAGCGTTTCGCGCCCAACACCATCCCGGCCGGCGCCAAGGCAGGTGGTAACTACCTGTCCGGCCAGCTGATCGCGCGCGAGGCGCGTCGCCTTGGCTTCGGCGAAGGCATTGCGCTGGCCTCCAGCGGCCTGCTCAGTGAGGGCGCTGGCGAAAACCTGTTCCTGGTCTTCGATGGCGTGTTGCACACCACCCCGGCCAGTGCTTCGATTCTCGCCGGTATCACCCGCGACACGCTGAAGACGCTGGCTCGGGAGGAAGGCATTGAAGTGGTCGAGCGCGACATCCCGCGTGAATACCTCTATCTCGCCGACGAAATCCTGATGTGTGGCACGGCAGCGGAAGTCACCCCGATCCGCTCGGTCGATGGCAAGCAGATCGGCACCGGCAAGGCCGGACGGGTCACTCTGCGCCTGCAGGAGCTGTTCTTCGGCCTGTTTGAAGGACGCACCCATGACAAGTGGGGCTGGCTCGAACAGGTCTGATACGCAATCGTGATCGTCCCGGGGCGGCCAGTGGGTCATCGGTGACGCGCGAGCCATCGATGTGATCAGCTAGGCCAGTCCGCATTTTGCGCGGGCAGCACTTTACGCCGTTCCGCAGGACATCTTCGCTCAGGTAAGGGCGTTACGTTGATACGCCTGACCCCAACACAGCCGGCCAATCCAGTACGGACCGCCAGCCGTGCCGCCCACAGGTCGGGTAACTTCGAACCATCGAATAGCATCAGTGAAAAGTCGATCGTCTCTGCACAAGGCGAGAAGCTCTATCAAGACAACAAAGCCGCCACCGCGCACTACCGCAGTGTCGTCATGCCCTCGCGCATCGATTTGCACGACGTTCTCAACCCGTGATCACGGCAGGCCGCGCGGCTGGAGTCCGAGGTCGGCGATGCCCTGGATATAACACGCTACCGCCTGGCAGTTGGCGCTACCGACGAGGTGACGACCAAGCCGGTGGAATACCAACTGGACGCCGTCAGCCAAACCTTGTACGCCAGCGGCCTGACAATACACGCAGTCAACGAGGGCGCGGCGCATGGCACGGAGTTTACTGGCCAACGGGCCCATGCGACTGCCATGCAAAGCACGGTTTAAAGCGTGGTTTCCATGGCCGTTCTCCTCGGCAGCAAGCAGTGATATCGGGATACGGCGCCTTGCGCGGATCAGAGATCGCGCAGGCTTTCGACCATGCCTTCGGCACCAACGGAAAGCAGCTTGAGCGTATTGGTGCCACCGCCCTCGCCGACATGATCGCCATGCGTGAGCACCACGCGGTCGCCCTCGATCAGACGACCTTCCGCAAACAACTGCTGCACGGCAGTACGCGCTGTCGCCGCCGAACCCAGACCATGGTTGGCAAAGGCCACCGGATGGACATCGCGCAGCATCAGCATGCGTCGACGCGCGCCCGCCAGTGGTGACAGCGCATAGATCGGCACGGCGGTGCGATAGCGCGACAGCCATTGCGCGGTAGCACCCGACTCGGTCAATGCCACGATGGCCCGCACGCCCAGTTCGCTGGCCAGCAGCATCGCAGCCAGGGCAATTGCCTGATCTGTTCGATCCAGACGACGGTTGCCGATATCGCGATCTTCCTTCGGTTCGAACTGACGCTCGGCACCGAGGCAGATCCGACACATGGCCGCCACGGCCTTGTCCGGGTGGTCACCCGCGGCCGTTTCCTCCGACAGCATTACCGCATCGGTGCCGTCGATGACCGCGTTGGCCACGTCAAGCACCTCGGCGCGGGTAGGAATCGGTGAACGCACCATCGACTGCAACATCTGTGTCGCCGTGATCACGGCGCGATTGCGCTGTACCGATTCGCGAATGATTTTTTTCTGCAGCCCGGGCAACTCAGCGTCGCCGATCTCCACGCCAAGATCTCCTCGCGCCACCATCACTACGTCCGACGCATCGATGATCTCGCCCAGCACGGGGATCGCATCGGCGCGCTCGATCTTGGCAACCAGCGCGGCGCTGCCGCCGGCCTCCTTCAACAGACGACGCGCCTGATGCATGTCCTCGGCCGAACGGACGAACGATATGGCGAGAAAATCTGCGCCGATCTCGGCCGCCAGTTTGATATCCGACTTGTCCTTGTCTGATAACGCGGTTACCGAAAGACCGCCGCCCTGGCGATTGAGTCCCTTGCGATTGGAAAGTTTGCCGCCGATCAGAACCTGGCAACGGACTTCGGAGCCAACGACCTCCACTACGGTCATCCCGATCAGGCCGTCATCCAGCAACAGTACGTCGCCGGCGCGCACGTCCTGCGGCAGGCCGTGATAGCTCACGCCAACCCTTGTCACGTCGCCCGGTGGCACACCGGAACGGCAGTCCAGCACGAACGGCTCACCCTCCACCAGTTGCACCGGACCGTCGGCAAACGTCTCCACGCGAATCTTCGGTCCCTGCAGATCGGCCAGGATGCCGATTTCACGGCCAAGCGCCGCCGCCACTTCGCGCACCGCGGCAGCGCGGGCACGATGATCGTCTGGCTGGCCGTGGGAAAGGTTCAGGCGGACGACATTCACGCCTTCGACGATGATCCTCTCAAGCATGCCGGGTACATCGGTGGCGGGGCCAAGCGTGGCGACGATCTTGGTACGGCGGGTCTGGCTGTTTTCGGTAGTCATACAGTGAGCGTATCAACAACACGTCCGCCTAGCCACGCTGAAAAGTGAACCACCTGAGCCATCTGGACGTCCAAATGGCATCTCGGCAACTGGCTGCACAGAGTGGTCTGCTAGGTCCCCGGACCATACCAGTCTGATGACGCTGTTGCGGCACCGATGCGCGTCATGCAGACCACGCATATGCGCGCACTCAGTGGCATCGTGCTGTTGCAACGCAGCAGCAAAGGCCGGAATTTATTTCCTTTCCTGCGCATCCGCACACAGCACGCCACACTCGCACTGTCTTCAAGACCGCTCAATCGTCCAGAGCGTGGTTGAGTATCGCCGCGAGACGCACTCCGGCCTGTTCCAGACGCGTCTTTACCACCGGCCATGCCTTCGCCTGATAGCGCTGCGACCAGGCCTCACCCGAAGGTTTCGTGAGATCGGTGTAGGCGACGTTCTGGGCCAACAGGTGCGATTCGTTTGCCCAGCTGATCGCATCACTCCCCAGGCTCGACAGGGAGGTGGAAGGAGCCCACTCCTTGCGCTGGGCATCAGTGATGGTGCTGTCCAGCATCATCGCGTCCGCTTGCACGATGGCGTGATCGAAGGTGTAGTTGGGGCCAGGCTGCAGATTCAGCGCCTTGCGGATGATGCGTCCGTCCCATACCGAATGCAGATTGGTGCCGCTGCCGAAAAACTGCACCTGGACGGTGTTGCCGCCCTTGTCGTCGTTGTCTTCCGCGTGCAACGGCTGATGGATATCGCCAGCCAGGTGAACAACCCATTTAAGCGCCTCGAGGCGGAGCTGCGGCGCAGCAGATTTGTCGGCGAGCACGTTGGCGTAGTGGTCCAGCCGGGACACCACGCAGTTTCCCTGATCGCAGTCGCGGGCCGCCACATAGGCGTGCGCACGCAGCGGGATGTCGACGTAATGCCAGCTGCCGGTATGCGGAAACTCCTTGCGGTTGGCGTCAGCCCAGGAGGAAATTTCGTCCAGGCGGCTCAGGCCTTCCTGCTTGAGCAAGGTGGTCACCTCGGCGCTGGCTGCAGGGTTGAGATGCTGCTGGGCAATGTCAGTGACGATGGCGTGCCCCTCGGGGCCCCATGCCTGGGTTGCGAATACCGCCAGAAAGAGCGTGCTTGCAAACAGCACGGAAAAAAACCGGGTAGGACGAGGGTTCATGATCGCTCGTAAAATTAAAAAGGGAGACAACGGGCAAGATTGCCATAGTTGTGCGGCGTTTCCATGGCAACGTAAAGAACAGGCCTCTGGAACGCCGCACAAGTTGGCGACGGCGTGCGATGAGGGACCCGCGACGACTCAGGTCCAAGTCATGGGGATGTCGCCCTGCTAGAATCGACAATCCCTTCCACGAGCCGCACCGCACGCAGGAGTTCCCGGTAATGACGATCAAGGTAGGTATCAACGGCTTCGGCCGCATTGGACGTAACGTGCTCCGCGCAGCCGTTCAGAACTTCGGCAATGACATCGAGATCGTGGCGATCAACGACCTGCTCGAGCCGGACTATCTCGCCTACATGCTCAGCTATGACTCGGTCCACGGCCGCTTCAAGGGCGACGTGAAAGTGGAGGACGGGCATCTGGTGGTCAACGGCAAGACCATCCGCCTGACGCAGGAGCGTGACCCCGCCAACCTGAAATGGGACGAAGTGAATGCTGACGTGGTGATCGAATCCACCGGCCTGTTCCTGACCAAGGAAACCGCACAGAAGCACATCGATGCCGGCGCAAGGAAGGTGATTCTGTCCGCGCCGTCGAAAGATGACACGCCGATGTTCGTCTACGGCGTCAACGACAAGACCTACAAGGGTGAGGCGATCATCTCCAACGCCTCGTGCACGACCAACTGTCTGGCACCGGTGGCCAAGGTGATCAACGACAAGTGGGGCATCAAGCGCGGCCTGA
>JBDTXA010000226.1:0-4786 GCA_040006415.1 Rhodanobacter sp.
ATACCGTGCGCCGCCTCACCGAGGAAAACCGCAGCCTGCGCCACAGCCAGGAGCAGTTGTCGGGCGAGCGCGCCGGTTTGATGGAACGCAACGAGCAGGCCCGCAGCCGCGTCGAAGCGATGATTCAGCGGCTCAAATCGCTTGAAAGCAACGGTTGACCCAAACCATGTCCAGTAGTGAACCGGTCGCCCTGCGACTGATCGACCGCGAATTTTTGATCGCCTGCTCGCCCGACGAGCGCGAAGGCCTGCTCGAGGCCGCCGGCTTCCTCGACCGCAAAATGCGCGAACTCAAGGCCAACGCCAAGGCGCCCAGTTTCGAGCGGTTGGCAGTGTTGACGGCGATCAGCGTCACGCACGAATTCCTGAGCTTGCGCAAGCGACACGAGGGGCAGGAACAACGGCTCAGCGATGGTCTTGCCTCGCTGCGCAGCAAGCTTGATGCCGCCCTGGACACCGATCCGAAGAACGGCTGATGATTCCGCCTGCGACTGAATGACGGCCCACCGGAACTGGTGGCGCATTCGGGGACAAGCGCTTAAAATAGATTTCGGCGTTTTCTGCGATGTGCGCCAGCACACTCTTACATTTGCCTTGTTCCTAATTACGGCCCCGGGTCGGCTCAACATCGGCTGTTGTGCATGTCCGCCACGTGCGGAAAGCCTTGAGGCCATGTAGCTCTCCCACCTGATCCATCTTGGATCAAGGTCGTTTGGTGGGCAGCGGCATCGCGGTTGACGCCACTTCTTTATCCATCCCGGCTGCCGTTACTGGCGGCAGTCGGGATGGGTTGCCAACGCGACGTCCGTCGGGCGCGCTACTTGCCGGGAGACGCGCGACACGTGGACGCCACCGCCCAACGCCGCGAGCTTCGACAACGACTGACCGAACGCCGGCGTGTCTTGTCCCCGCCTGAACGCATGAGTGCAGCCCAGGGCTTGCGTCGCAGCCTCGAGCAATTGCCTGAATACCTCACCGACGCGCGTGTTGCTGGCTACTGGGCCAGCGATGGCGAGCTGCCGCTCAATCTGGTGATCCCGCCGCTGGTCACGCGTGGCCAGCAATTCCTGTTGCCGGTGATCAGCAAGGGCAGGCAACTGCTTTTTGCGCCGTGGCAGTCGGGCGAGGATGTGCAGCCCAACCGCTATGGCATCCCTGAGCCGACAGACACCCGTCAGCTGCTGGAGCCGTTCCAGCTCGATCTGGTCTTTGTGCCGCTGCTCGGTTTTGACCGTCGTGGTAACCGGCTTGGCCATGGTGGTGGCTACTACGACCGCAGTTTCGCCTTCCTCAATGACCAGGTTCGCCCCACCGAACCCCTGCTCGTCGGCATCGCCTACGCCTTTCAGGAATTGCCTGAGGTAAATGAGGAAGACTGGGACGTTCCGCTCGACTTCATCGCCACCGAAAGCGAGTTGATCGACTGCACCGCGCCCGATTCCAAGACGGAGCCTGCTGAATGAATTACTGGTTGATGAAGTCCGAACCCGATGCGTTCTCGATCGACGACCTGAAGCGGAAGAGACAGGAGCCATGGGATGGCGTGAGGAACTATCAGGCGCGCAATTTCATGCGCGACGGCATGCGTCCGGGTGACAAGGTGTTTTTCTATCACTCGAACTGCACCCCAGCCGGCATCGTGGGTATCGCCGAAGTTGCGACCGATGCGTACCCGGATCCGAGTCAGTTCGATCCCAAGAGCAAGTATTTCGATGCGGGCAGCTCGCGCGACAAGCCGCGCTGGATGCTGGTGGACGTGAAGTTCGTGAAGAAGCTCAAACGTACGATCACGCTCGACGAACTCAAGGCGGACGGTGCCCTGGCCGAGATGCCGTTGGTGCGGAAAGGCAATCGACTCTCGGTGATGCCGGTCGATGCAGCGCACTGGAAACACATTCTCGGCCTCGAATAAGTCACCGGCCCTTGTAGGAGCGCATTCATGCGCGATGTCCTTCGTTGTGGCATCAGAGCAAGAGAGCATCGCGCACGAATGCGCTCCTACAGATGCCGGCTCTGGTCTACACCGACGCACCATTGCTCGCCCCGAAGATGCGTCGACGTCATAATAAGTTTTTGATTCAGGACGATATCCCCATGAGCAATGCCAACGAAAAACGCCAGGCCGGTGAGACGGCCATCCGCTACGTCGAGGATGGCGCGATCGTCGGCGTGGGCACCGGCTCCACCGTCGCCTTCTTTATCGAGGCCTTGGCGGGTCTGAGAGATCGTATTCAAGGCGCCGTTTCCAGCTCGGAGCAATCCACCGCCCAGCTGAAGAAGCTCGGTATTCCGGTGCTTGATCTCAACAGTGTCGGCCCGCTCAGTATCTACATCGACGGTGCCGACGAATGCGACCCGTACAAGCGCCTGATCAAGGGCGGTGGCGCCGCATTGACTCGCGAGAAGATCTGCGCGGCGGCGAGCGAAAAGTTCATATGCATCATCGACTCCAGCAAGCGGGTCGATCTGCTTGGCAGGTTTCCGGTACCGATCGAGGTCATTCCGATGGCACGCAGCTTGATCGGTCGCGAGATCGTCAAGCGCGGTGGCCAGCCGGTGTGGCGCGACGGCGTGGTCACCGACAACGGCAACTGGATCATCGACGTGCACAACTGGCAGATCGCCGACCCGGCGGCGCTGGAAAGCGAGCTGAATCAGCTGCCCGGCATTGTCACTGTAGGTTTGTTCGCGCGTCGGCCGGCGGATGTGGTGCTAGTAGGTGACCGCGAATTGTAAGAGGTAGTTGAGCGGGCGAACCGCCACTGAAGCTTCCCCCGGACAAGCAATGGCTTCGGCGCTATTCCGCTGACACTGGATTGCGCGATTTGCGGAAGCGTATATGTCGCCCCTTGAAGCGTGCCTCCCGCAGACGTGTGGCATGTGCTGCAAGGATATCGCCGCGAGTGATGATGCCCACCAGTTTGTGCGGTGCGTTTTCACTGATCACGATCAGTCGCCCGACCTGTTCGTCAACCATATGATCGGCCGCTTCGCGCAACGAATGATCCTCCCGCACCATCAACGGTGCGCGGGTGAGTAACTCGCTCACCGTCAGCTCGTATGACCATTGTGGGTCGAGCAGTGAACGGCGGGTCAGCACACCTTGCACGTGTCCGGCCTCATTTACCACCGGAAAACCTTGGTGCTGGGCTTCGGGCGAACCTTCACCGAGCCAGCGCCGAACTTCTGCCAGAGTCTGACTGGTGTGCAAGGTAAAGACCGTCCGTGAACAGGCTTCTCCGACGGTGACCTGGTCCAGATAGTCGGCAACGTACTCCGATGGAACCCGCACGCCACGTCGGGCGATCTTCTCGGTCATGATGGTGTTGCGCATCAACAGCGCCGACACCAGATAAGCCGCCGTACAAGCGCCAAGCAAGGGCAACAGTACCGCCATCTGTCCGGTCGTCTCGAAGGTGAACACTACTGCCGTCAACAAAGCCCTCGACGCGCCGGCGAAGATCGCGGCCATGCCGACCAGCCCGGCGATTCGCGGGTCGATACCGAGCTGCGGTGCCAACGCGACCCCGGCGATACCGATCAGCGCGCCCAACGCACCGCCGATGGTGAACAGCGGCGCCAGCGTGCCCCCGGAGGTGCCGCTACCGAGCGCAATTGCCCAAGAAACGAACTTCATGACGCACAGGAACGCCAGCGCACCCATGGTGAAGTGGCCGTTGATGATGTTTTCGATGTTCGTGTAACCGACGCCGAGCGTCAGCGGCGCAAAAAACCCGATCACGCCCACCGCCACGCCACCGATCGCCGGCCACCACATCCAGTGAATCGGCAGCTTTTCGAAGGCGTCTTCGACGCCGTAGACGATGCGGGTGACGGCAATGCTGACCAGGCCTATCAACGCCCCGAGCACCACGTAACTGACCAGCGCGAGACTGCCAGGCGACGCCACCGCATTCATTTCGAAGATCGGCACGGAGGAACCGCTGATGATGTAGTGCACCATCGTCGCTGTCACCGCCGCCAGTGCCACCGGGATCAGCGATCGCGGGCGCAGTTCGAACAACAGCAATTCCACCGCCAGCACCACCGCTGCGATCGGCGAACCGAAGACAGCCGCCATGCCGGCTGCTGCACCGGCCGCCAGCAGCACCTTGCGCTCGCTACCAGTGACCTTCAGCAACTGGCCAACAAACGAACCCAGCGCACCGCCGGTGGCGATAATCGGGCCTTCCGCACCAAACGGGCCACCGGTACCGATGGCGATGGCCGAGGATATAGGTTTGAGAAAAGTAATCCGGGGCGGAATCTTCGACTCGTTCAGCAACACCTGTTCCATCGCCTCGGGAATGCCGTGACCGCGAATGGCGCTGGAACCCCAGCGGGCCATCACACCCACCAGCAAGCCGCCAACCACCGGCACCAATACCACCCACCAACCAAGACGATTGTCTGCGGGTGAACTGAACGCCGTCGAAAGTGTTCCGTAGAAGGCCAGGTTGGTGACCAGCCCGATCAGCGATTTCAACAAGTCGGCAATGAATGCTGCGGCGACCCCAAGCACAATAGCCACCGCCGTGATCCGCAGGATGCGTCGGTCGACGAGGATCGCTCGACGCGGCATCCGTGAAGCATCCAGCGTGACGCTCATGGCAGGAGCGACCGGGAAACCGTCGGCGCTGCCTTTCGTGTGCAACGGGGCATGCCCGGTGGATGGGTCGCTGGGTGGCCTTGTCATGACGTTTCGCAAGCGGGGGGAAGGCGGAAATTTTACGCGGATGCCGCTAATTACCGAAGGGTCGAAGCGCGTGCGTCTCCATCGGTACGCT
>JBDTXA010000227.1:0-4616 GCA_040006415.1 Rhodanobacter sp.
CTCGGGCAGGGCGAACTGGGCGGGTCTCCACATGCAATTCATGGGCCCGAAGCAGCCACAGCGATGCGAGCACCGCGGCGTAAGAACCGGACTGACCTCTTGGCCGCTGCCATAAGCCGCCGTCCCCAGCAACCCGCCGTGCCTTGGCATCAGAAATTGTCGCTGACACGCATTCGCAGTCACGGACACCGTTTCGAGCGGGCGTTCTCGTGCGCCTCGGCGAGTGCCTGCCGCCCCGGACGATCGGCTCGCTGAGTCATCACGAACAACTTATTGAAATAGGCGCAGGCGCCGGGAATGCCGCCGGCCATCTTTGCGGCTTCCGCGGCGCCGAGAAGCGACCAGACGCGATTTGGCTCTTGCACCAATGATGCCTTGAACTCATTCAAGGCATCCTCTGGCCGTTTGAGGCTCAGCATCATCTCGCCCAACATTTCGCGTGCCGGCACCAGCGGCCCCGGCGTGACGGAACTCAACTCACTCTTGTCTTCGAATTCGGCCGCCATGCGCATGCCGACCAGCGCATCCGCCACATTGCCCTGCACAAATGCCAGCGTCGCGGCAACGGCGCGCCGCTGGATGTCGATTTGACCCGTCCAGTAATCTTCGCCCATCCCGGCGAGCTTGTCATGAACTTGATCCAGCGAACTCATAGCCGCGCGTGCGGCGACTGCATCGCCCGCGTGAGCCGCGCCAAGACCACGGGCAAAATAGGTAGTCGCGTCGGCAAAAGGAAATTTGCTCGGCACCGTTACGAGTTTTTCCGCGCATGCCCAATCCCGGCGCTCAAGACAGTAGCGCGCCGGGATCGCGGCACGCGCGAAATAGGCCGCCGATGCAGGGGCCGCTCCATTGGCCGCGGCTGGATTAAAACGGGAAAATGTTTGTGCTGCCTTATCCACCCAGCGCTTGGCGGCAACGTCCTGCCCCGTCTGCAGATAAGCGTAAACCATGTAGTCGCTTGCATGCAGTTCGTCCGCCGGCTGGCCTGCAGTGCGTGCCGCAGATGCCGAGGCGAGATTGGTGTCGATGGAAGCCTGCCATTCACCGATCCGGGTGAAGGTATGGGACGGCATGTGCAAGGCATGCGGCGTGGACGGTGCAATCTGCCCATAGCGCCGCGCCGCCTCAACCGCTCGCGAGGCCAGCGCAGGTTCGTCGTAGGCATGAATGATGTAATGCGCGAGACCGGCGTGATCTGGATACTTGGCAAAAAGGTGTTCGAGCATCGCCCCGGCTTTGAGCTGCTTCGCATACATCTTGTCGGCGGGGTCCGCCGCCGCTGCTAGTGCTAGCGCGTAGAAGATCGTGGCTTCGGTATCGTCGGGATACTCCCTCGCCACCTGCTCCATGGCAGTTTCGTAGGCGAGAGCGCGCGTCCGTTGATCGCGGTGCAGGGTGTCGGTGTAGAGCTGAGCGACCGCCTCGATGTATGCACGCTCCCGCTTCGTCTTCGCCGCCGCCGCGCGTCCCTGGTTCACCGCCTGCAGACCTTGCGCAAGCTGAAGGGGCGATTTGAAGCCGGCAAAAGGATTGCTCCAGCTGCTGAGCGCAATGCCCCAGTAAGCGATGGCGCATCCGGGATCGACTTCGATTGCGGAATGAAAGCCGTCGATTGCGCGCCCAAATTGGAACGAGTGCATCAGCGCAACCGCACGATCGAAACGCGTTTGCGCCTCGCGCTTGCACGATGTCTCGAAGTGGACGTTGCCCAACCGCTCCATCGGGGCATGATCATGCATGGCCAGCGGGGCCTGCGCCTGGCTCGCAGCCGGCATCGTCAACAAGAACGCAATCAACCACATCCTGCATCTCATGACGTCAGGCCCCCGTGTCCGATGCCCGGAGCATAGCCCCATCTGCTCACGCCAGGCACAGCCTTCCACCGCACTGACGGGATTCGAATCAGCAATAGAAGGGCCGGCCGTTCTGGACAAACGACCCACCTCGAACAGACCCGTCATGTATTCCCAACAACGGATAGAAATTGTCCCCGACACCTTTTCCCTCTATGTCAGCTACCCTGCGTTCCATGAATACGCTACGCCTTCTGCTTATCCTCCTCGTGCTGGTGTCTATCGCATCTGTCGCTGGCGCTGCTGCTCCACCGAAGCTGTTGAGCTGGTCCGAGCTGTCCGCGATGCCACTGCCGACGCCGGCGAAGCGCATCACGTATGGCGGCAAGCCACAGCAGTTTGGCGAACTGCGCTTACCCAAAGGCCGCGGCCCCTTCCCGGTTGTTGTCCTCGTGCACGGCGGCTGCTGGATGGCCGCATATGACTACGTTTACATGACACGCCTCGCCGCGTGGCTGGCACAGCGTGGAGTGGCTACCTGGTCGATCGAATTTCGGCGTGTCGGCGATGATGGCGGCAGCTGGCCAGGCACGTTTCTCGACGTGGCAAATGCGACCGACGACCTGCGCGACATCGCAAAGACGGAACCGATCGACTTGAAGCACATTTATGCGGCTGGGCATTCCGCCGGTGGCCAACTTGCGCTCTGGCTCTCCATGCGCACGCGGCTTCCAAGGGACAGCGAACTTTATCGGCGCGATCCTCTGCCCATTCGCGGCGTACTTGCGCTCGCCGCGGTCACCGATCTGTATGAATACCGGAAAGGTTCGCCCGATAGCTGTCACGGATCAGTCGATCAGGTGATGGGTGGTTCGCCGCAGAAGTATCCGCGTCGTTATGCCGAGACTTCGCCGCGACAGTTGTTGCCGCTCGGGGTGCCTCAGGTTTTCATCCAAGGCGCCGATGATCCGATCGTGGATCCGGCGCCCGTTCGCGCGTACGTCGAAGCGGCAAAAAAAGCGGGCGACCGCGCACAACTGTTGACCTTGCCAAACGCGGGCCATTTCGAAGCGTCAGTTCCCTTGCCGCAGACACAGGCGGTGTTCGAGAAAGCACTTCACTGGTTACTCCAGTCCGACGCCACGGCGCGCTGAGCCAGCGAGGCCAGATCCGATCCACCCGATATCATTCTTTCCTTTTCTCTGACGTGTCGTGGCATCGCATCACGAGGCACGTGGTTTGCGCAAAGCGGTGCCACAACTCGGACACTGCCAGTTGTATGTGGGGTTCCTGCCGAGATAGGCGCCGCATTTCGGACAACGCCAGTAACGATAGGTGTGCAGGCACACCCAGACGACGAGGACTCCTGCAACCAGCAGCAGCAGCCCGTGTCGGTCGCCACCACTGGATGTGGATTGGAACACCCAGACCACGAAAGGCGCAGTCAGAACCGAAATCGATATCTGCTGTCGATATATTTTTCGAAAGGCGTCGATGACTGCCGGATCAACGCTGGTCGGCGGCGGCGGTGTGCCGCGGAACGCCCAAGCAAACACAATAACAACAGCGACGAGCACAACAATTCCAAGCTGGTACATACCCGTCCACGCTCCATTCCCATGCGCATTGATCAAACCACCGCCGCGCCGCGGTCGAACTGCAATTTGCCGGGCGCGCCGGACGCGCCATGAGTGGGAACCGCCGACAGCGCGACATTCCTGCGGAACGAGCAACCTGACTCGCGTTTTAGGGCAGTACACTGACTATCTATGAATTCTGAGCATGCAGCGCCACCACCGAGGGATATTACATGTTGACCATAATCGAAGGCCTTCCGGATCACGTGATCGGCATCCGGATCAACGACAAGCTGCGCGCAGCGGACTACGAGACACAGCTCATCCCCCTCGTCAACGAGAAGCTGGAGCGACACCACAAGCTCGACCTGCTGTGCTGCATTGATGGCGAATGGAAGGGCATGGAGGCAGGCGCGGTGTGGCAGGACCTGCGGCTAGGCCTTGGCAGGATTGGCCACTGGGCGCGCATGGCGATCGTCAGCGACATCAAGTGGCTGGAGAATGCGATCAAACTCTTCGGGCTGTTTTCACCCGGAGAACTGCGACACTTCGATAGCGCCGCTTACGCGGCTGCAAATGACTGGGTGTGCGAGAGCGATCGTGCCCGCATCGGCATCACGTTGAATGCCGAAGCCGGCATCCTGATGCTGGAGCCTGTCGCGGACAAGGCGTTGAGCGAGGACGATTTCGAGGCGGTCGGCAAAACGATCGGCGACTATCTCCAGAATCATGACCGGCTTCGCGGGATCTTGATCCACAGCCGACGCTTCCCCGGCTGGCACAGCGTCGGCGCTCTGTTCGCACACCTGAAGTTCATCAACCGTCTGCACGACAAGATCGACAAAGTCGCCCTGGTCACCAACAGCCCGATGGGCACGTTCGCCAACCACGTGCTTGATCCGTTGATGTTGGCCAAGATCCGCAAATTCGATTACGACGAGCGCGGCGAAGCCATGGGCTGGTTGCAAGGCTGAAGGCCAACGTCAGCGCAACCCGGTCGACACAAAAACCAACCTCGACAAGCGTGAGATGAGCGCGGAGTGGGTGGAAAAGTGCACCCTGACCCCTGTTTACCCTCGCAGCGTTCGGGTGATGTCGTTCAAAACAAGATCGAAACGCCGGTACCAAAGATCGAACTCGGACTTGCGTGGTCCAGGCCCACATCGAAAAAGGCGTCCACCTGCATGTGCCGCGTCAGCAGGTAGGTGATTTTCAGGTTCGGGAACTTGTCATGCAGATTGTT
>JBDTXA010000228.1:0-4506 GCA_040006415.1 Rhodanobacter sp.
ACGATCCTTGTACATCAGCCCGTTGACCTTCTGGCCGTCGCCCAGCACTTCGGTGGTCTGCGCGCTGAGGATGATGCTGACGTTGTGCAGGCTGCGAAGCTTGCGCTGCAGCACCTCATCGGCCCTCAGCTTGCTGTCGAACTCGATCACCGTGACGTGGCTGACCAGACCGGCCAGGTCGATGGCGGCCTCGATTCCTGAATTGCCACCGCCGATGACGGCCACACGCTTGCCCTTGAACAACGGGCCATCGCAGTGTGGGCAATAAGCGACGCCCTTGTTCTTATATTGATCTTCGCCGGGCACGTTCATCTGGCGCCAGCGCGCGCCGGTGGAGAGCACGATGGTGCGAGATTTCAGCGATGCGCCATTGGCCATCTCGATGCGGATGAAATCACCGCGGCCCTTGGCCGGGATCAGCTTTTCGGCGCGCTGCAGATTCATGATGTCGACGTCGTAATCCCTGACGTGCTGTTCCAGCGCGGCGACGAGCCTCGGGCCCTCGGTGTGCGACATCGAGATGAAATTATCGATACCCATGGTGTCAAGCACCTGGCCGCCAAAACGTTCGGCTACCACACCAGTGCGAATGCCTTTGCGTGCGGCATACACCGCAGCTGCCGCACCGGCCGGGCCACCACCAACGACCAGCACGTCGAAGGCATCCTTGGTCTTGAGCTTTTCCGCGTCACGAGCACCGGCACCGGTATCGATCTTGGCCAGGATCTGCTCGAGGTTCATGCGACCCTGGTCAAAGACTTCACCGTTGAGGTAAACGGTCGGCACCGACATGACCTGGCGCTTCTCCACCTCGTCCCGGAACAGCGCGCCATCGATGGCGACATGCTGGATCTTGGGATTCAGCACGCTCATCAGATTGAGCGCTTGAACCACGTCCGGACAGTTCTGGCAGGACAGTGAAAAATAGGTCTCAAACTTGAACTCGCCGTCCAGCTGGCGCACCTGCTCAATCACATCCTGGGCGAGCTTCGATGGGTGACCGCCAACCTGCAGCAAGGCCAGCACCAGCGAGGTGAATTCATGACCCATGGGAATGCCGGCAAACCTCACACCGATGTCGGTACCCACTCGGTTGATCGCAAATGACGGCTTGCGCACATCATCGTCGCGATGTACGAGCGTGACCTGACCCGAAAGCGCGGCGATTTCCTGCAACAAATGGTCGAGTTCGGCGGCCTTGGCGCTGTCGTCGAGGGACGCAACGATCTCGATCGGCTGCGTGACCTTTTCGAGATAGGTCTTCAACTGTGCAGTGAGATTGGCATCCAACATGGCGATTTCCCTGGATCTGAGTGGAATTAGGGGCGAGTCTGGCGAGCGCCCGGGAAATACCGGGCGTCGCGTGGGTCTTTTCATGGAACATCGGACGGTGTTAACACCAAGTCCGCTTGCGCGCATCAGGACGATGCGCGCGTTGCATCGGTCTTAGATCTTGCCGACGAGGTGCAGCGAGGGTGCGATGGTGTTCTCGCCTTCCTTCCACTTGGCCGGGCACACTTCGTTCGGGTGGGCGGCAACGTACTGCGCCGCCTTCAGTTTGCGCAATGTCTCGGAGACATCACGGGCGATCGCGTTGTCATGGACTTCCATGGTCTTGATCACACCATCGGGATTGATGATGAAGGTGCCACGCAGGGCCAGGCCGTCTTCCTCGATATGCACGTCGAAAGCACGCGTCAGCTTGTGGGTGGGGTCGCCGACGAGCGCGAATTTCGCCTTGCCGACCGCCGGGGAGGTCTCGTGCCACACCTTGTGCGAGAAATGGGTGTCGGTGGTGACGATGTAGACCTCGGCACCTGCCTTCTGGAACTCGGCGTAATTCGCCGCAGCGTCCTCGACCTCAGTGGGGCAGTTGAAGGTAAACGCGGCGGGCATGAAAATCACGACAGACCACTTGCCTTTCAGGTCGGTATCGGAAACTTCGATGAACTCGCCGTTCTTGAAAGCGTTTGCCTTGAAAGGCTTGATTTCGGTATTGATCAAAGACATCTGTATCTTCCGTGGTTGTGGTGAGTGAACCGGCATCATAAATGCATGGTTGCGATTAATCTAATTGATTGTTTTCATCACAACGATTGTCAGTGGCTATGATTGGGAGCGGTCGCGCCGCGACTTCCCGTTTTCGTTCCTGAGTTCGCTGCGGGTATTGCGCGCATATGAGGATCCAGCACGGTGACCGTCATGATGTCGCAGCCCACCTTTACCGTGGTGCGCAGCATGTCCAGAATGAGATCGACGCGGATGCCGGTGCCGATGTCCGACCGAACACCCAAGGTCGCAGCAGTACGTCAATCAACGGAGCGAGCCGCTCTAAATGCCCGTTATCCCCACGGCGCTGAACTCGAATAGAGATATCGGCACGATCTGTTGCCCGAAGCCCCAATTTACGCCGGGCGAGTGTCCCGTAAGCAGCAATGAATCCCTCGAAAAATGTCGTGCCGCTCATGTGCATGGTTGCTTAGCGGCAGAACGAAGCCCGAAGCGCGAATCTTACGGCGCAAAACTCACGATGCCCCGCTCGCTGTTTTTCTGATCAGAGCCAGCCCGGCCTGCAACTTCGTTACCAGTGAGAGGCATCGCGCAGGCGGAGGAACGGCCTTGATCCACAGTGCGCTAAAATGTCTGTTTTGACGGAGGCGGTATGACACAGTCAGCATCCCCCGGCGCGCGGTTCCGCGCGGCCGTTGCCGAAGAACAGCCCCTGCAGGTCGTCGGTGCCATTACCGCCTACGCCGCACGCATGGCCAAGCGCAGCGGCTTCAAGGCGATCTATCTGTCCGGCGGCGGTGTGGCGGCCAATTCGCTGGGTATGCCCGATCTTGGCATTAGCTCGATGGAGGACGTGCTCACCGACATCCGGCGCATCACCGACGTTTGCGATCTGCCGCTGCTGGTCGACGTCGATACGGGTTGGGGCGGGGCATTCAATATCGCCCGTACGGTGCGGTCGATGATCAAATCCGGCGCTGGCGCCATCCATATCGAGGATCAAGTTGCCGCCAAACGTTGCGGTCATCGTCCAGGCAAGGCCATCGTCTCGAAGGAGGAAATGGCCGACCGGGTGAAGGCCGCGGTAGATGCACGTACCGACGACCAGTTCGTGATCATGGCGCGCACGGACTCCATCGCGGTGGAGGGGCTGGCATCGGCGATCGAACGCGCGCAGGCCTGTGTCGAGGCCGGTGCCGACATGATCTTCCCCGAGGCGATTTACACGCTGGAGCAGTATCGTGAATTCAAGGCCGCGGTGGGGGTGCCGATTCTGGCCAATATCACTGAATTCGGACAGACCCCGCTGTTTACCCGCGACGAGCTGGCCAGTGCCAATGTCGACATTATTCTTTATTGCTGCGGCGCGTACCGGGCGATGAACAAGGCCGCGCTGAATTTCTACGAAACTGTGCGTCGCGATGGCACGCAGAAGGCTGCAGTGCCGACGATGCAGACGCGCGACGAGCTTTACGACTATCTGGACTATCACGCCTACGAGCGCAAGCTCGACGAATTGTTCGCCGACGGCAAGGACAGCTGACTGGCTGTGACGAACCTTTTTTCGGGTTCGTCGCAGATTCGAGATATCGATCCCCATGTAACGCTTTACTGCATCAGATGGAGTCAAACGCATGACCGAGCAGACCCCACCCAGGGCCAAGAAATCCGTGGCCCTGTCCGGCGTGACCGCCGGCAACACCGCACTGTGCACCGTGGGTCGCAGCGGCAACGACCTGCATTATCGCGGCTACGATATCCACGATCTGGCCTCCAAAGGCAGCTTCGAGGAGGTGGCTTACTTGCTCGTTCACGGCGTACTGCCGACCTGGACCGAGCTGGAGAACTACAAGGCCAGACTGAGGCGCCTGCGCGGCTTGCCGGCACCGGTGAAGGCGGCGCTCGAGTTGCTGCCGGCCGCGACGCATCCGATGGACGTGTTGCGAACGGGTTGTTCGGTGGTTGGCACGGTGTTGCCCGAAAAGGACGACCACAACGTCACCGGCGCGCGTGAGATTGCCGATCGCATGATGGCCGGCTTCGGTTCGATCCTGCTGTACTGGTACCACTTCAGCCACAACGGCAAGCGCATCGAAACCGAAACCGAAGACGAAACCATCGCGGCGCATTTCCTGCATCTTTTACACGGCGTTCCGCCAAGCGAGTTGCATGCGCAAGCGCTGGACAAGTCGCTGGTGCTCTACGCCGAGCACGAGTTCAACGCCAGCACATTTGCGGCACGCGTGATCGCCGGTACCGGTTCGGACATGTATTCGGCACTGACGGGGGCGATCGGCGCGCTGCGCGGGCCCAAGCACGGTGGCGCAAACGAGGTGGCGATGGAGATCATCTCGCGGTACCGAACTGCCGACGAGGCCGAGGCCGACATCCGCGAGCGCGTTGCGCGCAAGGAAATAGTTATCGGTTTCGGTCACCCGGTCTACACGGTGTCCGATCCGCGCAACGAAATCATCAAGGAAGTGTCCCGCAAGCTGT
>JBDTXA010000229.1:0-4499 GCA_040006415.1 Rhodanobacter sp.
GAGCAAGAGCATCGCGCATGAATGCGCTCCTACAGTCGTCGTAATGCTTACTTCAACTGCGCGGCTACGGACTCGCAACCCTTGTCGAACTCCGTGTTCCACGACGATCCGGCCAGGGTCTGGCTGGGGCGCACGCATCGCAACTGGATGGCATAACCGTTCTTCAGCCAGTAGTGCTCGACGTAGCTGAAATCCGTACCGCTTTCCTGTGCGGCATACATGTTGCTGTTGGGGCTTGGGGGCACCTTGGCGATGACGTAACCGGGCAGCGTCATCGACTTGGCTTCCGCTTCGGCCATGAACTGGTGAAATCCGTTGATGTCCTGTACCCGCTTTACGGTCACCGTGACGCGGGCGAGGCTGTTCTTTCCGGTCGGCGACGGGTCTGGCACCTGAAACACGCGCGCTTCCGGGTCACCCTGGGTCTCCATGATGCCCATCCAGTTGGCGGGCGTGCTGAAGGTGACGCCGCCGCCCGCCATGCTCACATCGGTGGCGTGGACGTTACCGGCCATCATCACGCTGGTGACGAGGAGAAAGGCGATCGACGTGGTTGTGCGCAGGAAACTCATGCTGATTCCTTGGAAGGAGAGTCGGGAACAAAGCGATGCCGCGGCAGACCAAGCCACTCCAGCGCGGTGCCATGAAACAGCCGGGCGCGCTCGGTGTCGTTCAGGCCCAACGCCTCGATACCACTGCCGGGCTCTTGTTCACCCAGCGGGAAAGGATAGTCGGTGCCGAGCATCACCTGGCTGACGCCCGTCACATCCAGCAGATAACGCAACGCCTGGTCGTCATGCACGCAGGAATCGAAATAGAAGCGTTTGAGGTACTCGCGCGGATTGCGCGGGTTGTCGGTGGCGACCAGATCCGGGCGCATCTTGAAACCGTGTTCGATACGACCGATGGTCGAGGGAAAACTGCCGCCGCCGTGAGCGAGCATCACACGAAGTTTGGGCAGCCGCTCCAGCACGCCGCCGAAGGCGAGACAGCAGGCGGCGCGCGCCTGCTCGGCCGGCATGCCGACCAGCCAGGGCATCCAGTACTTCGGCATGCTGGCCATTCCCATCATGTCCCACGGGTGCACCAGCACCGCGGCACCCAGATCGGCAGCCGCCTCAAAAAAGGGAAACAGCTCCGGCGCGTCGAGGTTCCAGTCGCCGCAGTGCGAACCAATTTGAACGCCCTGCAGGCCCAGTTCGTCAATGCAGCGTTCGAGTTCGCGGATGGCAAGTTCCGGCGCCTGCAGCGGCACAGTACCGATGCCGGCGTAGTGGCGCGGATAGTCACGACACATGCCAGCCATGTGATTGTTCAGGTGACGGTGCAGCTCCAGCGCCTGATAGCCCGGCGCCCAGTAGGAGAAGAGCACCGGCACGGTCGAAATCACCTGAACATTCACGCCGAAACGCGCGTAATCATTAATGCGCGTTTGCGGGTCGAAGGCCGAATCCCAGACTTCGCGAAAGAACCGGCTGTCCTTGTAGATGCGATGTCGGCCATCGGTATGCGTCATCACCGGGAAGCGGTCATCGCCGAACTTCGCCGCCAGATTCGGCCAGTCTCGGGGCAGGATGTGCGCGTGCGAATCGATCTTGAGCATTGGCGTAGTGTAAAACCTCCGCGCGCCCGCGTCGCCCTGAACCCCGACCAGGCCGGGTCAGGGCGTTGGAATTGGCAAGATGGCATCCGGCTCGCGGGCTTGCCGCGTCATCACGTAGGCCAGCGTATCGATGTTATCGACCAGACGATCGCTCAGCCGGCCCAGCAATTCGCTCCCGAGTTGGTCTTCGGCGTCCTGTGTCGCGCATTTCAGCTGACGTTGGCGGCGTCGAAGATCAGGTAGTTGCTGAGGGATATCCTGTCGACGCAGGGCTCCGCCGATGATTTCGAGGGTGTCAGCCGCTTCGATGATGAAACGGGCGATCTCTTCCTGGGCGGGCAAACCAGCCAGGTCGCTGCGCACGGCTTCCAGCGTCATGGATGTACGCGCCAGGCGGTTTCCATTGGAGAACAGGGCGCGAGCCAGCGCCAGCAACTCCGGCGGTGTTCCCGGTTCGCTGCGCATTCGTTCGATGGATGCCTGCGCGTTCGTTCGCGCACGGCGTGCCACCGTGCGCGCGCTGTCTGTATTCGTCGAGTCATCCGCTGAAGATAGCGCCTTCAGGTAACTGGCATAGGCATCGATCATGTCGGCCAGTGCCGAACGCGCATGGGCGCGCTCCCAGGTGGGCCAGACCACATACGCCAGCAGCGCCATGCCGCAGCCGAAGACTGTGTTGATCACGCGGTCAAGCACGGCGGCACCGGGGTCCACACCTTCGAAGGAAAGCAGGATGACCACGGTTCCGGTCAGCGCAGCTACCGCGAACCCGTAGTGCGCCGTGGCGAGATAGCGGAAGCCCATGCACAGCAGCGCCATCAGTGCGAGATGCGCCCAAGGCTCGTTCGGTGTGATGTGCAGCAGCACCGTGGTCAGCACCAACCCGAGCACGGTGCCCAGGACCCGCAGCACGCCAAAATTGAAGGTGGCGGCAAAGTCGGGGCGCAACACGATGGCGGCTGTCATTGGCAGCCAGTAACCATGTGGCAGCTGCAGCACACGGGATATCCACAACGCCACGCTGAGGCAAATCGCCATGCGCAATGCATGGCGGAACGCCACCGAGTGGGGAGTAAGGTTGGCGCGCAGGGTAGCGACGGCGGAACGGCCACGCAGAAGTTTGGGGATCGTGGCCTCGGCCGCGGTGGCGCGTAATTCTCCGCGACTACCCGCCCAGTCCGCGTTGCGAACGGCGGCCGCTAGCTGGCCAATCAGGGCATGGAGGTGACTCGTCAGTCCCTCGCCGTGATGGTCATCGTCGGGCAAGGCGTGCTCGCTGGCACGGAGATCTTCCAGCGCCAGTGCGGCTCGCCGCGGGGACTCGCCGTGCTCCAGTGCATTGGCAATGGCGGCAAGCACGCGTGCGGCTTGGTCCCGGAAGATGACGTGCAGGGTCGGGTTGGTGCGCAACTCGTTCATGGCGATTAGCTCGAGACGAATGCGCTCGGCTAGTTCCAATAGCACTCCGAAGGCCTCCATCGCTCGGCCCTGGGCACGGTGACGACCCAGCAGGGTCTGCTGCAACGCATTCATTGCTTCGGTCAACGCGGGCGCATCGTCGTCGCGCGGCGGTTCTCTGGAAAGCACTGCCAGTCCCGCGTATACGGTGGCGAGGGCGGTTCGCTCCGGCCAGTAACGCTGCAATGGCCAGGCTGCCAGCGAGAAGGTGGTGAGCAGGATGCCACCCGAAAAAATCAGGGCCGCGCCCTCGATCGCAGGGATGAGCGTGGTTGGCGTGGATGCCGTGATGACCAGCAGAATCATGCTGGTCATGCCGACCCGTGCGGTGTCCGTGCCGAACACCACCAGCAGTCCGCCGAAAAATCCGAAAA
Organism: Rhodanobacter sp.; assembly: GCA_040006415.1. GTDB lineage: Bacteria > Pseudomonadota > Gammaproteobacteria > Xanthomonadales > Rhodanobacteraceae > Rhodanobacter. The sequence continues at coordinate 3,436 of JBDTXA010000229.1, forward strand.
GCGTGGTTGCCAGGAGTACCGGCAGCAGCGAGCCTCCGATGAGAAAGCCAAGCAGGGATGCAAGCGCCGCCGCCAGTGAAGCCAGGATCAACTGGCCCATGCGTTGACGGTAGGGCCCGGGTTGATCGGAGAACATCGTATTGAGCGCGCCGGCAGCGACCCCCAGACCGATTTGCGGATAACCGCAGGCGAGACCGACACCCAAGGGAAGGATGACCGCGGCGGTATTTCTCACCACGACACGCAGGGGAACGTCGGGCCGCTTGATGGCCGTCAGGCTTTCAATGACGTGGGTGCGAAACGAGTAGCCGGAAGAAGGCATCGTGCAAGCAGGGGAAGAGCGGGAAACGAGTATCGCAAAACCGCCAGTTTCTTACCCGTCCCATGCCGGCTGGCGTTCAGGCTCTGCCGGCAAACTCGCCGGTCAGCGTATTCACCCAGATCTTTTCGTCATTGCTGATGTACTCGGGAACCTGCACTTCGATTCCGGTATTGAGCTTCGCCGGCTTGTTGCGCTTGGTAGCGCTGGACCCCTTCATTTCCGGTGCGGTGTCGACCACGGTAAGCGTAACGCTGGTCGGCACCAGCAGGCCAACGGCGGCATCATCGATGACTTGCACGTAATAGCCATCGAGATCCTCGACGATGTAGCCGGCGTTATCGCCGACCAGCTCCGGCGACAGCAGGTACTGGGTGTAATCCTCCGCATCCATGAAAATGAACGCATCGCCATCCATGTATGAAAAATTTGCCGCACGACGGATCAGATCCATTTCCCTCAGGTCATCGTCAGCGCGCAGGCTGAGATCGTACTTGCGACCGCCGGGTATCGAATACAGGGTGAAGCGATACGTGACGTTACCGCCGCGCGCGCTGGGTGAACTGCGTTCGATGTCGCGCACCTGATAGACGGTGCCGTCATGTTCGACCACGTTGCCTTTCTTGACGTCGGAAGATTTCATAAGTCAGAAGTGAGTTCAGAGGAGTGAGAAGTGAGAAAGAAGCAGTAGCGGAGCGAGGCGAGCTTTCTCTCGTTTCTCACTCCTATCCACTCACTCCTCGCT
>JBDTXA010000230.1:0-4498 GCA_040006415.1 Rhodanobacter sp.
TCAGGTTCACTTCCGGACAGGCGAGAGTGGCCGGCTCTCACGAAGCGAAACGTCCGAGGATGTTACCGGGGAGACATGCCCACGCCGATCTATGAGGCCATGGCCAGACAGCCACGACTCGACCTGCCCGGTATTGCGCAGCACATTGTTCAGCGCGGAACTAATCGACTGCCCTGCTTTTTCGACGATGACGATCGGCAGCGCTACCTGACGCCGCTGCGCGAAGCGTTACTCGACACAGACTGCAAACTGCATGCTGACGTATTGATGGACAACCACGTCCATCTGCTGGCTACCCCACCAGAAATCGGGGCTATCGCTCTCCTCATGCAAAAACTCGGACGCGGTTATGTCGGCCAGTTCAACGCGCGTCACGGACGAACGGGAACATTGTGGGAAGGCCGCTACGAAGCCAGCCTGGTCGACAGCGAAAGCTATGTCTTGCACTGCCACCGCTATATCGAACTCAACCCCGGCCGAGCGCGCATGAAGGATGATCCGGCCACCTACCCGTGGTCGAGCTGCGCCAGCCATTGTGGCCTTCGCCAAGACGCGATTCTCTTGCCCCATCCGCAATACACCGCACTGGCCGCCATCCCGGTAGCGCGCGCCGACGCCTACCGCCAGCCGCTACACAAAACCCTGTCCGATGACGACCTGAAAGCCATCCGAACCCACCTTCAACAACAACGGGCGTCGGGTCGAGATGACTTCCAGGCGATGGTCGAAGCCAAGACCCAACGCTTCGCGGGCGTGAGGCCTGCGCACAGACCGCCAGACGGCAAATTCAAACGGTTGTAAGTGAACCCGGCCCCGTTCTTGAAGCCGATTTAACTTCCTCCGTCCCGGTTTCAGATGACCCCTGGGTTTCAGATCACCCCGGGCATCAAGGAGTACCCTTGATTGACGTCCACCGTTCATCTGGAGACTCCCCATGTCCAATGGTCAACCCGTGCTTCAAGGCGGCGCCAACGTCGCAAGTGCCCCCACCATCCTCGCCGCACCGACGATCACGGGCGTCAACAAAACGGCGTTCAGCGCCTTCGGGCCCAAGGCTGGAGTGGGGCTGTTTGGCACGGCAGCAGCGCTCGGCCCCAACCTTCTGTCCGACGACACGGGCGTGATCGGGCAGGCGCAGACCACCGGCGTGTTCGGCTCGTCTGGCGGCGGCCTCGTCGACGATGGCGCCGGCAACATCCTGCTGGCGAGCGCCGGTGTCGCGGGCTTGAGCGGCAACAACGGTGTCGGCGTGCACGGATCGGCGAGTGCTGGTTTCGGAGTGCTCGGGCAGGATGCCAGCGGCATCGGTGTGCAAGGCAAGTCGACAACGGGGCTGGGCGTGGTCGGCGAGAGCGATGGAGCGGCGGGGGTCACCGGCCGCTCCGCGAACTCCATCGGTGTGGCCGGTACTGCGAAGACAGCCCAGGGAGTGTTTGGCACCTCGGTGTCCAGCGCCGGTGTGGCCGGGCTGAGTTCGAGTGGCTCGGGGGTTCACGGCCGATCCGGCGGTGGGGTCGGCGTATTCGGTGACTCGACCGAGTCGATCGGCGTCTATGGTTCGGCCAAGAGCAGACCTGGCGTGCGCGGCGACTCCGACAGCAACTATGGTGTGCTCGGCATGTCGGCCACCGGCAACGGTGTGCACGGCTGGAGCACCCAGGGGCCGGCTGGCGTGTCGGGCTACAGCCCGCAAAACCGGGCGCTGTCGGGACTGTCGCTCAGCGGCTACGGCCTGTGGGCCGAGTCCTCGTTGGGGATCGGCGTGGTAGGCGTTCAGAGCGCAAACCAGGTCGGCGGGGGTGCCGGCGTGATCGGGCTTGCAGTGACCGGCGTCGCCATGGCGGCGAGCAGCGAGAATAACGTGTCGCTCTATGCGATCTCGCGCAACAACCTCGCCGCGCGGTTCGACGGAGCCGTCGAAGTGCATGGATCGTTCCGCGTGATCGGGGGCATCAAGGCAGCCGTCGTGCCGCACAAGGACGGCACCCATCGACAGCTCTATTGCGTCGAAAGCCCCGAAAGCTGGTTCGAAGATTTTGGCGAGGCACGATTGCGCAAGGGTGTCTGCCAGGTGAAACTCGATGCCGAGTTCGCCGCCCTGGTCGACACCTCGCACTACCAGGTATTCCTCACGGCCTACGATCCCGTGCCGCTTTACGTGAGCAAACGCAGCCCCAAGGGTTTCGAGATTCGCGCGATGGGGGAGGCTGCGGGCATGGCCCGCTGCGCCTACCGGATCGTGGCCAAGCGTGCGGATGTAAAGGCGCCACGCTTCGCGAAAGTGAAGATTTCCGCCGCGCCGATGGACCTCGTCACGCTGCGGGCGCGCAAGGCGCGCCCCGAAACGGCGCCAAAGAAGGTCGTCGTCAAGTTCGTTGAACCCAAGCAGGCGCCCGTCAGGGCGATTCCGCCGGCGCCCAAGCTGCCAGCAGACCTATCGACGCTGGCGCGCTCCACCGACGCGTAACGCTCATTCTGGCGGTGCCGGCCATCCTGGGCGGAATGTGCGCCAAGTACCTGCTTTGAAAGCAGTAGCTGGCGACCGCGCAAACGGTTGGTTCAACCCAAACAGACGGCCCTTGAGGTCGCCAGCTGCCATGCACCGTAATCGTCGATCCAGCCGGCTGCAGCGCCATCGCATGCGCCAGCGCTCGCGTGCGTTTCATTCCTGCGCGTTCTTCAGTTTGGCTCAAACAAGGCGTCAGCGATGACGAACTGATCGCCATCCCCAACACCTGCGGCAGGAACGCGCGTTTGGCAGCAAACGCTTTCAGGCCATGGCGGAGAATATCCTCGGTCGCGCCTGCGCTTGCGCCGACCTGGGCAGCCAAGGCGCGCGGAAACCAGGCCAGAGGGCATTTAACTTCCCTCCGTCCCGGTTTCCGAAGCGTGGCTGATGGTGGCTTCCCCTTCGCTGACGCTCAGCGCGCGCCAGCTGATCACGTTGTACAGACGACGCATGCAGATCGAGTTGTCGTTCCGAGATCTGAAATCGCATCGCTACGGACAGGGCTTCCAGGACAGCCTCACACGTAAAGGCGCGCGTATCGAAGTCCTCTTGGTGCTCAGCGCGCTGGCTACGTTTGCCAGTTGGCTCGCCGGCACGGCTTGCGAGAGACGCGGTATCGACGCATGGCTCGCTCCATTCCGCTCGAAACGACGCCCCTATTCCGTCATGTGGCTGGATCGCGAAGCGCTAGTGCGACGATGGTCGAGTACACGCTTGAGCGAAGTCATCGATCAACTACGACACCCCGCGCCAGAATTGCTGGATCCACTGGGTGTATCGGCATGAAAAACGTGGGGAAACCTCAGAACCTGAGCCCTGTATTGCTAGACCTGACCCAGCGCTCGTCGCGCAGACGACGCCTTAAAAGGCACTCAAAGGCGCGCAGTCAAAGGGGATGGCGGTGATTGATCCTTTGACCAAATCGTGAGACTTAATTGCCTCCGTCCCCTTATCGACGTTTGCCAGTTGGCTCGCCGGCACGGCTTGCGAGAGACGCGGTATCGACGCATGGCTCGCTCCATTCCGCTCGAAACGACGCCCCTATTCCGTCATGTGGCTGGATCGCGAAGCGCTAGTGCGACGATGGTCGAGTACACGCTTGAGCGAAGTCATCGATCAACTACGACACCCCGCGCCAGAATTGCTGGATCCACTGGGTGTATCGGCATGAAAAACGTGGGGAAACCTCAGAACCTGAGCCCTGTATTGCTAGACCTGACCCAGCGCTCGTCGCGCAGACGACGCCTTAAAAGGCACTCAAAGGCGCGCAGTCAAAGGGGATGGCGGTGATTGATCCTTTGACCAAATCGTGAGACTTAATTGCCTCCGTCCCCTTATCGGACCCCCTTATCGGAAAGCAACCAAGACGTGCGGAACCCACGTCAGAGGGCGTTTAAATCTCTTCTTTCGCACCTTCGCAAGACTCAACGCTTCGCCGGCCTGAGACCCAAGCATCGACCACCCTGCGGAAATTCAAACGGGTGCAAGTGAACCTGACCTCTGTTTTCCTGTTTCCCAATCAGTGCTGGCAGCCGGGGCAAAAGTAAAATGGGCGGCTACCAACGACGCTTTTCTCAAGTGCAGTACGGCAGCGCGGACAGGGTTTTCCCTCGCGCTGGTACGCCTTGAAGCGAAACGGCGTGTCCTGCAGGTGGCCGGCGCCGCGGCGTCCGCGAGTCTGGTATGAGCGACGCGGCAGGTCGATCAACGCGTGCGTCAGCGCATAGCGCTCGGCGTCGTCTAGATCTGCCGGCCGCCGGGTTGGCAGCAGCTGCGCGAGCCACAGTATTTCCACACGCAGATAGTTTCCGAGGCCCGCGAGGAAGGCCTGATCGAGCAGCAGCGCGCCAAGTTGGCGTCGCGCAAACCGGCGATCCGCCAGCTGCGCAGCAACGCCGTCTTCGTCCAGCGTGACGTCGAGTACGTCCGGCCCGATGCGCTGCAGGAAAGGGTGCTCGTGAACCTTTTCAGTGGGCCAGATGGAAATGT
>JBDTXA010000231.1:0-4466 GCA_040006415.1 Rhodanobacter sp.
TAGCGGATGATCGCGCTGCCGATGCCGCCGGTGCCGCCGGTAACCAATGCCGTGCGCTGGGTCATTTTCTTGAGTCTCCTGTGGGCTGATGCGAATCAAAGTTGCGTACAAGCATGACGAGCTGTTGTTGCAGGTGTTGCCGATGCCGATGGGTAATGGCTCATTTATAGCGCTTCACAGCACAAACTGACCGCTGCAGTGCGGCAAAATCGAGGGATCGGAATCCACCGGGATCCAAGCCAGCGGTTCGTCCACCGGTGGCCGCAAGAGGTATCGGCAATGGCAGAAACAGCAGCGCCAGGTGCACCCCAGCCAGTGGGAAGCTCGGGAGACGGGAATCGCCTTTTTGGGACCAGCCCGAAAGCGGGTAGCGCGGCCAGGATGCTGTCGGTGAAACCCGCTACCTCGCGCGGCAGGTCGATGTCCTCGATGCGCAGCAGCCACTGCCCTTCGGCATGCCGCGGCACAACCAGCTGCCAACCGCTGCGACACCGAGCCGATGTGCAGGTGTTCGGTGGGCGAAGGGGGCAAACGGCCGCGATAGCTCACCGGACAGTTTATCGGCTGAAGCGTTGCCGTGAATCCCCGCTTTGGTCCATTGGGCTTGAAAGCGGCTCCGTGCGCCCGAATCTACAGCTGCACTTGCCGCATTCCCGACATCGGGCCAGTGCGACGGGCTTCTGCCGTTTCCAGTGACGCTGGCTTCCGGCGTTGGGTGGCAGCAGTGCCCCGGCAAACCATCTTTCACGCACTATTGGAGTTGACCTGCAATGAACGCGCCCGCCGCCGAAACCCGCAAATTCGAAGCTGAAGTCGCCCAGGTCCTGCACCTGGTTACGCACTCGCTTTACTCGCACAAGGAGATCTTCCTGCGCGAGCTGATTTCCAATGCTTCCGACGCCTGCGACAAGCTGCGTTTCGAGTCGATCGCCCAACCCGAGTTGATGGCAGGCGACGGCGAGCTGCACATCGACGTCAGCTGGGACGAGGCGGCACGCACGATCACCATCAGCGACAACGGCATCGGCATGACTCGTGACGAAGTGGTGGCCAACATCGGCACCATTGCCAGCTCCGGCACCAAGCGCTTCCTCGAAGCCATGTCCGGCGACCAGAAGGCCGATGCGCGTCTGATCGGCCAGTTCGGCGTGGGCTTCTATTCCGCTTTCGTGGTGGCCGACAAGGTCACCGTGGTCACTCGGCGCGGCGATGCGCCGGTGGGCGAGGGCGTGAAGTGGGAGAGCGACGGCAAGGGCGAGTACTCGCTGGAGCAGGTCGAACTCGGTGAGCGCGGCACCTCGGTCACCTTGCACCTGAAGGCCGACGAGGACGAGTTTCTCAAGGGCTGGCAGTTGCGTTCACTGATCCGCAAATACTCCGATCACGTGGCGTTCCCGATTCGCGTGCCGAAGGAAGTCGAGACCAAGGAGGGCGAAGCGACGCCTCCCGTCGAGTGGGAAACCGCCAACGCCGCTTCGGCGCTGTGGACCAAGCCCAAGGCGGAAATTTCCGACGAGGATTATCAGGGCTTCTACAAGTCGCTCGGTCATGACTTCAACGACGCGCTGGCGTGGTCGCACAACCGCGTCGAAGGCGCGCAAAGTTTTACCACGCTGCTCTACATTCCCTCGCAGCCGCCGTTCGACCTGATGATGGGCGGCCGCGACGAGCGCAAGGGTCTCAAGCTCTACATCAAGCGCGTGTTCGTGATGGATGCCGCCGAAGAGCTGCTGCCCAACTACCTGCGTTTCGTGCGTGGCGTGGTCGATGCCGACGACCTGCCGCTCAATGTCAGCCGCGAGCTGCTGCAGCAGAACCGCAACCTCGATCGCATCAAGTCCGCCTGCGTCAAGCGCGTACTGGACCTGATCGAGAAGCTGGCCAAGGACGAGCCGGAAAAATTTGCCACCTTCTACAAGGCTTTCGGCAACACGCTCAAGGAAGGCATCAGCGAGGACGCCAACAACCGCGAGCGCATCGCCAAGCTGCTGCGCTTCGCCTCCACCAAAGGCGACGGTAACGCGCAGAACGTCGCGCTGGACGACTACATTGGCCGCATGACCGTCGGTCAGGACACCATCTGGTTCATCACCGCCGACAGCTACGCCGCCGCCGCCGGCAGCCCGCAGCTGGAAGCGTTCAAGGCCAAGGGCATCGAAGTGCTGCTGATGTTCGACCGCATCGACGAATGGATGATCGGCAGCCTCAGCGAATACGAAGGCAAGAAGCTCAAGAGCGTGGCCAAGGGCGACGTGCCGCTGGATGACGCGGACAAGGCCAAGCAGGAAGAAGCCAGCAAGGAAGCCGAGCCACTGCTGAAGAAGATCAAGGAGCTGCTTGGCGACCGCGTCGGCGACGTAAAAGTGTCTGCGCGTCTGACCGACTCGCCGTCGTGCCTGGCTCTTTCCGATTACGAAATGGCCCCGCATCTGGCGCGGCTGCTGCGCGAAGCCGGTCAGGAGATGCCCGATTCCAAGCCCACGCTGGAGATCAATCCGGCGCATGCGCTGGTCAAGCGCGTCGAGAGCGAAGCCGATGAATCCAAGGCCAGGGATCTTGCTACTCTGCTGCTGGAGCAGGCGGAGATTTCCGCCGGCGCACAGTTGCCGGATCCGGCGGCGTTCGTGCAGCGGATGAATCGCGTGTTGCTGGGATAATCTGCTTCGCGCTTTGCTGATGTTGGAAAGCCCGCCTCTCGGCGGGTTTTTCTTTGGTTCCTCTCTCCCAATGACGACGAAGCAGAATTCGATTGTCGCGAGTCGAGCTTACGTTGCTGCCGGCGTAGACTGCCGCGCGCCGGTCCTGTCGGTGGCGTTGGCTCTTTCACCACGTCACCTTTGGACTTCCTTGACTGCATGCTCTGTACTGACTGCCAATCTGGCTACCACGCGCCCTACGACCGCTTCGAGCGTTTGGCGGTGAATCCCGAAGTTCCGAGTTTCCTGATGCGCTGCACCCACTGCACCGCGCTATGGAATGAACATTCCGGTGCGCCCGAACTGCTTACACTGACCCATGCCCGCTGGTTGTATCCGGCAGCGCGAATCTAGTGATGGTAGCGCTGCGTAGGGACGGTATATTCCAAAGGACGTAGCTTCGAAAGCCCATGTCGGTTGCATTCTCTCGCACAGAATCCACAAACAGTCGCAACGGCGGGGCAAGGATTGGCGATCGAAGAAATACACAGGAGGACTATCGCAGCCAGACGCAGGTATTCGCCAACAACGCCTGCATCGGCAAACTCAGTACGCGGTGTTGCGGGGATTTTAGGGCTGTTGCGCGGGCGAAGGTGTCTTGGCTAGCTCGGTTTGCTTTCGGCCGATCAAGGGTTGCTGTGCTATTCCGGCATACTTGATGACCTTTTTTTGAGCACTTCAATGTTTGTTTCGCTCCTGGTTGTCACATCGATCCTGGTGACGCTCACGGCGTTGCCGGTACTGCGCGCTGAAGTCTGGTGGGTGCGCGCCTCGGCGTTTCCGCGTCTGCAGATCGGCGCGGCGGCGATAGTGGTGCTGCTGCTGGATCTGTGGATGCTCTACACGGGCTGCCCCTGGGCCTGGTGGCTGGTTGCGGCGGCACTGGCATGCCTGGCGTGGCAGGCGTGGTGGATCTGGCCCTACACAAGCTTGCACAAGATCGAAGTGAAGCCGGCCGATGGTTCGGGCGGGGACCGGCGCTTGCGGCTGCTGTCGGCGAATGTGCTCGGCTCCAATCGTCGAGCCGACGATTTTCTCGCACTGGTGCGCGACAACGACCCGGACATCGTGCTCACGCTTGAATCGAATGCGTGGTGGCAGGAACGCCTGGATGCGCTGGAAAACGATTACCCACACACCATGAAGTGCGCGCTGGAGAACCTCTATGGCATGCACGTGTATTCAAGACTGCCGCTGGGCAAGACCAGCATCGACTATCTGCTCCGGGACGGCGTGCCGTCGATGCATGCCTGCATCACATTACGATCGGGGGACGAGGTGCGCGCACACTTTCTGCACCCCATGCCGCCGAGTCCCACAGAGGCGGAAACGACTTCGGGACGCGATGCGGAACTGGTCATCGTCGCCCGCAGCGTGGCGCAGGACAACGTGCCAACCATCGTCGCCGGTGACCTCAACGATGTTGCCTGGTCCAGCACTACGCGTTTGTTCCGCAAGATCAGCGGATTGCTTGATCCCCGCGTCGGCCGCGGCATGTTCAACACGTTTCACGCCGACTACCCGTTTATGCGCTGGCCGCTCGATCATCTGTTCCACAGCGCGCACTTCAGGCTGGGCGAACTGCGCCGGCTGCCGCCATTCGGTTCGGATCACTTCGCGTTGCTCAGTGAACTGGAATATTTCAGCGGGGATCAGGCCGCGCAGCGAGCGCCGAGACCGGATCGTGCCGATCGCGCCCGCGCGGATGCCAAAGCCCGTGATGAACACGTCGGCGCCCAGGATGTGCCCAAGCCGGGCGATGACTGCGCT
>JBDTXA010000232.1:0-4430 GCA_040006415.1 Rhodanobacter sp.
TGCCGCTGCCGCGGTAATGCGCGACCAGCGCGGCGGTGTGGCCGACCGGGATGATTTCGATATCCGACTTGGCAAAACCTGCCGACTCAAGCTTGGCGGCGAGGTATTGCGCGAATGCCTGCACCTGATCCTTGCCTTCCACGGTTTGCATGGCGATGGCATGGCGCAGCATATCCATGGTTTCAGGCATCAGCTGCGCGGTAGTTTCGGCAGCGGCGCCGGGTGCCTGGGCGAAAGTCAGCGCGAGGCAGGCGGTCAGCATGGTGTGACGCATCGACATGGCCAAGTTCCCCGGGGTGGCGACAGATGGCCTAGAGTATCGGCGAATCGCAGTTAGCGTTAGTGGAAGCGGTCGGATGAGGAAAAGCCTGCCATATCGGCACGATCCAAGCTGGCGCCGTTGTGAAGCCGGTGCCAGCGATATGCAACTGGTCGACGCTTTCGCTGTCGCGGGGGGTGTGGTGACTGACGAAACGCATCTGTTTGCAGATGAGAGTTCTGTCGCGCTGCGAGCGTGCAGATGTCGGTCCGTCGGAGTCGCCGGATCCTCAACGCCGCCAGCGGGCCATATTCGAGCGACGTCACGGCGCCTGAGCCGCTGACCGGCGGCTGGTCTTCGATGGCATCACAGCCTGTCGACGTAACCAGCGACGATCAGGATCGTGGTTAAACGCCCGACGGATGATTCAGGTGCCCGTGCAAGCCCGCAGGCTTGCACGGGTTCTGTCGCTAGAGCTTGTAGTTGAACCCGAACATCACGGTGCGTCCCCAGGTGTCGTACTCCAGCGGTCGGGCCGCTTTCACTCCGTTGGGCAAGCCGGCGATCTGCTGGGTCGTGTCGGGCGAATTGGTGAGGTTGTTGACCTGTAAAAGTACCGACAGCCCGTTCAGGCGGCCGGTGTCGAACGCGTAACCGAGCTGCAGATCGGTTTGCCGGTTCGCCAGCACCTTGGTGTAGCCGAGCTGGTCGAACAGGGCCACGGCTTCGCCGGTGAACGAAGAGCGATAGCGTTCGGCGATGCGGGCGGAGAAGCCATGCTTTTCGTAGTAGAGCGCCAGATTGGCGACCTTGCGTGAAAGGCCCGGCAGCGTCTGCGGGCCGCCCGGGATGGACGATATCGAGCCCTGCGGGATGTTGCTGTTGGTTAGCGAGAAGTTGGCCTGCAATCCAAAGCCGTCCAGCGCGTCGGTCAGCAATCCGCCCTCGAATGCGCCGGATAGCTCCAGCCCCTGCATCTTGCCGCCGGTGCCGTTCTCCGGACGGGAGAACGAACCGATATTGCTGGTCGGCGTGAGGGTGGGATTGTCGTTGGTGTAGTGGGAGAAATCGTAGTCCAGCGTGGTCTGTGAGTAGATGTAGTTCAACAGGTTCTTATTGAACACCGCGGCGGCTACGTAACTCGAGGTGCCGAAGTAGTTCTCCCAAGAAAGGTCGGTGCCTACCGCGATGTAGGGACGTAGCTGCGGGTTGCCGCCGCTACCCGACCACAGCACCCGGCCGGCGCCCGGGCCGCTCATCACTTCGGACACGCCCGCCGAGGTCGCCACCTTCTCGTCGTCGATGCGACCGCGCGCCATGGTCTTGGCCAGACCGAAGCGCAGAAACTGGTGGTCGCTAAGCTGGGCGACCAGGTTCAGGCTGGGCAGCACCTTGGTGTACGTATCGCCATCGGAAATCGTGCCGACCAGAGTATCGCCATTGGTCTGCAATGCCTTGGAGGATTGATCGGTGCGCACCACCTGCACGCCGAGGTTGCCGCGCAGCGGCACATTGCCGAGATGACTGTCGATGTTGAACTTGAGGTAGGCCACCGGCACCTTCTCGCGCACGGTGTAGTTGCGGTTGTAGTCGGCCAAGCCGTTGCGCTGGGTGAGGTAAAACTGGCTGTCCAGCGCGCCCAGAACGTCGTAGTTGATCGCGCCGGGAATGCCGCCGTACCCGAGCAAGGTGGGACTATAGATCAGGCTCGGGTTGATCGGCGCGCCGAAGGTATTGTCATAGGTATCCGCGGTGGAACCGTTGCCGTTGAGCCAGGCGAAATAGACGTCTGCCGACTTCACCTTGGTGCGTTCGGAATAGTCCACGCCCAGGTTGAAGCTGGAGAAGATCCAGCCGGCCGGATGAGTCGCCTCGAGACGTATCGCCTTGATGGTGTCCTTCTGTCGGTCGAATTCCTCGCGCCCGTTGTAGCCGTAGTTGTCCGGATCGGTGAACACCACGTTGGCCGGGTCGGCCAGGTCGACGCCAGGCGTGAAGTGCGGATATCCGTTACTCACCGGGGTCTGGAATTGTGCGCTGGTCAATCCGCCATCGGGCAATCCGGCGAACAGGTACGCATCGCGCAGTTTTCTCTTCGCGCTGGAATAGGACAGGTCAGCGGTCGCCTCCCAGTCGTCGGCGAAGTAAAACTGGTTGTTCCAGCCGGCCGAGAACAGCTTGTCGTGTTCCTGGTTGTAGTCGTTCTGCAGGATCGGCGCCAGGCCGTTGATCGTGCCCGAGGTCACCAGCGGGTACGGCTGGTAGGGCACCGTGGCGATGTTGTCGTAGGACGGCGTGCCGTTGTGGTTGTAAGGGCTGCTCGACCACTGCACGCCATTGGTGGTGGTGCGCTGGTTGAAGGTCGAGTAGTACAGGTCGAGCGTGGAATGGTAATGCTCGCCCGGCGCCCACTCGATCACCGTCATCAAGCCGTTGCGCTTCTGCTGCTCCGACTTGGCGCGCAGCTGCATGCCTTCCTGCGAGATCACGTTGTCGGGCAGGCCGGGCGTATGCGGGCCACCCCAGTTTTGGTCGATGCCGGCGGAACCGTTGTCCACGCTCCACCACCAGGCCTGGTATTGCTTCTCCTGGATCGGCGAGTCGAGCTGGGCGAAGCCGACCGCCACGCCCAGCGTGTGGTCGAAGAACTGGTCGATGTAAGAGACGCTGGCTCGATGGCCCATGTCGCCCACGCCCGAGCCGGGGTTGAGCTTGCCGTTGCTGTTGTGCTCGCCGCGCAGGTTCAACGCGATGGTGCGGTGAGGCAGGTCGAGCGGGCGGATGGTGTGCAGGTCGACCGTGCCGGACAGGCCTTGGCCGATCAGGCTGGCATCAGGTGTCTTGTATACCGCTACGCTGCTGATCAGCTCGGACGGATACTGGTCGTATTCCACGCCGCGGTTCTCGCCGATGGTGGCCTGCTCGCGACCGTTGAGCGTGGTGCCGGCAAAGTCAGGCGACAGGCCACGGATCGAAATCACGTTGGCGCGACCGTCCAGCCGCTGTGTGGCGAGGCCGGGCAGGCGTGACAGACTTTCGGCGATGCTCGCATCGGGCAACTTGCCGATGTCCTCGGCAGAAATCGCCTCGATGATGTCGTCCGAGCTTTGCTTTGCTTTCAGCGCGCTCTGAATGCTGCCGCGGATACCGGTAACCACCACCGCAGAAAGGTCACTGACGTCAGTCGCCTTGGGCGGGGTTTCTTTGTTCGCCGGCTTTGTCTTCGTTTTTGATGTCGCAGGCGTTTGCGGCGAGGCCTGCACGGGTGAGGAAGCATTCTGCGCGCTGCCGTCGGTATCCTGCGCATTGGCGCAGAAGGGGGTCGACAGCGCCAGCAAGGCCATGGGTGCCCACAGGGCCACCGATGGTTTGCGACGGCACAGCAGGTCGGCCGGTACTCTTTGGTTCGGCGTTTGGCGGCAATGCATCCACTCTCTCCCGACGTGGCCCGCGCTCCTGCAGTTCCGCATCGCGCGGCATGACGACCACGCTTAAAGTAAAGGCGCATGCCGCGAAGGAAACGCAGGCAATTCCCCTGCACCACAGAGCATGGGCGTAACTGTCCGGCGCTGTCATCCTGCGACGCACCATCTCCAGAGAACGCTATCGCAAGAAATTTCGATAGGTGATTCGCGCCACTTTGTCGCAACAAAAAGGCCCGGGAACGCATTCCCGGGCCTTTCGTTTTCCGGCGACTCGTGAGAGCCGCCGGATATCGGAGCGAAAGCTTACTTAGACTCCTTCTCCATCAGCTTGTCGACCATGCTGGTCGGCACTTCTTCGTAGTGATCGAAGATCATGCTGAAGTTGCCGCGACCGCTGGTGGCCGAGCGCAGGAAGTTGATGTAGCCAAACATTTCCGACAGCGGCACGAAGCCCTGCACGAACGCCGACGTACCCTTCTGGCCCTGGTCGCTGATGGTGCCGCGGCGGCGGTTGATGTCGCCGATGACGTCGCCCAGATAGACAGACTCGGTGACCACTTCCAGGCTCATGATCGGCTCAAGCAGCTTCGGCTTGGACAACCTTTGTGCCTCACGGAAGCAGGCGCGGCCGGCGATTTCGAAGGCCAGTGCGGAGGAGTCGACGTCGTGGTACTTGCCGTCGATCAGGCGTGCCTTGAAGTCCAGCACTTCGTAGCCGGCAACCTGGCCCTGTCGTGCCTCGACCT
>JBDTXA010000233.1:0-4317 GCA_040006415.1 Rhodanobacter sp.
TCCGTCAGCCTCACCGCATGCCGATGTGCCGGATCGGCATCGGCCGGATTGCCAGTCTGCGGCCCCCGCACTTCCTCAAAAATCAGCAAATCGCCGACGCCGAGCCTCAGCGCTCGCTGCACCACCGCGGATGCTGCCGCGGTGTCGTTCGGCGCGGGATCGTTCGCCGCCGCGTTTATCGACGCTGCCGATGCTACTGGCGGTGCGGGTGAAGGCAGCGGGGCGTCGACAAGCGTCGCCCGCGTGCTGCCGCGCGGCAGGCAGCACATCTTGTCGCCCCAGCGATGCAGTCGGATCGCGCTGTGCGCCGCGACCACGTTGAACGTGCCCTCGTCATCCAGCCGCATCGGTTCGAACATCAGCGCGCCCTGCGTGCGTGCTGCCTCAAGCTGATCAGCACTGATCACGCCTGGCTTCGCGTTGTTCTGCTCCGGCGGTGGCACCAGCAACAACAGGTTGTCGAGTTCGAGGTCGAGATCAGTATCGGAGGCGAACGCGACGAGGGCGCGCGCATTGCAGCCTTCGTGCATGCGGTAGTCGACCAGACGCGCATGTCGGCGCACTGAGATGCGCCGCCGCGCCGTGGCGAGGTAGGCCTCGGTGGCGACTGCATCCTGGTAGTAGCTGAGGTAGTCGGCGGTATACGCCAGAGTCTCCACCAGCGCGATGCCGAGGTCGGGAACATGCCGTTCCTGCCACGCCGGCATGTCCAGTGCGAGGCGGTCGAGAAACAGTTGGCGGAAGCTGGCATAGTCCCTGGCCAGATAGTTGATCTCCGGCGGCGGGGTCGGCGATTGCACGCAAGTCCTGGTGTCCGCGCAATCGAGCGTGCGTACGCAATCGAGTCGGAAGTGCAGCGTCACGCACGCATAGCGGGGATCGAAGCCGGGATAGGCCAACCACCCCGCCGCATCGTTGCCCGAAGCGGTGTCCACCAGGCACAGGCAGTACGCCGTATGATCTCCTTCGCGATCGAGTACCACGCGCAGGCAGGCATCATCGTGCAGGTCCGGTTCCAGCTCAGGATTGACGCTGAGCACGCGCAGACCCGTGATGCGATCGCCGCCGCTGATTCGCACGTTCGCCACGCCGATGCCCTGCGGAATGTCGCCGAACAGATGCACGCACAGGCGGGTGCCGTCGTCGCCAACCTCGACGTAATCGATACCGTTGAGAGTGCGGGAAAGCCGCAACCTGTCGCGTCGCGCCGGTACACTGCATGCCGGTAGCACGGCACATCCGATGACCCCATGGCTAGACACGGGACCGGCCGTACTCATGGCATGCTCCGGGTGAAACTGTCGCTATGCATGTCGCCGCTGGCGCGCACGGTATAACTGAGATCGACGCGCAAGGTCGCCTCCTCGCTGCTCACCGCCAGCGTGCCGACATCGATCAGGTCGCCGAGCCAGCGCTGCAGCGATGCCTGCAGGGTGAACTGCAGCGCGGCAGCCAGCTCGGGACTGTTCGGCGCGAACACGAGTTGCAACAGGCCGCTGCCGAACTCCGGTCGATTGACACGCTCGCCGGGGTTGGTGAACAGCAGCTGTTCGATCATTTCGCGCACATGATCATCGTCGCCGGTCTCCGCGCTACGACCGCGGTTGTCGAAATGGAACGGGTAATCGATGTTTCTGGCGATGGTCATCGTCTTGTCCTCACATCGCGGTGACGCGCATCTGGCTGGCGACGATCAGCAGCGGCGTGCCGGGCGGCGCACAGACCGCCTGACTGTCGAACAGCAGCAGCGGTTGACCATTGGATGTCACCCGGGTGGCGGCCGTGACGAACTGCGCGGTGATGCACGGGCCGTTCGCCGCCGACGGTGGTGGCAGCGCGCAACCGGCAACCAGCCATGGCGCCGGCAACGTCACGCTGGGCTGGCCGCTGAGCGTGACGCGCGGATTCGGTGCCGTGGCCTGCGCCTGCCCGCCGTGCGAACAGAGCACGCTGGCACCGACATGGATGAGGAAGCCCGGCATCATGCATCTCCTAGGAATGTGGACGGTAGAAATCAAGGGAGCGAGGCAAAGCGATTTGGGTCAGGTTTTTCGATCGTTTGAGGAAGATAGCCGTAGCTATCTGACGAGAAGGAGGGGAAAAGCTGGCAAAAAATGCGAAGCCGCAGCCCCTTGAATTTCTATCGCCCACACTCCTTAGGTCACGACCAGTGCGCCGTTGTTGATCGTCACCGTCGGCCCGGCCAGCACGATGGTGGCGCCCTGGCCGTTGGAAATCGTGATGCCGATTTCGTTGACCATGATCATTGCTCCGGTGGCGCTTTTCAGAAGAATGCCGCCGGTCGGGCCAGGCAGATCGCTGATCGAGATCGTGTTTTGCAAACCTGATTGCATCACGATGCTCGGGCTGGCCGGGTTGCCGGCCAGCGCCAGCGCAGGCACCTCCGCCGCCACGCCCCAGAAGCCACCGACCCAGATCGGATAGTCCGGATCACCCTGTTCGAACTCGATCCACACGCCGGCACCGATCTGCGGCACCACGTACACACCACTCTGCTTGCCAGCGATCGGCACGCACGGCATCGCCCAGCTCGACGGAATCAGGCCGGATACATCCGGCACCATCGCCTGGATCCGGCCGCGCTGTTCCGGGTCCACATTCTGGATCACGGTGGCGCGGTATTTGCCGTAGTACTTGCTCATGACAGCACCAGCGGCACGGTGGAGATGAGGCCCTTGCGTGACAGTTCGAAGCTCTGCTTGTATTCGCCGCGCTTGATCATGTGGCGCACCTGGCTGACGTAGTGCAGGCCGTCGAACGCGGGGCCGACGCCGCGCACGCCCACCAGCTGGCGTGACTTCAGCACTCGGCCGTAGCGGGTCACATCAAGGCTGCCGCGACCGGTAACCGTGTCAGCAGACTTCGCCGCCTCGGCCATCCCCAGCAGCATGGCGCGGATCGGCGAATATTTGGCGGTCTCCGGCAGTTCGCGAAATTTCTGCGGCGGTGGATCGATCAGGCCCAGTGGCGGATTGAGCGGACCGATATCGGGGATCGGAATCGGTATCGGCACCTTGGTCTGCTCGTTCTGGATGTAGACGATCGGCAGACTGCGCGCGTTGCCGTTGTAGCTGAAGCTGAGCTGCTCGACATTGCTGGCCGCATCCATGTCCGCGTTCAATGCCGGCTGGGGCACACCGATCTTTACCTTCGGTCCCCAGTACGCCGTGCTCGTGCCGGGTGCCGGACCGGGATCGAGATAGAAGACGTAGCCGACCCGCTCGGCCAGCGTGCGGATGTAGTCCAGATCACTGCCCTGCTGGGTCGGGATCTGATGGGTCGGAATCGGCACGTCGATGGCAATGCTCGGAATCACCCGCGGCACGATGCCTAGGAAAGCGTACTTGGCCAGCAGCAGGGCCACGATCGCCTCGGCCGGCATCGCCGGATACGGCAGCCCCGGCAGTCCGGAGAACTCAAGCTTGGTCATCACCGCGGTGAGGTCGTCGCCGGTCACCTGTAAGGTGGTATGCCGCTGGTCCGCGCCAGCCAGCACTTCGGTGCGGGTCACCACGCCGTCGATCAGTACCTGCGGCATGCCGTTGAACGTGACCACCACGATCACCCGTAGCAGCGGCACCACTCCGCCACCACTGAGCAGGAAGAGCGTATGCAGCGGCGATTGCACGCTCAGCGTGAACTGCAGGGTGAACGCGCCGGCTGCCTCGTCCGGGGCACTGACCTCGATCTGGGTCAGCGCATCAAGCACGATCTGCGGGACCGGCACCGGCACCACCGGCCCGACCAGCAGGGTCACGTGCACGCCCTCAAGCATGCGGCACCCCCGGAATGCCTTCGGGCAAGGTGATGCGCAACTGCCTGCCGATCGTGTCGGTCAATTCCTCCGGACGCAGCGCCCGGTTCGCATCACACAGCCGCCAGAACTGTTCCGGATCGCCAAGGTAACGCGCCGTGATGTTGTCCAGCCGCTCGTGCTGTACCACCGGATGCCACTGCAGCAGGGCGAAGTTCTCCGGCGCTGGCACGAAGCGGCGCATGAGATACGCCACTGGGCTGCCATCGGCGCGCATGAACGTCCCGGTCGGCGTCAACGCGTAGCGGCTGGTCGGCGGGAAGATCGGGTTCATGAGATCACTCTCATCAGGGCACTCCGGTGATCCCGAACGCGGACAGCGGCTGACCTGCACTGGTGCTGGCGAGCCGCTCCTTCTGCTGCAGGTAGTTCATGAACAGGCTGGCCGCCTTGTGGCCCGACGGGACGTCGTTCACCGACAGCACGCGCAGCCCGAGGCTTACCTTGGCGCGGATCGGATTCAGCGCCGTGTCGAACGCCTC
>JBDTXA010000234.1:0-4278 GCA_040006415.1 Rhodanobacter sp.
CGGATCTCCTTCGGGGTGATCTCGACCAGCTCGTCGTCGTCGATGAAGTCCAGTGCCTGCTCCAGCGAATACTTGATCGCGGGACTCAGCTGAATTGCATCGTCCTTGCCCGAGGCGCGCATGTTGGTCAGCGGCTTGGACTTGATGACGTTGACGGTGAGGTCGTTGTCCTTGGCGTGGATGCCGACCAGCTGGCCTTCATACACATTGTCACCTTCGGCGGCGAACAATTTGCCGCGATCCTGCAACGGTCCGAGCGAGTACGCCGGCGTCACGCCCGCCGCATTGGAGATCATCACGCCGTTCTTGCGCTTGGCGATCTGGCCATCTTCCTTCGGACCGTAGCGATCGAACACATGGAACAGCAGGCCCGAACCCTGGGTAAGGGTCTTGAACTCGTTCTGGAAACCGATCAGACCACGCGCCGGAATTTCGTAATCAAGCCGCACGCGACCCTTGCCATCCGGGTCCATGTTCTTCAGCTGACCCTTGCGCATGCCCAGCTTTTCCATCACGCCGCCCTGGTGGACTTCTTCCACGTCAACCACCAGCTGCTCGATCGGCTCCATCTTCTGGCCGTCGATGTCCTTGATGATCACCTCGGGGCGCGACACGGCCAGCTCGTAGCCTTCACGTCGCATGTTCTCGATCAGCACCGACAGATGCAGCTCGCCGCGCCCGGAGACCAGAAACTTGTCGGGGTCGGAGCCTTCCTCGACCTTCAACGCAACATTGTGAACTTCCTCACGCTCCAGGCGCTCACGCAGTTGGCGACTGGTGAGGAACTTGCCACCGCTCATGTCCTGCTTGCCGGCGAAGGGCGAGTTGTTGACCTGGAAGGTCATCGAAATGGTCGGCTCGTCGACGGTCAAGGCAGGTAGCGCTTCCGGTGTATCCGGCGCGCAGATGGTGTCCGAGATGGTCAGGTCCGGGATGCCCGAGATGGCGACGATGTCGCCGGCCTCTGCCGTTTCCTGCTCAATCCGCTCCAAACCGAGGAAGCCGAGCACCTGCATGACCTTGCACTGACGCTTTTTGCCGTGGCGGTCGATCACAGCGACCTGCATGCCCTTCTTCAAGGTGCCGCGCTGGATGCGGCCAATGCCGATCACGCCGACGAAACTGTTGTAGTCGAGCTGGCTGATGCGCATCTGGAACGGGCCGTCCGGGTCCACGTCCGGCTTGCTCACGTGCTTCATGATCGCCTCGTACAGCGGCGTCATATCGCCTTCGCGCACGTTCTCGTCCAGGCCGGCGTAGCCGTTCAGCGCCGAGGCGTAGACGACCGGGAAGTCCATCTGCTCAGGCGTGGCGCCCAGGCGATCGAACAAGTCCCACACCTGCTCAACCACCCACTCGGGGCGGGCGCCGTTACGATCGACCTTATTGATCACCACGATGGGCTTGAAGCCCATCGCGAACGCCTTCTGCGTCACGAAGCGTGTCTGCGGCATCGGGCCATCCATCGCGTCGACCAGAATCAGCACCGAATCGACCATCGACAGCACGCGTTCCACTTCGCCGCCGAAGTCGGCATGTCCCGGGGTGTCGACGATGTTGATGCGGTTGCCCTGCCAGGTGATGGCCGTGTTCTTGGCCAGGATCGTGATGCCACGCTCCTTTTCCTGATCGTTCGAGTCCATTACGCGCTCGGCCAGCACCGTTCGCTCGGCCAGCGTGCCGGACTGCTTCAACAAGCAGTCGACGAGGGTGGTCTTGCCGTGATCGACGTGAGCGACGATGGCGATATTGCGCAGGTTTTCAATAGACATGGGAAGCACTCGGGTGGCGCATGAAGCCACCACGTGGGTTATAGAAGAATTAACCCGAGGATTATACGGATTTATGTGACAACTTGCTGCATTGTCCGCATCGGCCGCTTATGCCTTCCGTTTTATCCGCCTGAACAAGCCCGCCTCACGCCTGTCCGCCCGTTGTGATCGACCAGCGCAGGAGATGACCGGCGCCAAGACTCATTCAGCGCCGGCTCGACGTGTCATTGCAGCAGGCTTGCTTGATCAGAGGCGGTGAGCCACAGCAACTGATAGTGCCCGTACGGGTAAGTGAAACTGTAGTCCTCGCCCGAGATGATCGAGGTATGTACGCCATCGACAAAACAGCTGGCATAGCAGTTGATCTCGTCGCTGAAGGACTTCATCGAGTACATTTTCGTGCCGAAGCGATGTCCGGCAATGCCCTGCAGAAAGGGACTGTGTACCGACAGACCCCAGGAACCGCAGGTGCTGGTCGCTACGTTCCAGGGGTACATGCCGCAAGACCACAGGCCGTGCATGGCGCCGGCGATGCCGATGAACACGTCCACCTTGCTGGAGACATTGAGCTTGTCGATTTCGCGCATGGCCAGAGTATGCCCATCGAATGGCCAATGACGTCGATATGGCCGCTGCATGAGCTGGCAATCGCGTTGCTGATCGCGTTCTTGACCGGAGTTTCCTCGCTGCCGTTGTGGTCGTTGCAGGCAGCACAGAGCGTGTTGCCCCAGCTGGGCGCCACGATCTGCGCGTCGCTCCAGCCCTGCTGGCGGAGCAGGTTGTAGGTGTTCTGGAAATCGGCGGGACTGCCGGTGTTGCCGTGCACCATCACCACGGTGTCTCGGCAGGTGGCCAGCGCGCGAACGGCTGGCAGTAACAGCAACAGGGCCAGTAGCCCCAGGACATGGGTCTTGATCGACATCGCTCGTACTCCTTCGCGTCACGATGGTTCTGCTCGCGCGGAACCGCAAAGAGTCGCTGGCGCATGGCTGGCGACTCACCATCGGGAGCGACGTCGTCAACCAGCAGAGCCGATCGGGGGAGGGGCGTCGTTTGTTGCTGTTTCGCTAGACCAAGCCGGTGAGGTAGTAGGCCGCGATCACCACCAGCACCGCCAGCGTCTTGATCACGGTAATCGCGAAAATGTCCTTGTAGGCTTGTCGATGGGTCAGTCCGGTCACGGCCAGCAAGGTGATGACCGCCCCGTTGTGCGGCAGCGTATCCATCCCGCCAGAAGCCATTGCCGCCACCCGGTGCAGCACTTGCATCGGAATGCCGGCGGCCTGCGCGTTGTGGATGAACGTGTCGGCCATCGCACCCAGTGCGATGCTCATGCCGCCTGACGCCGAACCGGTGATGCCGGCCAGCGCCGTCACCGTGACGGCTTCGTTGATCAGCGGGTTCGGAATTGAGTGCAAAGCGTCGGCAACTAGTTTGAAGCCGGGCAGGGCGGCGATCACTGCGCCAAAACCGTATTCGGAGGCGGTGTTCATCGACGCCAGCAGCGCACCCGCGACGGCGGCCTTGCTGCCGTCGGCAAGTCGCCCGGTCACCGTTCGCCAGGCAAACAGCAACACGCACAGGATGCCCAGCAGCAACGCGCCCTCGACGGCCCATATCGCACCGATCTTAGACACTTCCTGTACCACCGGCGCGGCCTTGCCGACCACCGCCGGAACGAACGACTGCGTCTCACCGTAGGCGCGCGGAATCACGTCGGTCAGCAGTTTGTTGCCGACGCCAACCAGCACCAGTGGCAACACGGCGATCAGCGGGTGCGGAAGGCGCTCGCTCTCGAACGGCACCGGCTCGTTGAGCAGCTGGTCGCCATAACCTTCGCCGCTGGCTGCTGCCCGTCGTCGGCGCCATTCCAGGTAGCTCAGTCCGACCAGCAGGATGAAGACGGCGCCGATCGTGCCTAGCCACGGTGCTGCCCAGGTATTGGTGCCGAAAAAGGCGGTGGGGATGATGTTCTGGATCTGCGGCGTACCCGGCAGCGAATCCATGGTAAATGTGAAGGCGCCCAACGCGATGGTGCCGGGGATCAGCCGCTTGGGAATGTCGCTGGCTCGGAACAATTCGGCGGCAAAGGGGTATACCGCAAACACCACCACGAACAGTGACACGCCACCGTAGGTCAGCAGCGCGCATACCAGCACGATCGACAGGATCGCGCGACCGCGTCCGACCAGATGGATGGTGGCGGCCACGATCGACTTGGAGAAACCAGACAGCTCGATCAGCTTGCCGAAGAGCGCGCCGAGCATGAAGACCGGAAAGTACAGCTTGAGAAAGCCGACCATCTTGTCCATGAACAGGCCGGTGAACATCGGTGCGACCAGTGCCGGATCGGTCAGCAACACGGCGCCCAGCGCGGCGATCGGCGCAAGCAGGATCACGCTGTAGCCGCGATACGCCGCGAACATCAGAAAGCACAACGCGGCCAGCACGATCAGAAATGCCATCCCTGCGGTTCCCCATGTGGTCTTGGTCGGAATCGACGAAG
>JBDTXA010000235.1:0-4248 GCA_040006415.1 Rhodanobacter sp.
GGCGGCGCGTCAGAGGTCCATCGACATCTCGAAACTCAGGGTGAACACGAGTGCGTTCGGAATGCTGCGATCCGTTCCGGGATGGATCACGTACTGCAGGTCTGGTTGCATCGCAATCCCCGAGGTGACCTGGGCTAGATAGGTAAGCTCCACCGTGCTCTCGGTGTGAGTGGTCGGCGAGCCCGGCACCTGCAGTCGCCGATACGAGGCACCGTTACGGGCGATCGCCAGTGCGATGCCAACTTCATCGGCACTGCGGCCGCGCAGCGGTGCTGAAATCACCACGCCTGTACCGAGATATGTTCCAAAGCGGTCCACGCTGGCGTCGCCCGAACCCAGTTGCACAAAGGCGGAGACAGTGTGATCCGGATCAGTCTCGTCACGCACCAAAACACGATCGCCAACCAGGTAGAAGCCCGACGACCCCCGCTGGACCGGCGGTCCCATGGTCGGATCGAGCCGGTCAAAACGGGCTGTGTAGTGCCAGGCGCCGAAGGCGAGCTTGCCCTGGTAGGGTGACAGCATCGCGTTGCGCCCCACTCTCGTGCGCTGGTCGCGTAATTTTCCTGATCCAGGTCGCTCAAGCATGGCCAGCTCAGCCACGTAAAGCAGTCCGTCACCTGCCCTGAAAGAACCCAGCCTGTCATCGGACCGGATCAACGGCACGCCGTCCAGCACCGCGGTACGCAGCACAACGTTTGACGAAGGCTTGTAGGCCAGGCGCACACCCAGCGACGTGCGTGGGAAGATCGAAGGTCCCCCAACGCCGCTTTGGGCAAACTCGGGCCCAATGCCGAAAGAACTGTTGAGGAACAGTCCTCCTGACTGCACGCGATAGAACTCGCTGTTCAGGTCGTAGAGGCCGGCGAGTGCCGAGATACCGGATGGCAGGAATTCGTGCTCGACCCAGAGCTCTTCGATCTGGGCACCGGGAGGCGCCGACAGGTTATTCACGCCAAGCGCGTCTCCCACGAAACGGTCAGGCTGGCCGCCATGGATCCATAAAGCATCCACGAAGGCAATGGTATCGGCCCATCCCAGCCCGCGCTGGAGATCGAGCAGGCTGCGCAAATGAAGGTTGCCGACAAAGGTGGAGGAACGACCAAGACCACCGTGCAGGCTGGAAATTGGCGCGCCGTCATACGTCAGCGTGGTCTTCGCTGCGCTCACCCCGGTTGGTTCGTTGTCGTCAGGCGTACCGATAGCGCTGGCGCGCGCCGCCGCAAACGCCGCCACCAAAGCCGCCAGAAGGGTGAGGAAATTCTTCATGCGAAAAGCAGATTTACCTTGCAACGAAACAACTGTCTTCGGTCTGTTCAAAACTTCCGGCACCGGACGCGCTGCCCGGCGGGAGTCAGGCTATCTTCGTCTTTGTTCCCATTACTCGCAGGCCAGGTCGTTGCCGCGCCAGTTTGCACAGCAAGTCGGCGAAGGACTGAAGATCGTCGTGCCAGGGCGAGGCATCGCGCCAGTACAGTGCGATGTTGCGTCCGCTGGACTTGCCCTTCAGGCGGGCCAGCACGATGCCGGGCATCGAGGCGAGCCGGTCGTGCGCCAGCGCCGGTACCAGCGCGTAGCCTCCCCGCAGGCTGACCAGCGCCGCCAGGCTTTCAAGGCTGACATCCTGGATGTGGCCACCGGCGCCCCCCTCTCCGTCCAGACCCTCGGCATGGCTCTCTGCCATCATGGTGGCTTCGGCCGGATCAAGCTCGGTCAGTGCAATCGCCTGTCGTCCGGAAAGCGGATGGTCCGTGCGAAGCATCAGTTCCCACGGCTCGAAGAAAAGCTCACGCTCATCAATGCCACTAATTGCGGGTGACTGCGGCACCAGTACGGCATCAAGCTCGCCCTCACGCAAACGGCGCAGAAGTCCACCCGGTTTTCCTTCGGAAATGCGCAACCGCGCGCCGGGGAAATGCTGCGGAAACGGACCGATCAGATGCGGGAGAAGGTAGGGGCCGAGCGATGCCGGCAGCCCCAATCGCAACTCGCCACCGAACGCCACCTCGCCAGCCCGCGCAAGCTCCTGCAAATGTTCGGCGCTGGCGAGGACGGCATCGATCTGCTCCAGCAAGCGCTGGCCGCCCGCCGTTGGCACGATGCGTCGGCCACCCCTTTCAAACAACGGCGCACCCAGCGCGTGCTCCACTTTCTGCACCTGGTGGGACAGGCCGGAGGGACTGATATGCATCGCGCGGGCCGCACTGTTGAAGCTGCCTTGGCGATGGACCGCCTGCACCAGCGCGAGATCGCGCAGCGAGACGGCCGCCAGGTGGGTCGAAATCATCGAACGCTGCATATGATCAAAGGCGTTTGTGTGGGGTGGTCATCGGGGTCATGCTGTTCGACGCAATGGAGCCGGCAGCAACCGACGCAGTCTAACTGGGGCGATCGCGTCGGAGTCGTTTGATCTTTCACTCGGCACTGTCTGCACGCCGATCCAACGACGCTTGAGCGATAATTGCGCTTTTGCCGGGCCGGTGATTCCCCATCACCACCATCACGCCTTCCCAGCCGCAGAATTCAGCCAGGAGCACTTTATGAAAGATACCTTTTCCGTACGCGACACCCTTGAGGTCAACGGCAAGAGCTACGCCTTTGCCAGTCTGACCAAGCTGGGCCAGCAGTTCGATCTGAAACATCTGCCGTACTCGATGAAGATCCTGCTGGAAAATCTGCTTCGCCATGAAGACGGCCGCGACGTGACCTCGAAGGAAATCGAGGCTGTCGCCAAGTGGGAAGCGAAGAAAGAGCCGGACACGGAGATTTCCTTCATGCCGGCACGCGTGCTGCTGCAGGATTTTACCGGTGTCCCCTGCGTGGTCGATCTCGCCGCCATGCGTGATGCGATGAAGGCGCTGGGCGGCGATCCGGAACTGATCAATCCGCTTTCGCCGGCAGAATTGGTGATCGATCATTCGGTGCAGGTCGACGTATTTGGCAGCGATGATGCGCTGGAAAAGAATGTTGCGATCGAATTCGAACGTAACCAGGCGCGCTACAGCTTCCTGCGCTGGGGCCAAAAAGCGCTGGCCAACTTCAAGGTTGTGCCGCCCCGTACCGGCATCGTCCACCAGGTGAATCTCGAACACCTCGGCCGCGTGGTCATGGACAACGAGGTCGACGGCCAGCTTTGGGCGTATCCCGACACCGTTTTCGGCACCGATTCGCACACCACCATGATCAACGGACTGGGCGTGCTCGGCTGGGGCGTCGGTGGCATCGAGGCGGAGGCCGCCATGCTGGGCCAGCCGTCCTCTATGCTGATTCCGCAGGTGGTTGGCTTCAAGCTCTCCGGCAAGCTGCCCGAAGGCGCCACCGCCACCGATCTGGTACTGACCGTGACCCAGATGCTGCGTAATCTCGGCGTAGTCGGCAAGTTCGTCGAGTTTTTCGGCCCCGGCCTGCAGCACTTGCCGCTGGCTGATCGCGCCACCATCGGCAACATGGCGCCGGAATATGGCGCCACCTGCGGCATCTTCCCGATCGACATCGAGTCGCTCAAATATTTGCGTCTTTCCGGTCGCAGCGACGATCAGGTGGCGCTAGTGGAGGCCTATGCCAAGGCCCAGGGTCTGTGGCATGACGAAAACACCGAACACGCCGAATTCAGTGACACGCTCGAGCTCGATCTGGCTGAGGTGCGGCCGTCACTGGCCGGCCCGAAACGCCCGCAGGATCGCGTGCTGCTGACCGACGTCAAGAAGAACTACCAGTCCAATGTCGGCGCCACCACGGCCAATCGCAACGCCGAGGCACGTTTTGCCAATGAGGGTGGCGACACCGCCGTCGGCCATGATCAGAGCGAGAACGCCGAGGGTCAGTCGGTCGACATCGCCGGCAACACCTTTGAGCTCGACGACGGCGCCGTGGTGATCGCCGCAATCACCTCGTGCACCAACACGTCCAACCCGGCGGTGATGCTGGGCGCCGGGCTGCTGGCAAGAAACGCGGCGGCCAAGGGCTTGAAGACCAAGCCTTGGGTGAAAACCTCATTGGCGCCAGGCTCCAAGGTGGTCACCGACTACCTGGAAAAGACCGGCCTGCTGACCGAGCTGGACAAGCTGGGCTTCTACCTGGTCGGCTACGGCTGCACCACCTGCATCGGCAACTCCGGTCCACTGCCGCAGGAGATCAGCAAGGCAATCAGCGATGGTGACCTCACTGTCGGGGCCGTGATCTCGGGCAACCGTAACTTCGAAGGCCGCGTGCACGCCGAAGTGAAGATGAACTACCTCGCGTCGCCGC
>JBDTXA010000236.1:0-4247 GCA_040006415.1 Rhodanobacter sp.
GTCAGATGACGTTGCGTGACTGGCGCCAGCCGCTAGCAAACACGCGGCCATCGCTCAGTCCGGCAGCGCGGATCAGGCGGTCGCGCAATGCCACTCCCACACCGTCGCGGAGGCACTTTCCGCAGCTGCCAGCACGACTTTTACGCGGGGTGCGTAGTGTGAAGTCATTGCACCGGGCAGATGTATGTGGGGGGGGTAGCGTTGGTGCAATGCGACTGGCCGGTAACCCGATGCAGATCATCGGCCATGACGCGGCCAGGCCGCAGGATCCGCACGCCGCCGTCAGGGAAATCCACCATCGTCGATTCGATGCCGACCTGACACGGACCGCCGTCGAGCACCAGGTCGAGCGAGTCTCCCAGTTCCGTCCGGACGTGCTGCGCCGCAGCGGGGCTGACGCGTCCATGGCGATTGGCCGAAGGTGCCGCGACACCGCCACCAAACTGCTTTAGGAGTCTGTCGGGCTTTGCTGGTCGAGGCGAGAATTCGGCTGTACGAGGACAGATTTTTGTCGATTTGTGGGGCCATAGTGGTTCTATGGACCAAGAATCGGCGGAAATATGGACCGTGCAGACGGATTCGCAGACCGGCCAACCAACGTCCGACAGGCTCCTGGCACCGCCAGCGCAAGCGGGTGGCCTGGAATGCGCAAAGCGACGGTACTCAGCCCGCCAGTAATCTCGTCGAGCACGCCGGCCAAGCGCGGCAGTACGAGGGTCAGGGGACCCGGCCAGTATGCTTCGGCCAACTGCTATGCCGCTGCGGGCAGATCGTGCGCCCATTGCCCAATCTGGTTGCGTTGATGGATATGTTCGATCAGCGGATGATCTGCGGGACGCTGCTTGGCCGCAAAGATGCGCGCCACCGCTTTCGGATTGCGCGCATCGGCACCTTGCCCATAAACCGTCTCTGTGGGGAGACCGATCAGGCCACCATCGCGCAAGACCGTGGCGGCACGGCCGACATCGGACGCTAGTCGCGCGTCGAGCCGGCTCATGCCAGCAGGGCCGACAGAGGTCGCGGCGACAAATGCGGACCAGCCTTGGACGTCACCCCGGCGACGGCTGCGGCGGAGAAGTCTGGCGGGCAGGGTGGCAGGGTAATTTTCCGCATCGATTCGGTCGATCCGTTACCGTAGCAACGCGCCAACAATTAAAATAATTCATTGTCTTAGCGATTTGGTTCGCTAAAATCGAACGTTATGAGTGCATTGAACTATAACCACCTGCGCTACTTCTGGGCGGTCGCACACGACGGCAACTTGACCCGCACGGCCGCGCGGCTGAACGTGACCCAGTCGGCCCTGTCGGTGCAGATTCGCAAGCTGGAGGAGCGCCTCGGCCACGCGCTTTTCGAGCGGCGAGGACGGCAACTTCATCTGACCGAAGTCGGTCGCATCACGCTCGACCATGCCGACGCCATCTTTGCTACCGGCGAGGAATTGCTGGGTACCCTGCGCGATGCAGGCGCCAGCCGGCGTGCACTGCGGTTGGGAGCGCAGGCCACCTTTTCGCGCAATTTCCAGCTGGAGTTCCTGCAACCCGTGCTCGGCCGGCCGGATATCGAACTGATCGTGCGTTCAGGCAATCCCACCGAACTGCTGGCGTCGCTGCAGTCGCTGAGCCTGGATATCGTGCTGATCAACCAGCCGCCGGCGCGCGATGCACTCACGCCGTTCGTGTCCCATCGGCTGGCCGAGCGGGCAGTCAGCCTTATCGGCACGCCCGGACGCTTTCGCGAACCATGCAGCCTTGCCGAGCGTTTAAAAAAGCATCCGGTGATTCTGCCGACACGGGAAACAAGCATCCGAACCGGATTCGACGCCATGGTCGATCGTCTGGGCGTGCGTCCGCACATTGTCGCCGAGGTCGACGACATGGCGATGCTGCGTTTGCTGGCGCGAGAGGACATCGGGCTTGCGGTACTGCCGACGATTGTGGTGAAAGACGAAATCACCGACGGCTCGCTGGTCGAAGGCGATCCGCTGAAAGGGATTACTGAAACGTTTTACGCGGTGACCATGGATCGACGCTTCCCCAATCCCTTGCTGCGCGAGCTGATTCAGCATGAGCGGGAATTGTCGCGCTTGAACGAGCGCGCTCACTAGCGTGACTGCTTCGGCCAGTGCTGCAGTTGCTCCGGCGCAATACTCATGCGCCGACATGCGCGGCTGGCGATGCCGTCGTGTAGCGCGGCGTGAAACACGGGCGCCATCGACCACAATGCGCGTGCGGCGAAGCGTGCCTTTCGCTGCTGAAGTGGTGTGCGTCCGAGCATGGCGTTGGCCCAATCCGGAAGCAGGGCGCTGCCGGCAAGCAAAAATACGTCACGGGAAAAGCCTGCGGCTGGCACCGGCAAACGGACCTTGCCAAGCAGGTTAAGCACCACACGCGAGCGCTCGGTAAAGGCCAGATCCGGCTGGACACGCCTGAAATACTCGCAGACCTCTTGCTCGCTGGCCGGTACGTTGCGCGCGCCCAAGGCCTCGGCGATGCGCCGCACCTCATCGTAGTAGCGATCGGCTGCGCCGGATGGCATCGCGATATGACTGAAGCGCTGGTAGCCCCGCAGGAAACAGTACGCTTCGGTTACGTGTACCCACGTCAGCAGGTCAGGGTCGTTGGCGCTGTACGGACTTCCATCCTCACCTTGGCCGCTGACATGGTCGTGGATCTTTCGCACGTGCGCGATCAAAGCTTCGCACTGGATCAGCGGCGCGTAGGTCGTGCCACCCACGAAGGCGGTGGTGCGACGCAATCGTCCGACCAGGTCGCCACGGAAATTGGAATGATCCCAGACGCCGGCAAGCGCCAGCGGGTGCAGGGTCTGCAAGGTGAGTGCCGCGAGTCCACCGGCGAGCATGCCCGGAAAATCCGAATGCACGCGCCAGGTCGCGCTGTCTGGCCCGAACAGGCCCGCGTCACCATACGGATGGTCGTAATCAAGACTGCCTTCGTCGGCACGTGGAAAAGCGCTCAGCACCCAGTGGCGGATCGCGGCACGAAGGAAACCCACGGGGCCGCCGGAGACGCGGCCAGTAGAGGACGAGGGGGTTGGCATGACGCGAAGTTTAAGGGGGATCGTGCCGGCGGCGGCCCTGACTCCGTACCGTCGGCACGGCGGGCTCAGCTTTCGAGGCTCGCTTCGAGCGTGATGGTTGCCTTCAGCACCTTGGATACCGGGCAAGCCTCCTTGGTCGCCTGCGCGATCTTGTCGAAGGTGGCCGCATCGGCGCCCGGGATCTTTGCCTTGCACGTCAGATGGACGGCGGTGATGGAAAATCCGTCGCCGTCCTTGTCCAGCGTGACCACCGCCTTGGTGTCGATACTGTCGGCAGTGAGTCCGGCGTCACCCAGGCCAAGCGACAGCGCCATGGAATAGCAGCCGGCGTGGGCGGCACCAATCAGCTCTTCCGGGTTGGTGCCCGGGCCGTCCTCGAAGCGGGACTTGAAGCCGTACGGCGCTTCACGAAGTACGCCGGATTCGGTCGAGATCGTGCCCTGACCTTCCTTGATGCTGCCTGACCAATGTGCTGATGCGGATTTTTTCATGGGGGTAACTCCTGCTTTGGGGAAGGTGAGACAGGACTATGCGGGTTGATCCATGCAGGTGGCGCGAAAGGATTGCCCTCACCCTTTCACGCCAGATCTCCGGTCGCCACCCGTATGCTGTCGTTCTGCCCTGTCATCGGAGTCGCCATGTCGTTCAACATCGAGCACAACACGTCCGACCATCGCTTTGAAACCCGTGTGGACGACCATTTGTGCGTCTTGGAGTACAGCCTCGATAGCGATGTCATGACGATGACGCATACGGGGGTGCCGGCCGCCGTGGGCGGGCAGGGGATTGCTTCTGAGCTGGTTCGGAAAGCATTGACGACGGCACGCAGCAAGGGCTGGAAGGCAATTCCAGCGTGCTCGTATGCCGCGCGATGGATGGAAAAACACCACGAATTCGATAATTTGCGGGCCTGAATGCAGGCTGTCGAAGAATTAGTTGTCACTTGTAACCATGGGCGTATCAGGGGCGAAATATCACTGGAAGCAGAAGACGCGCCTCCACCCAATTTTCTCAAGGAGTTTTCCATGAACGCACGCATTGCAACGCTTCTCATCGCCGGCATGACCTGCGGCCTGGCCGCCACCACTGCGTTCGCGCAGGACGCCATGCAGCATCAGGATTCAATGGCGCACAGCTCCACATCCGCGATGTCGCATGATTCGATGATGAAGCAGGATTCCATGAAG
>JBDTXA010000237.1:0-4232 GCA_040006415.1 Rhodanobacter sp.
CTGGCACCGGTGGCCAAGGTGATCAACGACAAGTGGGGCATCAAGCGCGGCCTGATGACGACCGTGCATGCCACCACCGCCACCCAGAAGACGGTCGACGGCCCCAGCAACAAGGACTGGCGCGGCGGTCGCGGGATCCTCGAGAACATCATTCCGTCCAGCACTGGCGCGGCCAGGGCCGTCGGCGTGGTGATTCCCGAGCTCAACAAGAAGCTCACCGGCATGAGCTTCCGCGTGCCGACCTCGGATGTCTCCGTGATCGACCTGACGGTGGAACTGGAGAAGGATGCCAGCTACGCCGAGATCTGCGCCGAGATGAAGGCGCAGAGCGAGGGTGCACTGAAGGGCATCCTCGGCTACACCGAAGACAAGGTGGTCGCCACCGATTTCCGCGGTGAAACCTGCACCTCGGTATTCGATGCGGACGCCGGCATCGCGCTGGACAGCACCTTCGTCAAGCTGGTCAGCTGGTACGACAACGAGTGGGGCTACTCGAACAAGTGCCTGGAAATGGTGCGCGTCGTCGCGGGCGGGTAACTCCTACACGCTGCGTACCTCAAGAACCGTGCCGGATGGCGCGGTTTTTTTTTGCCTATCGGCAACGCGCGCAGTGTTTACGCCGTGGACGAGCGCGCGAACCATGCCTGGCGTATACTTATTAAATGAGAACTAATCGCATTTATGGAATAGCCCTCGCCGTGTGGCTATTGCTCGCTTTTGTCCCCGTCTGGGGACGTTCGTTACCTGCGCCCGACGACGACGCCACCGTGCAGCAGACATGGCAGATGCTCGATTACCTGGCCACCGACTATGCCGGCGCGGTGAAGGACGGTGCCGTGGTCAGCGCATCCGAATTCGCGGAGATGCAGGAGTTCGCAGGCACCGCGCGCCAGCGTCTTCGCAGCCTGCCGCACCACGGCAGCTCGACCACGCTGCTGACACAGGCCGACGCGCTGGTCGATGCCATTGACGCGAAACAATCACCGGGCGACGTGGCGCACATGGCGCATGCGCTAGGCGACGCGCTGCTGCTGAACTATCCGGTGATCACCGCGCCCGCACAGGCTCCAGATCTTGCCCGCGGCGCCGCGCTGTACCAGCAAACCTGCGCGACATGTCATGGCGCGGGCGGACGAGGCGATGGGCCGGCCGGCCGGCAACTCGATCCACCGCCGATCGATTTCACCGACCAGACCCGCGCCGACCAGCGCAGCGCGCTGTCGCTTTACGAAGTGATCAATCAAGGCGTAAAGGGCACGGCGATGACCAGCTACGCCACCCAGCTTTCCACCCAGGACCGATGGGCGCTGGCCTATTACGTGGGTTCGCTGGCCTACCCGGCCACCGCCGCAACCGATGCCACGGTTTGGTCGGGAAGTGCCGTGGCGCACCAGCGCATCGCCAACCTCAAGGATCTTTCGCATGCCCGTGTCAACGCGCTGGCGGCGACCAACGGCACCGAACAGGCACGCTCCATCGTGGGCTATCTACGTCGTCACCCGGAGGCTTTGCAAGCCTCGTCGAGCGGGCTCGCGCTGGCGCGCGATCGACTGGGCGCCAGCGTGACGGCCTATCAATCGGGCAACTCTGGCGAGGCCACGCGGTTGGCGCTGTCTGCTTACCTCGACGGCGTGGAACCGGTGGAACCCCAGCTCAATGCCCGTGATCCGGAACTGCGGGCCACCGTGGAAACCGCGATGGGTGCGTACCGGACGGCGCTCTCTCGCCAGACGCCAGTCGCGGAAATTCGTGATCGCGCCGCCAGCATCGACGCGCTGCTGCAGCGTGCGCAGCAAGTCACCCTGCAGAACGCCGGCGAGCCGGCCACCGTCTTCCTCGGTGCATTCACAATCCTCGTGCGTGAAGGCCTGGAAGCGCTGCTGGTCGTGGTGGCGCTATTGGCTTTTTTGCGCAAGGCCAGTCGAGTCGAGTCCGTGCGATACGTGCATGCCGGCTGGATGCTTGCGCTGCTTGCGGGCGGATTGACCTGGGCCGCGGCGAGCTATGTGATTTCGATCAGCGGCGCCGGTCGCGAACTCACCGAGGGGCTCTCGTCGCTGTTTGCCGCCGCGGTGTTGATAACGGTCGGACTGTGGATGCACCAGAAAAGCATCGGCGGTCGCTGGCAGCGTTATCTGAAGGAAAAGATGACCGCCGCGCTGAACCAGCGCTCGGCCTGGTTCCTGTTTGCGCTGGCGTTTATCTCGGTCTATCGCGAGGTGTTCGAGACGATCCTGTTCTATGCCGCGCTGTGGAATGACGGTCAGCATGGCTGGCTGCTGAGCGGCATCGGCGCTGGCGCGCTGGCGCTCGGCGGCATCGCCTGGGTATTGATGCGCGGAAGTCGACACCTGCCGCTGGCCACTTTCTTCAAGGCCAGCTCGGCGCTGATCGCCGTACTGGCGTTGGTGCTCACTGGCAAAGGCGTCGCCGCGCTACAGGAAGCCGGCTGGGTAGCAGTCAGCCCACTGCCACTGCCGCGGCTCGAACTGCTCGGCGTTTATCCCACGTCGCAGTCGGTGCTGGCGCAGGGGTTGGTGCTGGTGATGCTGATCCTGGGCTTTGCATGGAATATGCGTCGGAGCGGACAGCAGGCCAGCGAATGATGTTTGAGCGAAATGGTACTTGCTCAAGATCCAGTCTTAACATTTCGTCATTCCTGCGAATGCGGGAATCCAGTAACTTCGGGGCCGCTGGGTAACATGCAAGGCGCTGGATCCACGCTTTCGCGGGGATCACGAAGCTTAAAATCAGTGCCATTCGTGCCCGGGCGATAAAGGTCGCCGTCCGGTGCCGTTCAACAGACCTCGCCTCAAGACAACCGAGTCGCTCCAGCAGAGCTGCTACAGAGGCAGGCGCGCATCTACAGCGGAGTACCGCATAGAGCTCCTCGAACCTTTGTCTGGACATTTCCACGTCCCCGCCGGCATGCATGCCAATCGCCGCTTCAGCAAAAACACGCGTCGATGCACACCGGCGCGAGCTCTTTGTGCACCATGGCGACTCAGTTGCGCTCGGCCGCCGCAGTCGCTCGCACGCCCAACCAACCCCGATCGAGGCCATCGCCAGCGAACAGCTCCGAAAATGATGAAGATCAGGTCGGCGGGCATTCGCAGCCATTCGATCACGGGCGAACGAGGCATAATCATGCAGTCGATCCTGCGCACACGCCGGTCGCCGCGCTGAATCACGCCCCTTGGCTGCAGCACGCCGCTGGGGAACAGGCTCAGCATTGGCATCATCGCCGGGCCGATTTGGGTAACCCAGAAACCGACCTGAACGTACCTCTCGACACCGGTCCAGCGCGCCTCGCTGCCGGTCTGACGCACCGTGAAAACGATCAACGCCAGCGCCCTCCCGCCGGACACGGCCAGCGCCACTCACGCATCCCGCCGACGCGTGAACGACGTCAATGAGTTCGGCACGCGATCTCGTTTCGTGGCATCCTCCATCGCAGTCATCTTGCTGGTCAGCAACGGCCACTGCGGCGTCGGCTCGGCGCTGATTGGCAAGTGCATTTTCTGTTTCGTCAGGAAATCACGTATGGGGGAAATTTCGCCTGCGAACGCTCTGACACGCACAAGCTGTGGTCGGTGCGCTCGTCCGGGTCGATCACTGGCACATTCGAGCTGGCGTGAAAGCAGTCGATCGGCGCCTCGACGCAATCGTTGTGCTTGCGGTTGATGCGGTTGTCGGTATCGACTTGGCTGATGGATACCCCTTCTCGAACAGCTTGATGCGGCCACTTGATCCAGGTCAAAAGGCCGCCGTGGTTCCGCCAACATAATGAAGCCTTGCCTCAGGATCCACTCCATGCCGAACACCGAGTATTACAACGACAAGGTCGTGCGCCAGTTCCTGATGGCCTCAGCCATCTGGGGCGTGATCGGCATGTCGGTCGGCGTCTACATTGCCGCAGAACTGATGTGGCCGGCGCTGAATTTCAGCACCTCGTGGCTGACCTTCAGTCGGTTGCGTCCGGACCACACCTTCGGGGTGATTTTTGCGTTCGGCGGTTCCGCGCTGATGGGCACCTGCTACTACGTGGTGCAGCGCACGGGGCATGCGCGCCTGGCGTTCGACAAGCTGGCCGGCTTTACGTTCTGGGGCTGGCAGCTGATCTGCGTGCTGGCGATGATCACGATGCCGCTGGGCATGACCCAGAGCAAGGAATACGCCGAGCCGGAATGGATCATCGACATCCTGATCGCGGTGGTCTGGGTGAGCTTCGG
>JBDTXA010000238.1:0-4195 GCA_040006415.1 Rhodanobacter sp.
TACGTCCCGAACGTAGCGCTCTACCAGGCTGAGCTACACCCCGTGGGAAGCCGCTCATCTTAATGGTCGCACCGGTGCTTGGCAACAGCTTCGATGCATCGGGCACCGGTGCGGCGGCAGGGGATGGGCACGATTCTGCTAATCTTGACGGCTGTCGTCGCGCACCTTGTAGCGCGGCGCATTGCCCACCATCGTCAGTAGAGGATTCCATGGCGCTTACCCTGGCCCGCACCATGCCCGGCGTGCTTGAGCTGTTGCCGCTCGACCAGATCGCCTTCCAGCGCATGCTTGATGTCATCCGGCGAAACTACGAGCGTTTCGGCTTTCTGCCGATCGAAACGCCGGTGATCGAATATTCCGACGTGCTGCTGACCAAGACCGGCGGCGAGACCGAGCGCCAGGTGTATTTCGTGCAGTCCACTGGCGCCTTGAACGCGGCCGGCAAGGTCGACGAAGGCATGCCCGAGCTGGCCTTGCGTTTCGACCTGACGGTGCCGCTGGCGCGCTATGTCGCCGAGCACGAGCGTGAGCTGAGCTTTCCATTCCGCCGTTACCAGATGCAGAAGGTGTATCGAGGCGAGCGAGCGCAGCGGGGTCGTTTCCGGGAGTTCTACCAGGCCGACATCGACGTGATTGGAAAGGACGCACTCTCCGTGCGTTACGACGCCGAAATTCCGGCGGTGATCTATAGCGTGTTCCGTGATCTTGCGATCGGCCCGTTCACGATCCACCTCAACAACCGCAAGCTGATGCGCGGCTATTTCGAAAGCCTCGGCATTGTCGACAGCGAACAGCAGATGCTGGTGCTGCGCGAGGTGGACAAGCTGGACAAGCGCGGCGCCGACTATGTTCGTGACACGCTGACGGGCGACGCGTTCGGCCTGAGCGCCGCGGTGGCGCAGAAGATCCTGGCCTTTGTAAAGGTTCGGTCCACCTCGCTGCAGGATGCCTACGATCAGCTTGATGCGCTGGGTGCCGGCCCGGAGGCGATGGAGCAGGGCCGCGACGAGCTGCGGGAGGTGCTGGGACTGATCGATGCGTTCGGCGTGCCGGAAACCCACTATGCGCTTAACTTGTCGATCGCCCGTGGCCTCGACTACTACACCGGCACCGTCTACGAGACCACGCTCAACGACCACCCACAGATCGGGTCGATCTGTTCCGGTGGCCGCTACGAAAACCTCGCCGGCCAATACACCAAGTCGCATCTGCCCGGCGTCGGCATCTCGATCGGTTTGACCCGGCTCTACTGGCAATTGCGCGATGCAGGGCTGATCAACACCGCCACCAGCACCGTCGACGTATTGGTGACCCAGATGGATGCGGCGCAGTTGCCGGCTTACCTTGCGCTGGCCAGCGAATTGCGCGGCGCCGGCATCGCCACTGAAGTGGTGCTGGAAGGCAGCAAGCTGGGCAAGCAGTTCAAGTACGCCGACCGTGCGGGCATCCGCTTCGTGATCGTGCTGGGTGAGGACGAAATTGCCAAGGGCGTGGTGACGGTCAAGGATCTGCGCCGCGAGGATCAGTTTGAGGTCTCGCGCAACGATCTGATCAAGACACTGCGGGTAGAGCTGGAGCAGGCTGCAGCCATGGGCTGAGCTGTCGCCGGTACGTCCCGATTCACGCATGACAAGTGAGGCTACAGTGAGCAAAACAGCGACTATCGTTCTCGACGGCAACCGTCTTACCCGCGCCGAACTGGTGGCGGTGGCACGACGCGGCGGCAAGGTATCGCTGGCACCGGCAGGACTCCAACGTGTACAGCGCGCCGCCGATTTCCTGGCCGAAAAAGTCAGCTGCGGCGAACCGACCTACGGCGTCACCACCGGCTTCGGCAGCAATGCCGACAAGTTGCTGGGCGCTCATCGTCTACGCGACGAACTGCCCGGCGGCAATCGCGCCACCCCCGAAGGCAGCTTGATGGAAGAGCTGCAGCACAACCTGATCATCACGCACGCGGTCTGCGTGGGTAAGCCGTTTGGCGAGGACGTGGTGCGGGCGATGCTGGTGATCCGCATCAATACCTTGATGCGCGGTCACTCGGGCATTCGGGTGAGCACGCTGGAGGCACTGACGGCGATGCTCAACAACGGGGTGGTGCCGGTGGTGCCCGAGAAGGGCTCGGTGGGCGCCAGTGGCGATCTCGCACCGTTGTCGCACCTGGCCATCGTGCTGCTGGGTGGTGGCGAAGCGTTCTACGAAGGTGAGCGGGTTTCCGGTGCCGAGGCGCTCAAGCGCGCCGGGCTCAGTCCGATCCGCCTGTCATTCAAGGAAGGTCTGGCACTCAACAACGGTACCGCGCAGATGCTGGCTACCGGCGTGCTGGCGCTGGACGCGCTGGAAAAGTTGCTGGACACCGCCGATCTCGCTGCGGCGATGACACTGGATGCGTTTGCTGGCCGTAGCGGCGCGCTGCGTCCTGAAGTGCATCAGTTGCGTCCGCATCCCGGGCAGGTGGATGCCGCCGCGCGCGTGCGCCAGCTGCTGGCAGGCTCGAACCTGATGGACATTCCTTATCACCTGGTGCCGCGCTTCAAGTCATGGAGCGCCGAGGCCTGGAGCGAGCCAGATGATCAGGCGCTGAGTTTCGACATCGGCTGGGACTGGGTGCCGGCAAACCAGCGTCACGGACGCGAGGCGTTTTACAGCCGCTTCCTGCCCTTCAAGGGTGGCAAGAAGCACCAGCCGCAGGATGCCTACAGCCTGCGCTGCATGCCGCAGGTTCACGGCGCGGTGCGCGACGCCTGGGCGCAGGCGTGCCGCGTGTTCGACATCGAGCTGAATTCGGTCACGGACAATCCGCTGATCTTTCCCGACAACAGCGATGCTGAATTCATTGAGGAACAGGTGATCTCTGCGGGGCATTTTCACGGCATGCCGCTGGCGCTGGCGATGAGCTATGTCAAGGCAGCGATTCCGGTGCTGGCGTCGATTTCCGAGCGGCGCCTCAACAAGCTGGTCGACTCGGCCACCAACGACGGCCTGCCCGCGTTTCTCACCGGCAACGAGGACGGCACCGATTCGGGTTTCATGATCGTGCAATACACCGCTGCGGCGCTGGTCAACGACCTGGCCACCCGCGCGCACCCGGCCAGCGTTTACTCGCTGCCGACCAGTGCCAACGCGGAAGATCACGTCTCGATGGGTGCGAACGAGGCGCGTCACGTGCTGGAGATGACCGAGGATCTCGGCCATGTGCTGGCGCTGGAGCTGTACACCGCGGCGCAGGCGCTGGATTACCGGCAAGCCATGCTCAATGCGGCGAGCCGCCTGGCGACTCGGGGCGGCTGGCAGGCGCTGGCGGCAAAGGTCGCCAATGCGCCACGCGGCGATCATCCGCACTATGTCCAGTTTGTCGATGAGGTGAAGCAGCTCACACAGACGCTGGCCAGCGCCGATGATTTCCATGCAGGGGACAGCGTTCGCGAAGCCCATGCGATCCTTCGCCAGCACATCGACTTCATGCATCGCGATCGCGCAATGGATGGCGACGTTCGCACGGTCTGCGAGCTGGTAAAGCAAGGCGCTTTCCGCTCCGCGGCGTGACTCCAATAATCTTCAACGGACAAGCTCATGAGCCTGATTCAAACCCCTGTTTCGTATGGCGAGTTGATCGACAAGATCACCATTCTCGAAATCAAGTCGCGGCGCATCACGGATACGGCAAAGCTGGCGAACGTGCGCAACGAACTGGATCTGCTCAACGCCACCTGGGCCAACGATGCGGCATCGCAGACCGACATCGGTGACGCGCGCGCGCGCCTGTCCGAGGTTAACGAGCTGCTGTGGGATATCGAGGACAAGATTCGGCTGAAAGAGCGCGCTGCGGCGTTCGATCAGGAGTTCATTGAACTCGCCCGCTCGGTCTACTTCCGAAACGATGAGCGCGCCGCGTTCAAGCGCGAGATCAACACCAAGCTCGGTTCCGAGTTGGTCGAGGAAAAGTCGTACCAGGATTACCGCGCGGTTTGATCGTCGTGTAGGCGCGCACCCTGTGCGCGATGCTCTTGGTTCGCGGCGCGCCAAAAGGCATCGCGCACAGGGTGCGCTTTTACAACAGGCCAAGGTCCAGCGCGGCGGCTTCGAAGCGCTCGATGACATCATCGACGCTGATCAGATCCATCACGCCCGGCTTTTCGATCTTGCTACCCCAGGAAATCTCGCTGGCCGGTTTGCCGAGATACTTTCGCGCCGC
>JBDTXA010000239.1:0-4094 GCA_040006415.1 Rhodanobacter sp.
TTGATTCCCGCATACGCAGGTTCGAATCCTGCCGCCCCAGCCATTTCATGATGGCTTTAGTTCCGAGGTGACACTGTGGATACGTCCGCACCGATGATGCTCTTTACCGGCAACGCTCACCGCGTGCTGGCTGAGGACGTTGCCCATCGTCTCGGCGTGCCGCTCGGCAAGGCCCAGGTCGGCACGTTCAGCGACGGCGAAGTGCAGATCGAGATCGAGGAGAACGTGCGTCGGCAGGAGATCTTCGTGTTGCAGCCGACAGGCGCACCGAGTGCGGAGAACCTGTTCGAGTTGCTCGCCCTGGTCGACGCGCTGAAGCGCGCCTCCGCGTCCAGTGTTACCGCGGTCATTCCGTATTTCGGCTATGCCCGGCAGGATCGTCGCCCGCGTTCGGCTCGGGTGCCGATCACCGCCAAGCTGGCCGCCCGGATGATCGGCGCCGCTGGCGTGGATCGGGTGCTGACCGTCGACCTGCATGCCGATCAGATTCAGGGCTTTTTCGACATGCCGGTCGACAACGTCTATGCCTCGCCGGTGTTGCTGGCCGACATCTGGCGCAGCCACAGCATGGACGACCTGATTGTGGTCAGCCCTGATGTGGGCGGCGTGGTTCGGGCCCGTGCGATAGCCAAGCGGCTCGATGATGCCGATCTGGCGATCATCGACAAGCGTCGTCCGCGGGCCAATGTGTCCACGGTGATGAACATCATCGGTGACGTGGAAGGCAAGACCTGCGTCATGGTCGACGACATCGTCGATACTGCCGGCACCCTGTGTGCGGCCGCCGCCGCTCTGAAAGAGCGCGGCGCCCGAAAGGTGGTGGCCTATTGTGTGCATCCGGTGCTGTCCGGTGCCGCAGTCAGCAACATCGAGGGCTCCCAGCTTGATGAGCTGGTCGTTACCAATACCTTGCCGCTGCGCCCGGAAGTACAGGCCTGCAGCAAGGTTCGTCAGCTCTCGGTCGCCGAGTTGCTGGCGGAAACCATTCGCCGAATCGCTTTTGGCGAGTCGGTGAGTTCGCTTTACGTCGACTGAGGCCGAAAGGTCTCAGCCGACAACAAAGACTTCCCTGGTCGCGAGGAAGTCACCCAGCCGCTGCGAGGCGGCAAACCCAACTTAAGGTAATACTGACATGTCCAAGACTCATGAAATCAAGGCGCAAAGCCGCAAGGACGAGGGGAAAGGTGCGAGCCGCCGCCTGCGTCGTGCCGCTTTCGTGCCGGCCGTCATTTACGGCGCCGGTGGCGCTCCGGAGAGCATCCAGATCGAGCACAACACCATCCTGCTCGCCGCCAAGCATGAATGGTTCTTCTCTTCCCTGCTCGACCTGAATGTCGACGGCAAGGTGCAGAAGGTGCTGGTGCGCGACTGGCAGAAGCATCCGTTCAAGCAGCTGATGTTGCATATGGATTTCCTGCGCGTGAACGAGGGAGAGGCCCTCCGCGTCAGCGTGCCGCTGCACTTCCTGAATCAGGAGCAGTCGTCCGCTGCCAAGACTTCCGGTGTGGTGGTTTCGCACAACCTGACCGAAGTCGAGATCTCCTGCCTGCCGAAGGACTTGCCCGAGTTTATCGAGCTGGATCTGGGTGAGCTGAATCCGGGTGACATCATCCATTTGTCGGAGCTGAAGCTGCCGGCCAATGTCGAGATCGTTGCTCTGCACCTGGGCGAAAGCCACGACATTGCCGTGGTCACCGCCAACACCGTCAAGGAAGAGGTCGAGGAAGCGCCCGCCGACGTTGACGCCGCTGCAGCGCCCGACGCTGCGGCCAAGAAGGACGACAAGAAGTAAGCCGCGACGACCCGCGTCTTCAGCGACGCGGGTCGTCAGGGTTGCTTGTTCGCATGGCTGGTTTGCGACTCATTGTCGGTCTGGGCAATCCCGGTGCCGAACATCTCAGAACCCGGCACAATGCCGGGTTCTGGTTTGTGGACGCGTTGGCCGCCGGGCAGGGCGAGCGCTTCAGTTTTGATGGCAAGCTGCATGGCGAATCATGCCGCGTACGGATTGGCGGTGAGCCGGTCTGGCTGCTCAAGCCGGCCACGTTCATGAACAAGAGTGGCATCGCCGTGGTTTCGGCACTGAACTACTACAAGATCGAGCCCGACCAGTGCCTGATCGCGCACGATGACCTGGACCTGCCCACCGGTACCGTTCGTCTGAAGTTCGACGGCGGACATGGTGGTCAGAATGGGCTGCGCGACACATTCGGTCACCTCGGGCATGGCAAGTTTCATCGTCTGCGGATCGGCATCGGCCACCCCGGGCACAAGGATCGGGTGACCTCGTGGGTGCTTGGCCGGCCCTCAGCGCAGGATGAAGACGCGATCCTCAACGGCATCGCCAAGGCGCTGGATGTGCTGCCGCTTGCGGTGGACGGTCAGTTCGAAAAAGCGATGAAGCAACTGCATACGGCTGAAGAGGCCGGGCGCGGATAGCGCGACAATTCACCCCAGACGCGAGTCGCAAGCCCTTCGGTCGATCGGTTTGCGTTTCACGTTTCCCCACCGGAAAGACTCATGGGTATCAAATGCGGCATCGTCGGCCTGCCCAATGTCGGCAAGTCCACCCTTTTCAACGCGTTGACCAAGGCGGGTGTTGCCGCGGCGAATTTCCCGTTCTGCACGATCGAGCCGAATGTGGGTGTGGTTCCGGTGCCGGATCTTCGTCTCAACGCGCTGGCCGCCATCGTCAATCCGCAGAAGGTGATCCCGACCGCCGTGGAGTTTGTCGACATCGCAGGCCTGGTCGCCGGTGCGTCGAAGGGTGAAGGTCTGGGCAACAAGTTCCTCGCGCATATCCGCGAGGTCGATGCGATCGCCCACGTGGTGCGTTGCTTCGAGGGTGACGTGATCCATGTGGCCGGCAAGATCGACCCGATCGACGACATCGAAACGATCGACACCGAACTGGCGCTGGCTGACCTGGAATCCGTGGACAAGGCGCTGAACCGCGCCGAGCGCGCGGCCAAGGCGAACGACAAGGAAGCGCTGGCGCGGAAGCCGGTGCTGCAGAAACTTTCCGCCGGCCTCAACGACGGCCGGTCGGCACGCAGCCTGGGCCTGGACGAGGAAGAGAAGGCGCTGGTCCGCGACCTGTTTCTGCTCACTCTGAAACCGCTGATGTACATCGCCAACGTCGCCGACGACGGCTTCGAGAACAACCCGTTGCTGGACGCTGTGCGGGCGCATGCGCTCACCGAAGGCGCCGAAGTGGTGCCAGTGTGCGCGTCTATTGAAGAGGAGATGGCGCAGCTTGAAGACGCCGACCGCGACGAGTTCCTCAAGGACATGGGCCTGGACGAGCCGGGCTTGAATAGGGTGATCCGCGCCGGCTACAAGCTGCTCGACCTGCAGACCTATTTTACCGCCGGTGTGAAGGAGGTTCGCGCGTGGCAGTTGCGGCGCGGCTCGAGCGCACCGCAGGCAGCCGGGGTGATCCATACCGATTTCGAGCGTGGCTTCATCCGTGCCGAGACGATCGGCTATGACGACTTCATCCAGTACAAAGGCGAAGCCGGTGCCGCCACTGCCGGTCGGCTGCGCAAGGAAGGCAAGGATTACGTCGTCAAGGATGGCGACGTGCTGCACTTCCTGTTCAACGTCTGAGCTCATTGCATTCGCTGGCGTAAGCGCCCCCCGCCCGACCGGCGAATCCGGCATGTTGCCGCATGGCGCGGCAGCATGCCGGGGACAAGCGACGCTACTGCGCGTCGCTGCCGCCGAAGCGGTAGGTTCCCTGGATGAAGTAGGCCCGACCGATCGGACTGAACCAGCTGCGTGAATAGTACGGATAGCTGGTCCAGGTGCTGTCCGGCGCGGGCTTCTTGTCGAACAGGTTGTCGACGGTGAAGGTCAGCGAGGCGCGCGGCGTGAACCGGTAGTTGAGCGAGCCGTTGTAGACGAAGGTCGGCCCGAGCCGGGTATCGCCATCGTAATTGGGCAGGCCGCCCAGGCGCGAGCCATGCACGGTCGCACTGAATTTCCCCTGTGTCCACGTCATCGAGTAGCTCGCCTTGCTGCGCGGGATCACGTAGTTGTAGAGATCCCGGAATTCGTCCACGACGGGATCGCCTGCGAACAGTTGCACCTTG
>JBDTXA010000240.1:0-4007 GCA_040006415.1 Rhodanobacter sp.
ACCATCGCCAGGGCGATGCTTTCGAGATCTTCAATACTCATGACGACTCCGTGGTGCGAGGGCGAGGTCCGCCAGCACAAGGTTCAAGCCGCCTCGGGACCGAGGCGACACGTTTCAAAATGTCAATTATAAGCCAGATTGGCGACCTGGCGACCTGGCGTGGTGGCGCGGGCCGGTCCTGCCAGCCTTCAGGCGCTGTACCCGGGCAGCTTGCAAGCGTCGACCAGCTTCTTCCGCTGCGCCGGATCCGCGGGCGCGTTGAAGGGGACCACGTAATAGGTGGCGACCGGCTGATGAATCTTGTTGTCCAGAGACGGCCCGTAGCGGAAATTGGACACCGCGCTCAGCGCCACCGAACCGAGGTCGCTTCTGGGCTCAACCTTGACCACCTGGACGTTGATCGGCACGCCATCGGAGCCGATGGTGTAGGTCACCGCCGCACAGCCAGGCTTGTCCAGATTCAGGCCGCTATTGGGTGCATCCGCCTGCACCGACGTGTTGAGCAAAATCCAGTGGTGATAGAGATTCTGCTGATCGACCTTCTGCGATTGCGCCAGTACCGGCGCCACAAAACCCAATGTGAGCGCCAGCAACAAGGCTTGGCGAAGCGGGCGAATCATGGTTTTCATGGCGATCTCCTGTGCCGGTGGGGAATGCCGGATGCAGCGAGTTTAGCTGGCTTGCGTGCCGCTGATGTCAGGGTCGATGTCGTAGCCGACTAACC
This sequence comes from Rhodanobacter sp., assembly GCA_040006415.1. Classification (GTDB taxonomy): domain Bacteria; phylum Pseudomonadota; class Gammaproteobacteria; order Xanthomonadales; family Rhodanobacteraceae; genus Rhodanobacter. The sequence continues at coordinate 725 of JBDTXA010000240.1, forward strand.
AAGGTAACTGCGCTGGCGTTTGAGCAACCCGACCAGATCCCCGGCACCCAGCGCGGCGGCAGCATGAAGAGCAGCCATCACTTCATGCTCGACGAGGCCGCACCGCTGACTCCAGGGCACGGTTGTGGCATACGAGTCATAAGACGCCGCGACCTGTTGATCATCAAGCACACCGCGCCACGCGTTGGAAAACCACTCAGACTTGTCATGAACACCCAGACACTTGCTACCGAAAGCGCGATGTGGTCCCGCTGGGGCGCAGTATTCGAACTCTTCAACATCTGGCGCTGACTTTGCCCGATCGACATAAGGAAGCAGAGCAAGCCGGCGACGAAAAGATTAACCGTTAAGCTCTAGCCATGAAGCTTTCCTCTGCCTTGCTCGAAGCGCTGCGCAATATCTTCCCCGCCGACTCGCTCGCCATCGGCGATGCCGATCGCATCGCCTATTCCTACGACAACTCTCGCCGGCAGGCGCTACCGGATGCAGTGGTATTTCCGACCGAGCATGCGCAGGTGGCGGCGCTTGTCGGCGCGTGCCGCGCGCATCGGGTGCCGGTGATCGGGCGGGGACGTGGCAGCAACACGACCGGAGCGACGGTGCCGGTGGACGGCGGGGTGGTGGTGAGTTTCGAGCGGATGAACCGGATCGTGCGGATTGATCCGGACAATCGGCTGGCGGTGGTGGAGCCGGGCGTGTTGAACGGGGATTTGCAGAAGGCGCTGGCAACGCACGGTTTTTTCTGGCCACCTGATCCGAGTTCGGCGCCGTGGTGCACGATCGGCGGTAATCTGGCCTGCAATTCGGCGGGGCCGCGGGCGGTGAAATACGGCAGCCCGCGAGAGAACACGCTGGGCCTGCGTGCGGTGGCGGGCAGTGGCGAGGGGTTTCGCTGCGGCACGTATACGAGCAAGGGTGCCACCGGTTACGACCTGACCCGGCTGTTGATTGGCTCGGAAGGGACGCTGGCCCTGATCACCGAAGCCACCCTGAAACTGACGCCGAAACCTTCGGCTGTGCGCACGCTGCGCGCCACGTTCCGCGACGTGGGCAGCGCAGCGCGGGCGGTGGCGCGAGTCATGGCTCAGCCGGTGACGCCGTGCGCGCTGGAGTTCATCGACGATGTGGCGTTGAAGCTGGCGCACGACTATGGCGGCGACAGCGTGCCGCTGGCTGGCGCGATGCTGATGATCGAGGTGGATGGCGAACCGGACACGCTGGACAGTGCGGTGGGTGCGTTATCTGCGGCGGTGCGCGGCGACGGACTGGAAAGCTTGCACGTGGCGGCGTCAGCCGCAGAGACGGCGGCGCTGTGGGCAGCGCGCAAGGCGTTGTCGCCGGCGCAGCGCAGGATCTCGCCGCACAAGATCAACGAGGACGTGGTGGTGCCGGTCAGTCACCTGCCTGCGCTGGTCGACGGCATCAAGGCGCTGTCGGCGAAGCACCATGTGTTGATCGTGACGTTCGGCCACGCGGGCAACGGCAACCTGCATGTGAACCTGCTGCCGCGCGATGACGCGGAACGCGAGCGCGCGCATGCGTGTCTGGCCGAGGTGTTTTCGCTGGTGATTTCGCTCGAGGGCACGCTGTCGGGCGAACACGGGATCGGCATGGTGAAGCGCGAATTCATGCCGCTGGCAGTAGAGGCGTCAACGCTGACGCTGATGCGCAACGTCAAGACGGCGTTCGATCCGGACGGTATTCTCAATCCGGGCAAGTTGCTGCCTTGATCGGGCACCGTGATGGCTGATGCGCTGGATTCACTGCTCGCTGACATCCGTGCCTGCCGGATCTGCGCGGCGCAGCTGCCGCTGGGTCCACGGCCGGTGGTGCAGGCATCGGCGAGGTCGCGGTTGCTGATTGTCAGTCAGGCGCCCGGACGCAAGGTGCATGAAAGTGGCGTGCCGTTCGACGACGTCAGTGGTCAACGGCTGCGCGAGTGGCTGGAGATGGATCGCGACACGTTTTACGACCCACGCCGCGTGGCTATCGTGCCGATGGGATTCTGTTTTCCCGGCAGCGGTCCGGTCGGTGATCTGCCGCCACGACCGGAGTGCGCACCCACATGGCACCCACGCCTGCTGCCGCTGCTGCGCGAGGTACGGCTGACGCTGGTGATCGGTCAGTATGCGCAGGCCGGCCTGCTGGCGCTCGAGCGCGGCGCGCGCCTGACCGATACCGTGCGGGCGTGGCCGGAACATCTGACGCGAGGCTGTCTGCCGCTGCCGCATCCCAGCCCACGCAACCGGCTCTGGCTGCTGCGCAACCCGTGGTTCGAGGCCGAGCTGCTGCCGATACTGCGTGCGCAGGTGGCGACGGTCTTGCGTTCGGACTGACGCTGAGGCCAGAACGTGGCTGGGCGTCGACTTGTCGGGCGTGCCCGGGTTGTCTAACCTGCAGGAGTATTGATGGCCAAGGGATCGTCCCGCGCCGTTGCCTTGGGGAACGCACATGCGGGACATCCATTCATGAGTCTCAAGCTTCGACTCGTCGTCATGAACTTGCTACAGTTCTTCGTATGGGGCTCATGGCTGATCACCATCGGCGCGTACTGGTTTCAGAACAAGCACTGGGGCGGCGCGCAGTTCGGCGCGATCTTCTCCACCATGGGCATCGCCTCGCTGTTCATGCCCTCGCTGATGGGCGTGATTGCGGACAAGTGGATCAACGCCGAGAAGCTCTATGGCGTGCTGCACATCCTGGGTGCGCTGGTGTTGTTCATCATTCCAACGATCGACAAGCCAGGCACGCTGTTCTGGGTGATGCTGCTGAACATGTGCTGCTACATGCCGACGATCTCGCTGTCGATCGCGGTGGCCTATAACGCGCTGAAGAAAAACAATCTCGACGTGGTGGTGAACTATCCACCGATCCGGGTGTGGGGCACGGTGGGTTTCATCGTGGCGCTGTGGACGGTGAGCCTGTTGCACCTGGAAACCTCGTCTGGACAGTTCTACGTGGCATCGGCGGCAGCGCTGGTGCTGGGCCTCTACGCGTTCACCCTGCCCGCCTGCCCGCCGAAACTGCAAACGCTGACCAAGCGCTCGATGATGGACACGTTCGGACTGACCTCGTTCAAGCTGTTCAAGAACGCCAAGATGGCGACGTTCTTTATCTTCGCGATGCTGCTCGGCGCCTCGCTGCAGCTGACCAATGCCTATGGCGACACTTTTTTGCACGACTTCGCCACCGTGCCGGCATTTCAGAACACGCTGACAGTGCGGTATCCGGCGATCATCATGTCGATTTCGCAGGTGTCGGAAACGCTGTTCATCCTGGCGAT
>JBDTXA010000241.1:0-3847 GCA_040006415.1 Rhodanobacter sp.
CTCGGCGTACGCATCGGTGATGTTCTGCAGGAAGCGGGCGCGGATGATGCAGCCGCCGCGCCAGATCTGCGCAATGGTGCCGTAGTCGAGCTGCCAGTCGTACTCATCCGATGCCGCGCGCAGCTGGGCGAAACCCTGTGCGTACGAAACGATCTTGCTCAGATACAGCGCCCGTCCCACGGCGGCGATAAACGCATCTCGGTCGCCCTTGAACGCAGGCGCAACCGGGCCATCGAGCTGCTTGCTGGCGAGGACGCGTTCGTCCTTCAGCGAAGACAGCACGCGGGCGAACACCGACTCGGTGATCAATGGCAACGGTACGCCCAGATCAAGCGCGCTCTGGCTGGTCCATTTGCCGGTGCCTTTCTGTGCTGCGCGGTCGAGGATCACGTCGACCAGATCCTGGCCGGTCTTTTCATCTTTCTTGCCGAAGATTTTCGCGGTGATCTCGATCAGGTAACTGTCGAGTTCACCCTGGTTCCATTCGGTATAGACCGTGGCGAGTTCCTGATTCGACAGGCCGAGGACGTGCTTGAGCACCGCGTAGCTCTCCGCGATCAGCTGCATGTCGCCGTACTCGATGCCGTTGTGCACCATCTTGACGTAGTGGCCGGCACCGTCCGGTCCCATGTAGGCGACGCAGGGCTTGCCATCGTCGGCGCGCGCGGCGATCTCGATGAGGATCGGCTCGACCAGATCGTAAGCGTCACGCGGCCCGCCAGGCATGATGGAAGGGCCATGCAGGGCACCTTCCTCGCCGCCGGAAACGCCGGTGCCGATGAAGTGCAGCCCCGCTTTGGCCAGTTCCTTGTTGCGACGAATCGTGTCGTGGAAGTTGGTGTTGCCGCCGTCGATCAGGATGTCTCCCTTGTCCAACAGCGGTTTCAGCTGGGCGATGGTGTCGTCGGTGGCTTCACCGGCTTTCACCATCAGCAGGATGCGCCGCGGCTTTTCCAGTGAGTCGGCAAATTCCTGCAGCGTATAGGTGGGGATCAGTTGCTTGTCGCCGTGTTCGGCGACCACCTCGTCGGTCTTTTCACGACTACGGTTGTAGATCGAGACCGCGTGACCCCGGCTTTCGATGTTCAGCGCTAGATTGCGCCCCATCACGGCCATGCCGACCACGCCTATTGCCTGCTGACTCATCTTCGATCACTCCTTGCGCTGTTGCCCTGAAAGTGGGCCTGATCAGCAAGCGTGCAAGGCCTGAACGTCAGGCCGCGTGAAGAAACCGTTCCGTTACTGCAGGTCGGTGGTCTTGGTGGCCGGTGATCGCGGCATGTAGCGCGCCGAAATCAGCGCTACCCGCTGACCGACACGAACGTAGTGCTGCGGTCCGGTGACGGATAATTCGCCGAACTCCAGCGTGGTGCCGTCCAGGTCGAGCACGGCTCGCGGTGGCGCCAGGCCTATCTTTGCCGGGTTGAAATCGCTGGCCGGCCGCCACTCCCGCACCGGCGCTGCGGCCGTGTCGGTGAGGTCGTTGAGGCGTGCATCGGTGGCGCGCGTCGGGATGCCGTCGATACGCCACCAATGGCCGTGGCGTTTTTCATAATGCAGGGCTGGCGTGCCGGGCACGGTTAGCGTGATGTGCTGGATGCTGGCTGGCTCCAGGGAGGTCAGCGCGCCGTCTTCACCCGCGGCATCGCGCTGCAGCTGCCAGCCGGCAAGCAGCAGCAGTGCCACCACGGCGAACGCAAGGAGCAGGCGACGGCGCAGGGTTCGCTTCATCGGTCAGCGCCGGCGCCGGCGCCACACGATCCATCCGCCGATCAGCAGCAACAGCAGCGGTAGCGCGATCAGAAAGCCGAAGCTCAGCGCGTTCAGTTCGGTTTGCGAGATTTCCAGCAGCCGGTCGGGTGCCCCACGCGGAGGCAGGTCGACCAGCTTGTCGTCGCCGAGCATCCAGTCGAACACCCGCTCACCCAGCGCGCGATTGCCGCCATTGCCGAGGAAGGTATTGGAGAGAAAATCGCCATCACCAATCACGACCACGCGCTGCTCGCTCTTCTCGGGGCTGGGTGAGAGCCGGGTCAGCGCAAAGCCGAAATCCAGCGGACCTTTCAACTCGCCCTTGTCGGCATCGAAGCGGATGTTAGATGTGCCAGTGTTGTCGATCGGCTGAAATTCGGTCCAGCTTTGTGGGCCCGAGCGCAGGAAGGGCGTCACCAACCAGTCAGTCTTGGCGACCTGCGCCAGCGCCGACGTCTGCGGAAATAGCGTGGTCAGGGTGAAGCCGCGGGTAATTGCCTGTGGCAGATAGTCACCGAGCGCAATCATGCGTGGATCGTGCAGCCCCAGCGCGGTGCCGGAGCCGTCAACCAGCACGCCGGGCAGCACCTGCACGCCGAGCACATCGGCCAGCGGCTTGAGGCCGAGATCATCGTCGTTTGGTTCGGTCAGCCACAGCAGGTTGCCACCGGTTTGCACGTAAGTGACCAGCGCCTGCACAGCGCCGGGTGCCAGCGTCAGGGCCGGGCTGGCCAGCACCACCAGATCGGTGTGATCGGGCACGGCGCCGACCTGGGCAAAGCTCAGCGGCACCGCGCGCATGCCACGCGCTTCGAGCTGGGTGATGAAGGTGCCCAGATCGGCATTGGCTTTGCCGTCCGCTCTGCGCTCTCCATCGCCGGTGACGAACGCGACGATACGGTCGCTGCCGCGCACCAGCCGCTCCAGAGCATTGGTCAGGCTGCGCTCGGACAGTTCGTCCAGGTGCTGCTCGTGGCCGCGGTAGTGAAGGATCAGAGCGCCATCGACGGTGATGCCGAGCTCGCGCATCTTCGCCGGGTCCAGTTGCGGATCGACGAAGCACAGGGTGAGGTCGGGTTTCGCCGCCTGATAGCGCTGCAGAAAGCCGGCCACGGTCTGACGCAGGTCGCCCTGCGGGTTGGCATAGCTGACGATTTCCACCGGACCCTTCAGCTGGGCCAGTACCGCACGACTTTCGGCCGAGAGGCTGATCCTGCCGTTTGCGGTCCAGTCGGCGACATACGCGTAGCGCGTGCTGAGGTAGCCGATCGCGGCGACTGCCAGCACTAGTAGCAGCGCGAACAGCCAGCCGTCCAGACGTCTCAATAGATGCCGCATCAGCCGCGCTCCCTTTCGGCACCGAGTCGCCGCGTGGCCAGTGCCAGCGCCAGGAAGATCACCAGCAGGAACCAGATCACGTCACCGCTGGCGACCAGGCCGCGGAGCATCGGTTGCAGATGGGTGCTCATCGCGATCCAGTTGATGGCGCCACCGTTAACCCCCGCCATCTGGGCGCCGAGGTTCACGCCCCACAGGGCGAGCGCCACGATCAGTGCCGCTGCCGCGGCGATGGCGGCGTGCGAGGCGAAGCTTGAACAGGCCACGCCAATCGCTGCCAGCGTCGCCAGCATCAGGCCGATACCCAGCGTGGCGGCACCGAGCTTGCCCCAGTCCGGATGGGTGGCGTGCGCCAGTGCCAGCGGCATGAGAAGGCTCATGAGCAGCCACAACAGCAACCATCCGAGCACCGCCAGATACTTGCCCAGCACGATATGCGACCCGGGTACGCCGGCGGCGAACATCAGAGGCAAGGTGCCTTGGCGGCGCTCCCCGGCAATGACCGACATGCTCAGCAGCGGTACCACCAGAAACGCCAACTGGGCCAGCTGGCCCAGCAGCGGCACGGCAACCAGATCGGTGAAGCCGGGGCTGTCCTGCAGCGCTGCTCGCTGGATCTGGCTGCCCAGAAAACTGCCCAGCAGCAAGGTGAAATTCCAGGCCAGCCACGCCAGCGTCAGCGCCGCCAGTACCCAGGCTAGTGGCCGCACCAGCAGTCGCCGCCATTCCAGCCGTGTCACCGCCAGCACGCTCATGC
>JBDTXA010000242.1:0-3813 GCA_040006415.1 Rhodanobacter sp.
GGATCGAGCGCATTCGCCGGCTCGTCCAGCACCAGCAGCGAGGGGCGATGCAGCAGCGCGCACGCCAGTCCGAGCCGCTGGCGCTGGCCCTGCGAAAGCACGCCCGCGAGGCGACGCGCCAGCGGCTGAAGTTCCAGTCGCTCGATAATCGACGTGCGCGCCTGTTGCAATCCCGCGCCGCTCAATCCGCGCAGGTGACCATGAGCGTCCAGATGCTCGCTGACCGTCAGTTCCGGCCACATCGGCGCACGTTCGGGTAACCAGCCGAGGATGCTACGGGCCAGTTCGGGCCGCTCCAGGAAATCATCCCCATTCAGGCTGATGCTGCCGCTGTCGGGCCGCAGCGCGCCGGCAATCATCGACAAGGTGGTCGATTTTCCGGCACCGTTGACGCCCAGAAGTCCCAGAACCTCGCCGCGGCGCAGGGTCAGGGACACATCCTGAACGGCGAGCCGGCCAGCTCGGCGGCGGGTGAGGTGTTCCAGTTGCAGAACGGGCGGGCTGGGTGCGTCAGTTGGCAAGGTCATTGCCTGATTGTCATGGCGCCCCCATGTTTAGACAACACATGACGGTGGAAACCTGTGAACTAACGTCGGGTTAGCCTTTGCCTCTTGACGAACTGTTATCATTGTGGGCCGAGCCATGCTGGTGGGTATGGAAGCCCCCGACTAGACTGAACCCATTCCTCGACCGGTATATGCCATGTTGAACGCGGTACTCAATTTCCTGAACGATGGTCTGACCCACGCAAGTTGGGGTGAGATCGTCATCTACATGCTGATCGTGACTCAGCTCACCATCTTCACGGTGACGCTGTATCTGCATCGCAGCCAGACCCATCGCGGCGTGGATTTCCACCCCGTGCTGGCGCATTTCTTCCGTTTCTGGGGCTGGTTGACCACCGGCATGGTGACTCGTGAGTGGGTGGCCGTGCATCGCAAGCACCACGCCAAGGTCGAGACCGAGGAAGATCCGCACAGCCCGATGATCTACGGCATCAAGAAGGTGTTCTGGGACGGCGTTTCGCTGTACCGCGATGCCTGCGAGTCGAAGCAGGACATGGAGCAGTACGGTCGCGGCACGCCCGATGACTGGGTCGAGAAGAACGTCTATGGCGCGCATCCGTATTGGGGCCCGACCCTGATGCTGTTCATCAGCATCGCGCTGTTCGGCGTGATCGGTGCGGCGTTGTGGGCGATTCAGATGATCTGGATTCCGTTCTGGGCCGCCGGCTTCGTCAACGGCATCGGCCATTGGGCCGGCTACCGCAATTTCGAAAGTGCCGACACCGCGCGCAACCTGATTCCGTGGGCTTTCTGGATCGGTGGTGAAGAGCTGCACAACAATCACCACGCGTTTCCGAGTTCAGCCAAGTTCGCGCTGCGCAAGTGGGAATTCGATATCGGCTGGGCGGCGATTTGCGGGTTGCGTGCCGTTGGTCTCGCCAAGGTGCTGCGCGTGGCGCCGTCGCTCGATGTCCGTCCGAATGTGCGCCTGCCCGACGCCGACACCTTGAAGGCCGTGCTTACCCATCGCTTTCAGGCCATGACCGACTTCTACCGCGGTGTGATCGTGCCGACGCTGTCGGACGAGACCCATCACGCAGGCGAGAGCCTCAAGGCGATGCCGAAGCGCATCCGACTGGCCATGGCCGATGGTGGCCGCTGGCTGGACAGTGACGGTCATGACCGCATGCAGGCCATGCTGGCCAAGCGTCCGACGCTGAAGGTTGTGGTCGAGTTCCGCAGCCGCCTCGCTGCCGTGATGGAACAGCGCGGCGCGGAGCAAACGCTGAAGAGTCTGCAACAGTGGATTCACGAAGCGGAGGAAAGCGGTATTCGTGCGCTGCAGGAATTTGCCCAGCGGCTCAAGGGCTACGCGATCGCCACCGCCTGATCTTCGGAATCGGTCATAATCAAAACCCGCCATCCGGCGGGTTTTGTTTTTGCGGATTCTGGTAAAGAACCTTGATGACACTGCGGGTCGTGCTGATCGGTGCTACCGGCGTTTTGGTTCGCAGATTGCACGTCGACTGGCTGGTGATACACGTTTCGCGCTGACACTGGCGGGGCACCGGCAAGAGCCACGGGTGTCGATGTCGAAAACGTAGCAGTTGTCGCTCGACCCGATGCGCGACAGCATACTGCCCAGAAGCGCCCGCGGCAGCGGGATGCGCAGCCTCCGGTAGATCGCGATCCCTTCGCGGAGCCATTCGAACGGCAGCGTGACCGGCCCGAGTCGCTCGCTCAGCTGTCCGGCAGCAGCGTCCAGGTCGAGCACGGAGCGCATCAGGCGTCCGCCGGCGAGTCCAGGCTGCAGGGATGCCCTGGCGTTCGATGGTGACTTCCAATGGCTGACCCCGGCCCGGTGCTGGCAGGCTCAGCAGGCGGCGCAGGCAACGAGCGGGAAAGTGGTCCGCGCCGCTAACATCGGCCTGGCCGCGGGCAAGCACCGACGCGGCTGGGCCGTGCATGCGCTTCACCGTCGGCGCGAGGTGCGACCATTCGTTTGCCAACAGGGTGGGGAAAAGCGCACCGCGAGAGGCGCGGCTGGATGATGCCGGCTGTAGCGCGGCGGCGGCAAGCGGGCAAAAGAAAACCCGCCGTGGGGCGGGTTTTCTTTGAGCGCGGGAAAGCACAAGGCGCTGGGCCCCAGCGTTCGCTGGGGTAACGTTCCGGCAGAACCATTCGCGCAGGCGCGAATGGGCCGTCACGTCATTTGATCTTGCCTTCCTTGTAGATCACATGCTTGCGCACGACCGGATCGTACTTCTTGAATTCGAATTTTTCGGGCGTGTTCTTCTTGTTCTTCTTCGTGGTGTAGAAGTGGCCGGTACCGGCCGAAGAAATCATGCGGATTTTGTCTTGAGTCTTGTTAGCCATGATTTGCTCCTCAGACCTTTTCGCCGCGGGCACGCATGTCGGCAATCACGGCTTCGATGCCATTCTTGTCGATGGTGCGCAGGGCGTTGTTGGAAACGCGCAACTTGATCCAGCGATTTTCGCCGGCAACCCAGAAACGACGCTCATGCAGGTTGGGCAACCAGCGGCGACGGGTACGGTTGTTGGCGTGCGAGACGTTGTTGCCGCTCATCACACCCTTACCGGTGACTTGACATACACGGGCCATGACGACCTCCGTAAGAATGGCTTGATAAAAAGCCGTGATTACCACCCGTTAGCCAGGGCGACATCGGCCCAGCGACGCTGTGCGTCACACGATGCTGGAAAGTGTTGCAACGCTTCATCACGAAATCCGCATCGCGTGGCGGAGTGCCCGGATCATCCGGTCGATACATGGCGAGCCGCGTATTCTGGCAGGAAAACAAGGGTCTGCGCAATCTTTTTCGTGGTTATAGCCGGCAATCCGCGTGCGCAGGGAAGGGATGTATGGAACAATCGGCCTCTTTTGTTTACGACCAAGACACGAGGATCTCCCGATGGCAGAAGTGATCAACAACGACCAGGCCAGCGGCCAGGACAACCAGCCGCAGCTGATGTTGCAGAAGATCTATGTGAAGGATGTCTCCTTCGAAGCGCCTAACGCGCCGCAGATCTTCCAGGACATCGACGAGAAGGAGCAGCCGCAGGTACAGCTGAATCTGGGTCAGAAGGCGACCGACCTCGGCAACAATCTGTACGAAGTCGTGCTCAGCCTCACGCTGACCTGCACCGTCGGGCAGCGCACCGCCTATCTGGCTGAAGTGGAGCAGGCTGGCCTGTTCGGCATCGCCGGTTTCAACGAGGCGGATCACGCCGGCATCATCGGCAGCTACTGCCCGAACCTGCTGTTTCCGTATGCGCGTCAGGTGAT
>JBDTXA010000243.1:0-3764 GCA_040006415.1 Rhodanobacter sp.
AGGTGAGCCGCCCATTCTACATCGATTCCGCTTACCGTCAACACCCCCGTTGCTGCTTGTTTGGGGTCCCGGCGGTCCGTCTTGCGACGTCTGGGCGACTGCGGGCTGCGAATAATACGATCTGTGAATTTTTTAGCAAGCCCTTATTCGTATTTACTTTCTAGATGTGTCGCAAGCCACTGGCAACCCACGAAATATTCTATTCAAGCATGATTGAATAGAGGACCGGTCGACCGAAATTTAGGCCTGCAAAAGCCTCACCCGGGCAAAATTTCGCTTACCAACCTGCAATACACCTTCGAAACCGACCTGAAACACCCGCTGAGCATCTTCCGCGACTTCCGCATCGATGCGAACGGCGCGCTCCTTAAGCTTGCGATTCGCCTCGGAGTTGCTCGCGGTGAGTCCCGCCGCCGTAAGCAATGCAGCGAGGCGCAATCCCTCGGCAGGAACGAGCAGCTCGGTTTGCGGCAGTAGGGATGTATCGCCCTCGCCGCGAACAACCGCATGCCAGCCGGCGATCGCAAGCTCCGCGGCGGCAGCATCGTGGAAACGTGTCGCTAGTTCGCGCGCGAGTGTCAGCTTGGCATCCCTGGGATTGAGCACACCGCTGGCGATATCCATCTTCATCTGCGCCAACTGATCCAGCGTGACCTCGAAGCTGAGCAGCTCAAACCAGCGCCACATCAGTTCGTCACCGATCTTCATCGTCTTGGTGACGATGTCGATCGCCGGCTCATTGATCCCTATGTAGTTGCCAAGCGACTTGGACATCTTGTTGACACCGTCCAGCCCTTCAAGCAACGGCATGGTCAATACAATCTGTGGCGGCTGCCCGAAATGCTCCTGCATTCCCCGGCCCATCAGTAGATTGAATTTCTGGTCGGTGCCACCGAGCTCCACGTCCGCCTTCAGGGCCACCGAGTCATACCCTTGAGTCAGCGGGTACATGAACTCATGGATGGCGATCGGCTTTTGCGCGGCGTAGCGCTTGGCGAAGTCATCGCGCTCGAGCATGCGCGCTACGGTGTGCTGCGCCGCCAGCTTGATCATGTCCGCCGCTGTCATCTGATCGAACCATTCCGAGTTGAAGCGCAACTCCGTACGATCCCGATCCAGCACCTTGTAGACCTGACTGGCATACGTTTCCGCATTGATCCGGACATCCTCGCGGGTCAACGCCTTTCGCGTGGCATTTTTGCCGGTCGGATCACCGATCATTCCCGTGAAGTCACCAATCAGAAAAATGACCTCGTGGCCCAGATCCTGGAATTGACGCATCTTGTTCAACAGCACGGTATGGCCGATATGCAGATCGGGTGCGGTTGGATCGAAGCCGGCCTTGATCCGCAACGGGCGCCCGCTTTTAAGGCGCTCGGCCAGATCTTCCCGCTTGATGATCTCATCGGCGCCACGCGCGATCGTGGCCAGCGCCTGCTCAAGCTCGCTCATGCATTTCCCTCGAAAAGTGGCATATGGATGGCAATCACCGGATCGACCGATGTGATGCCTTCGTTAAGTGTGTGTTAACCCGGAATGTCCTGCAAACCATTGATGCGAAAGGCGTTGACGCCATTTACACATGACCGCTATGGTACCCGCTGTTGGTTATTATGTACTGCAGGGCGTTCATAGCATGGCTCAATACAAGCAGGGGGCGCGGCAAGCGCGCAAACAGGCGATCTGCCGCAAGGCACAACGTCGCCACTCCCACTTCTACGAGCGCTGCTCGCATTGGTCATTTGATCGTTCGAATGACATCGAACCGATTCACTGGCATCGCGAACGCCTGGTACTTGCTGGTACCGCCCTCCTGGTCACGTTGCTTTCCGGTTTCATCATGCCCGCCTGGGCCAGCGCCATGCGGCCGGCGACGGTGACCCCGCAACACTCCTTGTTGCCTTTGGCATTGCCCAAGGTGGCGCCGATGGGCACCAGTGTCGCCACGGTCGACGACTGGCAGGTGGTCCGGGTGGAATCCGGCCAGACACTCTCGGATATTTTCAGCGCCCGCGGCCTTGGCATGAGTGAGTTGCAGAAAGTCCTGGATGTCGCTGGTGATAGCACAGCAGCGCTGCAAACCATCCAACCGGGTGAAGAATTTGCTTTCCTGCTCGGCAATGACGGCAGCCTGGAAGGTTTTCGTTTCGAAAGTGACAGTGCCACGCGTACCACCGTGCGCCTCGACGCCAACCAACCGACACTGACTACGCAGGCTCGCGCCATGGAGCAGCGCGTGCATATTGCCCACGCTGTCATCGAGAACTCGCTATTTGGTGCCGGCGGCAACGCTGGGCTTGACGAGGGGATGATGGTCAAACTCGCCGATGTCTTCAAATACGATATTGACTTCATCAAGGACATTCGCAGCGGCGACAGCTTTACCGTTATCTATGATGATATCTACCGCGATGGCGCCTACTATCAATCCGGCGACATCCTCGCGGCGGAGTTCCTCAATCACGGTCAGCGTTATACGGCCTATCGCTTCAAGAAGTCCGACGGCAGCTATGACTACTATAGTGAGGAAGGTCGACCGCTGCGCAAATCACTTCTGCGTACGCCCGTGGCATTCAGCCGTATCTCATCGCGTTTCAGCTTGGCCCGCCATCATCCGGTCCTCGGCTACACACGGGCACACAAAGGGGTGGACTACGCAGCGCCCACGGGCACGCCGATTCACGCCGCCGGAGACGGCGTCATCGCCTATCGCGGCTGGGAGCGAGGTTTCGGCAACTTCGTGCTGATCAAGCACGGCGCGAAGTACTCCACTGCCTACGGGCACATGTCGCGGTTCGAGCCCGGCGAGCGGGTGGGTTCGCACGTACGTCAGGGTCAAGTGATCGGATTTGTCGGCATGACCGGCCTGGCAACCGGCCCCCATCTTCACTATGAAGTAAGGGTCTTCGGCAAGCAGGAAAACCCGCTGACCATAACCATGCCCAAGCCACAGCCGTTGCCAACCAAGCTGCTAGCGCGATTCGAGCAACAAGTTCAGCCGATGCTGGCCAGAATCAAGGCGACCGACACCAGCATCAGGTTGGCGCGTCGCGAGACTGCCACTCACCACGACAAATGAGTCGATGACCTCACGCGCAACCGAGGGGCTGTATCTCGGCCTGATCTCAGGAACTAGCGCGGACAGCATCGACGCTGCCCTGGTCAGATTCAGCAGCGATGACGTACCGCAGTTGCTCGCCCTCCACAGTCATCCGTGGCCAGCAGAGCTGCGCCAGCGCCTGCTGGGCTTGGCGCAGGGCGAAGTGCCGCTGGATCTGGATGCATTTGGACGGCTGGACGTCGAGATCGGTCGGCAGTTTGCCGCCGCCGCCCTGCAACTGCTCGCAGACAGCAGAACGCCAGCGCATGCGGTGACGGCCATCGGCTCGCATGGCCAGACGCTGCGCCACCGTCCTGGCGGCACATTCCCCTTCACCATGCAGTTGGGCGATCCCAGCGTGATCGCCGAATCTTGCGGGATTGACGTCGTCGCCGATTTCCGGCGCGCCGACGTGGCGGCCGGCGGGCAAGGCGCGCCGCTGGTGCCGGCCTTGCACGCCATGCTGCTATCCCGACCCGGTTACACACGGGTGGTGCTCAACCTGGGCGGCATTGCCAACATTACCGTGTTGCGCGCAGACGGCGGCGTGCTCGGTTTCGACACGGGTCCGGCCAACGGTCTGATGGACGCGTGGTGTCTGCGTCATCACGGTGAACCGTTTGACCGCAACGGCGACTTCGCTGCCAGCGGCAAGGTCGACACC
>JBDTXA010000244.1:0-3735 GCA_040006415.1 Rhodanobacter sp.
GCGATCTCGTTCATGAAGCTGATCTTGGTTGCCAGCATGGCGTTGGCGGCGTACTTCGTCAGCTCGGCGGAGCGCTCATCCATCACCACCATGCGATCGTGATTGCGATTGAACGGCGCGTACAGTTTGCGCAGCACCGATATCGCACGCTCGCTGGACGCTCCGACGATGATTCGATCCGGCCGCAGACAGTCGTCGACAGCAGCGCCTTCCTTGAGAAACTCGGGATTGGATACGACATCGAATTCGACAACGACACTGCGCCGTTGCAGCTCTTCCGCAATCGCCTCGCGCACGCGATCGGCCGTACCCACGGGCACGGTCGATTTGTTCACGACTACCGTATATTGATCCAGGTGCTGACCAATCGACCTGGCCACCGCCAGCACGTACTTCATGTCCGCACTGCCGTCCTCATCGGGAGGCGTACCGACGGCAATGAAGATCAGCTCACCGTGAGCAATCGCAGTGGCGGCGTCAGTAGTGAAGTCTAAACGCCCGCCGGCATGATTTCGTCTGACAATGTCTTCCAGACCGGGTTCAAAAATGGGGATGTCGCCCTGCTTCAGTCCATCGACTTTCGCCGCATCGATGTCGACACAAAGCACATGGTTGCCCATCTCAGCCAGGCACGCACCCGTGACCAAACCCACATAACCGGTGCCGAAAATAGTTACTTTCATCATGTGATGGACGATTCCTGTCTATGAAGACGTCTATTCTAACCGCGCCCCAACGTGGCAAGGAATCGTCGACTCGATTCACTCATGTTGAGAGAACGGAAAGAAGAAGGGCGCGAATCACTTCGCGCCCTTCATGCAACGTTACTGTCGTCAAACTACGACTGACTGATTACTTGCCGCTTGGAGCGGCAGCGCCTGCCGGGGTTGGACCGGTCTTGACCAAGGTCACGTCGAAAATCAACGTGGCATTCGGCGGCATTGGCGGCTGCGGCTCGGCGCCGTAGGCCAGCGTGGACGGTATGAAGAACTTGTAATGACCGCCCACCTGCATCAGCTGCAAACCTTCGCGGAAGCCCGGAATCACGTTAGCCAGCGGAATCTTGGCTGCGCCGCCACCCGGATGCTTGGCCGAAGCGTCAAACACCTGACCATCGACAAAGCTGCCGGTGTAGTTGATCTCAGCGGTGTCATTCGGACCCGGACGCGCACCCGAACCCTGGGTGATCACCTGGTACTGCAGGCCGGAAGCCGTGGTCTTCACACCCGACTTGGACTTGTTCTTCGCCAGGAAGGCGTCGCCCTCTGCCTTGTTCTTGGTGCCGAGCTTGGTCATTTCGACCTTGTACTTGGACTGGATCTTGGCCATGAACGCGTCATGCACTGTCTTCGCTTCAGCCTCGCTCATGGTGGGCTTCTGGCCGGACAGCGAAGCCTTGACCGCATTGGCAACCGCCGTCGGGTCAAGCTCGTCGCGCATGATCGGCGGTATTTGGGAAGCAATCTCCCAACCCACGACGTAGCTAGCCTTGGTCTTGTCTACCGTACCGGCCGTCTGGGCGGAAACGCTCGCCGTCATGCCCAGCGCAACAGCCAGCGCGACTGCCGTCAGCGTGGGACGCAGAAAATGCTTCATTCGTAACTCCCTCGTAATATGGTTATACCGGCGTCACCGGCCGGGCCTCCCCTATGGAGGCAGGCCCCGCATTGTGCGGTGCTTGTCCGGTCTTGGCAACGACTCAGCGCTGTGACCGTCAGCCCGTATAAAGGTTCATTTTTAGCTGAATGATGGTGGAATCGTTCAGCCGGGATCGTCCTCAGGGCTGCCCCGCTTGTCCAGAGTTTCCTTGAGCGCCGCTTGCAGTCGCGCATGCATCTTCACCAAACCGCGCCAGAGCACGATTGCCAGCACTACGCCGAAACCGATCAACGACAGCGCAATGCCGCGTGGCGGAAGGATGGCCGAGCTCAATGCGCTGACCAGCAGGGCCAAGGCAACCAAGGTAGCCAGCGGAATAAGACGGGCCAGGATGCTTCGGATGGTATGGGTGTAAGCGCCGGCAAATCTTTCCCGGATACCGATCTCTGCCAGCAGCATGCCGAGAGCCTCGGCCTTTCGATAGATGGCGGTCAATATGGGCAGCGAAAGAAACAGCGCACAGGCCCAGATGAGCGTGTGCCGCCAATCACGGTTGATTCCGAGTTCCGAAAACCAGCTCCAGTTATGGGCGTTGATGTAGGCGCCGATGATGAAGAGTGTCACCACCAGCAGAACGTTCACGCCGATGTGCCACAACAGTCGCCGAAAAATGGCGGCGATAGCGGCGTTCTCGTTCACCGGTTTGAGATTTTCCAGCCAGCCGCTGTAGCTGCTTGCAAGCAGTCGCAGTGATCGCGGCGTCAAGCGGCTAAGACCGTTCGCCACGCCGCCCGCAGAGCGATTCAAATAGGGCGATGCGGCCATGCAAATCACGGATACCGACACCGCGAGGGGATAGATGAAATCACTGATCACGCCCAGCGACAGGCCCAGCGTGGCGATGACGAAGGAAAATTCGCCGATCTGCGCCATGCCGAGACCCGAACGCAGGGCGGTTCGCGGCTCATGGCCCACCAGGAGAATACCCAGGCTGCAAGCCAGCGTCTTGCCCACGATCACCGTTGCGGCGACAAGCAGCGCTGGCAAGGCGTACTGGAGCAGCATCCCCGGATCAATCTTCAGCCCAATGGCCACGAAGAAGAGCGCAGCAAACATGTCCCGCAACGGCTCCACCAAGTGCATCACGCGCCCCACGCTGCGTGACTCCGCCACCACGGCACCGGCGAGGAACGCGCCCAGCGCCACGCTGTAACCCATCCATGCAGCCAGCAGGCTGGCACCAAAGCAGATACCCAGCACGCTGACCAAGAGCGTCTCGTCGCGACCAAAGCCGGCGACATAGTCCACCAACCGCGGCAACAGCAGCAGGCCGAGAATCATGCCGACGATGACAAACAAGCCCAGGTGGCCGATCAGGCTGAAAGCCGCTTCAGGCTCCACCGAGCCGCCGATGGCGACCGCGGTCAGCATCGTCAGCATCACGATGGCCAGCAGGTCCTCGGCTACCAGAAGTCCGACAACGAGCTGGGCAAACGGCTTGTATCGCTGCCCGCCTTCGGCCAGGGTCCGTGTGGCCACCATGGTCGATGAGAGGGAGATGATCGCGCCGAGGAACAGCGCGTCCATACCGCTCCAGCCAAAGAGGCCACCCAGTCCATAGCCAATCCACAGCATCAGCCCGACCTCGACCACGGCAACGAGCAGTACCCCCACGCCGACCTCACGCAGCTTGCGAACACTGAATTCGAGACCCAGGGTGAACATCAGCAAGACCACGCCCAGGTTGGAGATGTCGTCGATCGCTTGCGGATCATCCACCAGCATCCCAGGCGTATGGGGGCCGATCAGTACGCCAGCCAGGATGTAACCAAGCAATACCGGCTGGCGCAGCCGCTGAAACAGAATCGTGGTGGCACCTGCCACGATCATGACGAGCGCAAGGTCGCGGATGAATCCAATTTCGTGCATGCCCAACTCTTGATGTGCGCGATTCATTGCAGCTTAAACGAAGCTTGCGCAGCATCGGCACCATCGTCGACTTTGCGTGGAACAAACCGCGATTCTTCGCACCTCTTCCTCAGAAAAGGCTTGACGTAATTGCCACTCGCACCTATTCTTCTGGGCTTCCAGCGGCGGGGCCATAGCTCAGCTGGGAGAGCGCCTGCATGGCATGCA
>JBDTXA010000245.1:0-3732 GCA_040006415.1 Rhodanobacter sp.
TCGTGCTTGCCGAATACTGGCCTGTTCTGTTGTTTATCGGCGTGGCCACCGGCCTCGGGCTGGTGTTGCTGGCCATCGGTTTGCTTGCCGGACCCAGTCGTCCCGAAGCGGAAAAACTTGCGCCCTACGAATGCGGTTTTGAAGCGTTCGAAGATGCGCGCATGCGCTTCGACGTCCGTTATTACCTGCTGGCGATCCTGTTCATCATTTTCGACCTGGAAATCGCCTTCCTTTTTCCCTGGGCGGTTGTCTTCAATCAGATTGGATTGATCGCGCTGGTCGAGATGGGTCTGTTCCTGTTGCTGCTTGTCATCGGTTTTGCCTACGTGTGGAAGAAGGGAGCACTGGAATGGGAGTGATCTCAAGCATCGACAAGGTGATGCACAATCCGCAGCCACTGAATCTTGTCGACGACATCCTGCGGCCTGCCGGTGACAACCCCGTGGTGCAGCGTGGCTTTGCCACCACCAGTGTCGATGCGCTGATGAACTGGGCACGGACCGGTTCGATGTGGCCGATGACTTTCGGTCTGGCCTGCTGTGCGGTCGAGATGATGCACGCGGGCGCGGCGCGGCTGGATCTGGATCGTTATGGCGTGATTTTCCGCCCCAGCCCCCGCCAGTCCGACGTGATGATCGTGGCCGGCACGCTGGTCAACAAGATGGCGCCTGCCCTGCGCAGGGTCTACGACCAGATGCCCGAGCCGAAGTGGGTCATCTCAATGGGTAGCTGCGCCAACGGCGGCGGCTACTACCACTACTCCTATTCGGTGGTGCGCGGTTGCGACCGCATCGTGCCGGTGGACATCTACGTGCCGGGCTGCCCGCCAACGGCCGAAGCACTGATCCACGGCATTCTGCAGCTGCAGAAGAAGATCCGTCGCACCAGCACCATCGCGCGCTCGTAGAGGCCCTGATATGTCCGATACACCTGCGACCTCGCTGGCCGAACGCCTTGCTGCGCGATTTGGCGACACGCTGGTCATCACCACGGTCCGCAACGAAACCACCGCCGAACTGGCGCCGGCCGATCTGATCGCGGTGGCGACAGCGCTGCGCGACGAGCCCGGCTTTCGATTCAGCGAGCTGATCGACCTGTGCGGCATCGACTATCTTGGCTACGGCCAGACCGAATGGGAGACCGATACCGCCGCTGGCGACGGTTTCTCCCGCGGTGTCGAAGGTCAGGCCCAGGGGCGTTTTGACTGGGCCGGGCGTCCGCGGGCCGGTAACGAGCCGCATCGGTTCGCAGCCGTGATCCATCTGCTTTCGATCGAGCACAATTGCCGTCTGCGCCTGCGCGTCTTCTGCGAGGACGACACGCTGCCGATGATGCCGTCAGTGACCCTGGTCTGGCCTGGCGTGAACTGGTTCGAGCGCGAGGCCTTCGATCTCTACGGGATCATCTTCGACGGCCATCCGGATCTGCGCCGCATCCTTACCGACTACGGTTTTGTCGGTCATCCCTTTCGCAAGGACTTTCCACTGGTCGGCAATGTCGAGGTGCGTTATGACCCCGAGCAGAAGCGCGTGATCTATGAGCCGGTATCGATCGAGCCGCGCGTGCTGGTACCACGCACCATTCGCAACGACGCCGACCTGATCCAGGCCGAGGCCGAAGCCGCCGACAAGTGGCGGGAGAACTGAGCATGCAGGAAATCCGCAATTACACGATGAACTTCGGTCCGCAGCATCCGGCCGCACATGGCGTGTTGCGCCTGGTGATGGAGATGGACGGCGAAACCATCGTCCGTGCCGATCCGCATGTCGGCCTGCTTCATCGTGGCACCGAGAAGCTGGTCGAATCCAAGCCATTCAACCAATCAATCGGTTACATGGATCGTCTCGATTACGTCTCGATGATGTGCAATGAGCATGCCTATGTGAAGGCAATCGAGAATCTGCTGGGTATCGAGGCACCGGAGCGTGCGCAGTACATTCGTACCATGTTCGACGAAATCACCCGCATCCTGAATCACTTGATGTGGATCGGTTCCAACGCGCTCGATCTGGGCGCGATGGCCGTCTTTCTGTATGCCTTCCGCGAACGCGAAGAACTGATGGACGTCTATGAGGCGGTATCAGGCGCGCGCATGCACGCGACCTACTATCGTCCCGGCGGCGTCTATCGCGACCTGCCGGCGCAAATGTCGCAGTATCGCGAATCGCCGTGGCACAAGGGTCAGGATCTCAAGCGCCTCAACAGTTGGCGCGAAGGCTCGATGCTGGATTACCTCGACGCGTTCACCGCCGACTTCCCGTCAAAAGTGGACGAGTACGAGGAGCTGCTGACCAACAACCGGATCTGGAAGCAGCGCACCGTCGGCATTGGCGTGATCTCACCTGAGCTGGCCCAGCAGTGGGGCATGACGGGCGTGATGCTGCGCGGCTCGGGAGTCGAGTGGGACCTGCGCAAGAAGCAGCCATATGCCAAGTACGCCGAGATGGATTTCGACATCCCGGTCGGTGTGGGTGGCGACTGCTACGACCGTTACCTGTGCCGCGTGGAAGAGATGCGCCAGTCGAACCGCATCATCCAGCAGTGCGCGAAATGGCTCAGGGCCAATCCGGGCCCGGTGATGGTCAAGAACTTCAAGGTCGCGCCGCCGTCCCGGGTCGAGATGAAGGAGGACATGGAAGCGATGATTCATCACTTCAAGTTGTTCACCGAAGGCTATTGCGTGCCGGCCGGGGAAACCTACGCAGCGGTCGAGGCGCCCAAAGGCGAGTTCGGCTGCTATCTGGTTTCCGACGGCGCCAACAAGCCGTTCCGCGCCCATCTGCGCGCCCCGGGTTTTGCCCACCTGTCATCCATGGACACCATTGTGCGCGGCCACATGCTCGCCGACGTGGTCGCCATGATCGGAACCTATGACCTCGTGTTCGGCGAAGTGGATCGCTGAGCCGGCACGACGGAGAAACGCATGAAAGTCACCGGACATTTCGAACAGGTCAGGAACGTCGATCCGCTCGTCGTGCTGACCGATCACACTCGCCATCACATCGATGAGTGGGTCGCCAAGTTTCCGCCGGACCGCAAGCGGTCTGCATTGATCCAGGCGCTGTTTGCGGCGCAGGAACAGAATAAAGGCTTCCTCACCGACGATCTGATTGCGGCGGTGGCGAAATATCTCGACCTGCCTTCGGTGTGGGCCTACGAGGTGGCCAGCTTCTACTCAATGCTGGAGACCAAGCCGGTCGGTCGCAACAACGTGGCGATCTGCACCAATATTTCGTGTTGGTTGAACGGCGCAGACGATCTGGTGCGTCATTGCGAGAAGAAGCTGGGCGTGAAGCTGGGCGAAAGCACGCCTGATGGCCGTGTATATCTGAAGAAAGAAGAAGAGTGCATCGCAGCTTGCGTGCGCGCGCCGGCGATGACTGTCAACGGGCATTACCACGAGCATCTGGACATCCAGCAGCTCGACAAAATTCTGGACGGGTTGGAGTAGAGCATGGCAGTCGGACCCGCACCGCAGAAACATCAGGTCGTCTTGACCACGCTTCATTTCGACAAGCCGTGGGCGATGGACAGCTACGAGCAAGTGGATGGCTACAAGGCATGGCGGAAGATTCTGGCCGAAAAACCTGACCCGGCGACACTGATCGAGGAGGTCAAGAAGAGTGCGTTGCGTGGTCGTGGCGGCGCCGGCTTTCCGACCGGTCTGAAGTGGTCTTTCATGCCCAAGGGCACGATGCAGAAGTACATGCTGTGCAACTCCGACGAGTCGGA
>JBDTXA010000246.1:0-3724 GCA_040006415.1 Rhodanobacter sp.
CCTCGTTCCGCATGGGCATGATGTGGTTCATCTTTTCCGAGGTGATGTTCTTCGGCGCTTTCTTCGGCGCACTGTTCTACATCCGCATGTTCTCGGTGCCGTGGCTCGGCGGTGAAGGCCATGGCGTGCTCACGCATCAGTTCCTGTGGAGCGACTACGCTGCCTCGTGGAGCGCGGCGGCCGGCAATGGTCCGGAGCATGTCGGTGGCGCATTCAGCACGGTGCCGGCGTGGGGACTGCCGCTGGTCAACACGCTGATCCTGTTGACCTCGAGCGTCACCGTCACGATTGCGCATCACGCGCTGCGTGCCGGTCATCGTGGCAAGATCCTGATTTTCCTCGGCCTGACCGTGTTGCTGGGTGCGACGTTCCTGTACTTCCAGGCGCACGAGTACATGGAGGCCTACAACGAGCTCAACCTCACGCTGCACAGCGGGGTGTATGGATCGACCTTCTTCCTACTGACCGGTTTCCACGGTCTGCACGTGACGCTGGGCACGATCATGTTGGCGGTGATCTGGTTCCGCGTGCTGATGGGGCATTTCAGCAAGGACCACCACTTCGGTTTCGAGGCGGTCGCCTGGTACTGGCATTTCGTCGACGTCGTGTGGCTCGGCCTGTTCATGTTCGTCTACATTCTTTGACGCGAGGTCCTATCGCGTAGGGCAAGACCGGCCATCGGGCAACCTCTCCTGCGTTGTCTCAACTCTTTGCCTTGGTTGGACTCGTTGCAAGAGCGATACGAGGTTAGGTCCGACGATGGCCAATAAAAAGCCCGCCGATAGCGGGCTTTTTATTGCATGGCTCTGGGAGCGGTACGGCGCATCGGCCGGATCGGATCCTGCAGCGCGTGGCCGTGGGTGCGGCGCTATTTGTCGCGGCGGGGGCAGCGCCGTGGCGCAGCCGCTACAATTACTGGCCGACACCATGCGGATGCAGCCATCCCATCCAGATGCCCAGCGCGACCATGCCAATCAACAGTAGCGACAAGCTGATGCGGCGGGTCAATGCCCATACCGTGCGGCGGTCGTCGTCCTTGTCGGTCATCATGAAATACAGCGCCTGGCCGAGGCTGAAGATCACCACCAGCAGCACGACCACCAGCGCGATTTTATAAACGGTTTCCACGTGATTTATCCGGTCCATTTCAACCAGCTCAGTATAGCGGCCGTCGCCGGGCATGCCGGGTGATCGCATTCCGTCGGCCACCATGGTGGGCGCTGCTGCTGACGGTGGCTGGCGCCTTGCTGTTCACGCGTCTCGGTGTCTGGCAGTTGCATCGGGCCGACTTCAAGGATGCGCTTCTGCGGCGCTATGCCGCATCGGCCTCCGCGCCAGTGCAGGACTTCGCGAACGTCGCGGCCACGCCACCGTCGGATGCTTTTCCTCGCGTGCAAGTGCGCGGCCATTATCTGATCGACCGCTTCTATCTGCTGGACAACCCGAAACACGATGGACGTGGCGGGGTCGAGGTCTACGTGCCGTTTGCCGCGCGAGGTCAGGCACGCTTGCTGCTGGTGGATCTGGGTTTTCTGCCGGGTAACGGCACCCGCAAGACGCCATCATTGCCGCTGTTGTCAGCGGCTGAGGTCGCCCTCAAAGGACTCTATGTACCGCCACCACCGGTCGGTTTCGAGATGGGTGGCGATGCATTGAGGCTGCAGAAGCAATGGCCCAAGGACACCATATTTATTGATCCGGCGGAAATTTCCCGGGATCTCGGCCATGCACTGCTGCCTCGCGTGCTGGCGCTGGATGACGATCCGGCGTCGATCTATGTGCGCGAACACAAACTCGATCTCTCCGCGATGACGCCGGCGCGTCATCGCGCCTATGCTTTCCAGTGGTTCTCGTTTGCCCTTGCTGCCGTGGTGATCCTGCTGGTGCTCAATCGCCGGCGCACACCACGCCGCTCCCGCCACCCGAATGATGATGAAGTCCGATGACTACAGTTGATCCCAAGGCGCTGCGCCGCAGCCGCATGTTTCTGCTTCTTATAGGGCTGGTGTTCGCCGCGCCGATGATCGTGGCCGGCCTGCTGACCTGGAGTGGCTGGCAACCCGGTGCCAAGGGCAATGGTCAGCCGATCGTCCCGCAACGCAATTTCGTCGATGACAAAGTGCAGGTAACGCTGGCCAATGGTCAGCCCTACGCCTGGCGCGACAGCAAGCCACGGATGACTCTGCTTGCCTTGCCCGGTCCCCACTGTGCCCAGTTATGTGTCGACACGTTGACCCGCATGGCGGCGGCGCGGATCACGCTCAACCGCAATCAGTCACGCTTGCGCCTGCTCTACGTCGGCACGCCACCGCCGAAGGGTGAACGGGACGGCATGCACAACTATTGGCAGATCGGCAGCGACATCGATGGCAAGCTCGCGAGCTATCGCCCGACCACGCCGGATAGCGTCAGCGCCTTGCTGGTGGAGTCGAACGGCACCGCACTGTCGCTGTACCCGGCCGGGTTTGACCCCACCGGCCTGCGCAAGGATATGCAAAAGGTGATCAAGTAATGTCAGCACGGTCGCTCAAGGTCTTGCGTGGATTGTCGCTGCTGGCAGCGGTGTTCGCCTTCGGTCTGGTGATGTTCGGCGCCTTCGTAAGACTGTCGAATGCGGGCTTGTCCTGCCCCGACTGGCCGACCTGCTACGGCCAGGTCACCTGGCCGCATCACGCTCAGGCCGTGGCGCACGCTGATGCCGCGTTTCCGGAACGTCCGTATGAAGCTCACAAGGCGTGGCGCGAGCAAGTCCATCGCTTCCTGGCCGGAACACTCGGTGTCATGGTGTTGCTGCTGGCGCTGCTCGCCAGCTGGCGCCAGCGTGGCGCGCTGATTTCGG
Source organism: Rhodanobacter sp. (assembly GCA_040006415.1). GTDB lineage: Bacteria > Pseudomonadota > Gammaproteobacteria > Xanthomonadales > Rhodanobacteraceae > Rhodanobacter. The sequence goes on from JBDTXA010000246.1 coordinate 2,840, forward strand.
TGATTGTCGGTGCCGCGTTCGCCGCCGTCGGGGTGGGTTTGTACATGCGGGGCGAACATCAATGGTCGTCCGTACTGGCGGCCGTGGCGATCGGATTGCCGTTGTTCGCCTCGATGCGATTGCAGCGTCCGGGCGCGTGGAAGATCTGCGTGCTGGCGCTGGCGGTGATCATCTTTCAGGCGATGCTGGGCATGTGGACGGTAACGCTGCTGCTGAAGCCGATCGTGGTGATGGGTCACCTGCTCGGCGGCATGATCACGTTTGCCCTGCTCGCTTACGCGGCGCTGCGTTTCACTGGCGTGGGAGCACCGGATCACCAGATGGCGGACCTGCGTCGACTGGTACTGATCGGACTGGTGGTGTTGTTCTGCCAGATCGCACTCGGCGGCTGGACCTCCGCCAACTATGCCGCACTGGCTTGCGGTTACGGGCCCGGTTCATTCCCGCAGTGCCTGAATCAATGGGCGCCACCGACCGATTTCCATCAGGGCTTCGTGTTGTGGCGCGGCGTCGGGGTGAACTACGAAGGCGGCGTACTCGACATGGCCGCACGCAGCGCGATCCAGATCGTGCATCGTCTCGGTGCGCTGGTGGTGTTCTGTTACCTCGGCTGGTTGTCGCACAAACTGGCTCGCCGCGGCCTGCGTCTGTGTGGCGTCGCGATGGCGGTGGCACTGGTCAGCCAGGTGTTGCTGGGTATCAGCAATGTTTACTTCGGACTGCCGCTGGCGGTGGCGACCGCGCACAATGGCATGGCTGCCTTGTTGTTGTTCACCTTGCTCGCCAGCCTGGCGCGCACGCAACGGCGGCATGACGAATCGATGTTCCGGTCGTTAGGGGCGACGTTGAAATGAATTTGATAGGCGAATATCTGCAACTGACCAA
>JBDTXA010000247.1:0-3617 GCA_040006415.1 Rhodanobacter sp.
GTTCGGGTTCGGGTTCGGGTTCGGGTTCGGGTTCGGGTTCGGGTTCGGGTTCGGGACACTTTACCGGTGCGAACCGATGCCATCGAGAATCACGCGCGCTATCGTCCGTCATGAATCCAGGAGCCCGCCCTGCTTTCCCGGCCGTTACGCGTCAGCCAACGCCCAGTCCACCGCAGCCTGCGCATGCAGCTCGGTGGTGTCGAACAGGGGAACCGCGGCATCGTTGGCGTCCACCAGCAGCGCGATCTCGGTGCAGCCCAGGATGATGCCCTCGGCTCCCTGCGCCACCAGCGCGGCCATCAAGCGGCGGTAGTCGTCACGCGAGCCGGCAAGCACAAGGCCTTGGCAAAGCTCCTCGTAAATCACCCGGTGCACCATCGCGCGGCCATCGGCATCGGGCAGCAACACATCCAGCCCCTGTCGCTGCAGGCGCTCGACGTAGAACGGCTGCTCCATCGTGAAGCGCGTGCCGAGCAGGCCGACCCGCCGCATGCCGGCCTGGTGCACCGCCGCGGCGGTGGCATCGACAACGTGCAGCAGCGGAATCTGCACTGCGGACTCGATCGCTGGAGCCACCTTGTGCATGGTATTGGCGCAGATCAGCAGCGCCTCGGCGCCCGCCGCCTCCAGCCCGCGGGCCGCCTGCGCCAGCTGGGCGCCGGCGGCGTCCCAGTCGCCTGCGCGCTGCAATTTCTCAATGCCGGCAAAGTCCACACTGTGCAGCAGCAGCGACGCCGAGTGCAGCCCGCCCAGACGTGCCTTCACCGCCTGGTTGATCAGTCGGTAATACGACGCCGTCGACTCCCAGCTCATGCCGCCGATCAGGCCAATGGTTTTCATCGCGTGTTCTCCGACAGGTTGGCACGATGTGAGGAGGCTGTTCCCGCTGCATGACGGCGATTATGGAGACCTGGGGTCACTCGATCCAGGACATGACCACGCCCACCAGGCATCGTCCTCTCAAAACGAGGTGGCCGCCCGAAGCAACCGTGGAAACAACAGTGCCTTTCGGAGGCGGGGTGGACTGGTTGTATTGATAAATCTGATCACCCGGTTTCATACATGCCCTCATTGTCGACCAGGGAATCACACCAGAAAGGCCGCGCGTTTCCTTCTCGTCAATCGTCTGACCGATCAAGTGAAATCAGAAGGTAAAAGAAAGCATTGAAAGTCGGGGTCGAGGGCGAATTCTGAATGGGACACAATCCCCAGTGGAAAACGGAGATTGGCACGATCAGTTTCGAGCGCAAGACGTGCTTGCTGATGCCGCTGCTCGAGCATGCATGCTGCAGCCAAACAACCGATCATGAGTAAGGCTATGGCCATCCACGCGCCCACGGCTTTCCAGTGAAAACGTAAGCTCATCCGTGCTTCCCTAGTTTCGCTGTTCGTTTTCGAGTGTAGGGCCACCACCGCCCACAAAATTGATCAAAAAAAGTGTCAGCGTCATTGACTACCAATCATCTGACACCTCTTTGGAAAAAAGCTGGGCCACCGCACTCTGACTCGCCGGTCAAAACGCTAGCAGTTCACCAACGGCTTCGTCTCAAGCTTCCCCGCTTACTGCGTCAGCAACGTCGAGTACTTGCATGGAAACAGTCTTGCCGATCTCGAGCGCCCGTTGAGCAACTTCGTGGAAACCCTGTCTGGCGTGAAAACGTACTGAGGCCGGGTTGGGTGGGTCGATATCGAACTCACATGTGATGAACGGCACCGCGTCATCCAATGCCCGCTCGCAGACATCGCGATAGAGCCGACTGCCCGCCCCCTGTGCCTGTCCGCCATCGGCGACTACGATGCGATCCACGTACAGGAAACGCGAATAGCGCTGTGCGAACCAGCGATAGTTCACGCCGTCGTAGTCGGCGCCCTCACGGAAGGCCAGCAGGAAAGCCTCGACCCGCCCGTTCCGCTCGATCACCCGATGCATTGCTGCCTGGGCGTGTAACTGCGTCAGACGTTCAGCGTCCAACGGACTGAGCACGGTGACGAACGCCTCGTTGAGAGCGAGGATCGCAGGAAAGTCGGCGGGCGTTGCGTCTCGCAGCATGAGGCGGCCTTTGGGTAATCATGTCGGAACGACAAGGGGATGCTGAGCCTCACCGAAATAACGCTTGCCTACTTAAGGCAATACGGATGAAGTCTCATATTTTCGCCGAGAGCGACGCGTAAATTTGGCTTCGCGACGTGAGGATTTGACTTAGTCGGCGTTGCGTAAAGCGTCAAGTCCTGGTTCTTCTTCATTCCGGCGAAACGCTTTACTGCAGCGACGATGGTCAAGAAAGAATCCGGTGACCTCGTCATTTCGCGGGCGCCCGAAGTCGCTGGATATCCGCATTAACGAGGATGTCGAGCTTAATCATCGCCGCTCGAGCGTGACCTTTTATCGCGCTGGCGGAGCTTGCTCGGCCTCAAGGAAGCTCAAAATCGACGCCGACCGCTCTTGCAACTGGCCTTGCGGGGTAGAGACGTGGCAATACGTTGAAACCTGAGCCCGCTTTCCTCCTATTTTCCAGCCGCCTGGCTATCCGCCGCCTTCTGCGCGACTTCCTTGATCTTGATAACACGCAACTGTTCAGACTTCTTGAGTGCTGCGCGAGCCTCCTTGATCACTTCGTGAGCCAGATTCTGACTGGTGTGATGCCGCTTCGCGTCGATAGCCGCATCCAGCCGCTGCTGGGCCGCAGCGATGGCTTTATCCACTCGGTAGAGAGGAGCATGCGGGTTGGTGGTCAGAGGTGGGTCGTAGCTTTTTGTCATGGTGTTTCTTCGTGATCAGGGCGGCACGATAGCCCAGTTGACCCCGCGCCGCACGTGCATCGCCGGACTGTTCACCAGCCAGGGAGGCCGCGTTCCCACGACCGGACTGTTGAGGCGCGGACACTCCAGATGCGAACGCACACCATGATGACCTTTCTGATTGATGGACGAGGCGGGCCGCTCCCTGTCTTCGGCTTCAAGTCTCAGGCAGCCGCTCTGGCCTGGGTCTGAACACGACCCGTTTCCGCCTCACTCTCCGCTGCCTGGCGGTTGCCCTTGTCCGTCCCTGCCCCGCGCGGAAGATGCACCGTGCTTTCGCGGGTTATGCTGCGAACCTCGTCATGCAATGACGCCGCGACCATTCCAAGGGGAATCCAATGAAGTCTCGCCTTCTGTTGCCAGCCATGCTGGCCACGCTGTGCTGCGCGTGCGTTACACATATCCGTGCCGATGTCACCGGGAATCCACCGCCGCGCGAACCGCTGTCGGCATTCCAGCACTTTCGCTTACAGCCGGTGGTCGCTGGCGATAGCGAAGTGAGCGAGCAGACCGCCGCCATGGGCCGGATTTCCAGCAACACCCAGCAGAAGCTCGGCAACACCATCAGCGGCTGGGAGAACGCCAGTCAAAGCGGACGGACGCTGAATATCGAACCGCGCATCACCGAATTGAAGTTCGTCAGCGGCACCAAGCGATTCTTTGCCGGCGATTTTGCCGGAAGCTCGGCGGTCATCATGCATCTGCGGCTGACCGATGCCGAAACAGGCAAAGTGATCGCGGATCCCGAGTTCTACCAGCGCGCAGCGGCCGAGGGCGGTACGTGGACCTTCGGCGCCACCGACAAAGGCATGCTCGTG
>JBDTXA010000248.1:0-3602 GCA_040006415.1 Rhodanobacter sp.
TTACCCGGATCTGCTACGCGATGAATCAAACGCGCACCTTCCTCATGTTCGCCCTGCTGGCTGTGGCCTACTTTCTGTTCATGGCCTGGGAGAAGGATTACGCGCCAGCCCCGCCGCAGACCACCGTCGCCACGGCGTCCCGTGTGGACGGTGCGTCCCCCGCGGATGGCAGCGTTCCCGGAGCGATTCCATCCTCGGCAACGCCGAAAGCGCCCGTCGACAGTGCTCCGGTAACCGGTGATGCCGGCGCCACGAGCGCTAAATCGCAGCTGATTAAGATCACGACCGACGTGCTCGACCTGACCGTGGATACGCGCGGCGGCAGCCTGGTGCACGCCGACCTGCTGGCGTATCCGCAAGCCGCGCCGACCCATAACAAGCCAACGTCGCCACCAACGGCGTTGCTGGCCAGCGACGATGCCAATTATTTCGTTGCACAGAACGGCTTGGTCAGCAGTAGCGACTCGGCGAAACAGGATCAACCCAACCACCAGGCGGTGTTCCAGAGTGCCCAGAACAGCTACGCACTGGCCGATGGTCAGAACGAGATGAGTGTGGTGTTGACCTGGCAAGACGCGGCCGGGCTCAAAGTCACCAAGACCTACACTTTCAAGCGCGGTAGTTATGTCATCGCGCTTAGCCAGCGCGTCGACAATGGCGGCGACAAGGCTTGGAGCGGCAACGCCTACGAGCAGCTGTTGCGCGTGCAGCCGCCGAAGGCCGGCAGTTGGCTGGAAAACTACACCAAACCGGAACATCGCAGCTTCCGAGGCGCGGCCTGGTATACCGGCGAAAAGTTCGAGAAATTGGCCTTGACGGATTTCCACGAGCCGAAGGATCAGCTCGATACGCAAATCAAGGGCGGCTGGGCGGCGATGCTGCAGCTGTACTTCGTCACCGCGTGGATTCCGCCAGCCGGCGATACAATTCACTACAGCACTCAGACCCTCAACCCCGACAGCGCCAATCCGCGCTATCTGATCCGCGCCGTCGGCCCCGGTTTCACCGTGGCACCGGGCCAGACGGGCACGTCCGATGCGCGCCTCTACGTTGGCCCGAATGTGCAGGGCAAGCTGGACGCTATTGCGCCCGGGCTGGAACTGACCATCGATTACGGCATGTTCAAGGTCATCGCCGTACCGATGCATTGGGTGCTGTCGCAGTTCCATGCCATCTCCAAAAACTGGGGCGTGGCGATCATCCTGCTGGTGCTGCTGATCAAGGGCGTCACCTGGAAGTTGACCGCGGTGCAGTACAAGTCCAGCGCCAAGATGCGCAAACTGGCCCCGCGCATTGCCCAGTTGAAGGAGCGTTACGGCGACGACAAGGTCAAGATGCAGCAGGCCACGATGGAGCTGTACAAGAAGGAGAAGGTCAATCCGATGGGCGGCTGCCTGCCGGTGCTGATCACCATGCCGGTGTTCTACGGCCTGTTCTTCGTGCTCGAGTACAGTTTGGAACTGCGCCACGCGTCGTTCCTGTGGATCCCCGACCTCAGCGCCCCCGATCCGTTCTACATCCTGCCGATTATCTACGCGGCGGTGATGCTGGGCACGCAGTGGCTCAATCCGGTAGCGGCGGGCATGGACCCGACCCAGGCCAAGATGATGAAGGTGATGCCGTTGCTGTTCACGGTGATGTTCGCCTTCTTCCCGGCCGGCCTGTGCCTGTACTACGCCGTCAACGGCATTGTCGGACTTGGGCAACAGTGGTGGGTCACCCATCACGTGGATCGCGAGGCAGCGCTGACTACCTGAGCGCCACTCGTACCCGCCGACATCCCAGCAGCCGCGACCGGCCAACGTCGCGGCTGCTTTCGTTTAGAGTCCTCAACGCCATGACCGATTTGACCAACGACACCATCGCCGCCATCGCCAGCGCTGCCGGAGCCGCTGGCATCGGCGTGGTGCGGGTTTCCGGGCCGGCCGCTCCGCAGATCGCGGCAACCCTGCTGGGTCGCATGCCGCTGCCACGACACGCGCACTTCGCCGCGTTTCGTCAGGCCGACGGCGAGCTGATCGACCGCGGTCTGTTACTGCACTTCCCCGCTCCCGCCTCCTACACCGGCGAGCACGTGCTGGAACTGCAGGGACACGGTAGCGCGGTCCTGCTCGATCTTTTGTTGCGGCGAGTCTGCGCCCTGGGTGCGCGGCTGGCCCGGCCCGGTGAATTCACCGAACGCGCTTTCCTCAACGGCAAGCTCGATCTCGCCCAGGCCGAAGCCGTCGCCGATCTGATTGCCGCCCGTTCGCAGGCCGGCGCCCGCGCCGCGTTGCAATCGATGGAGGGCGTCTTCTCGCGCAAGGTCGACACCTTGCTGCAAGGGTTGATCGCCCTGCGAGTGCATATCGAGGCAGCGATTGATTTTCCCGAGGAGGAAATCGACTTCCTCGCCGATCCGGCCATCGGTCGACAGCTCGAGGCGCTGCGCTGCGAACTTGCCGAACTGCTGCGCGAGGCCAGACGGGGCCTGCGCCTCAACGATGGCCTGCGGGTAGCGATCATCGGACGACCGAATGTGGGCAAGTCCAGCCTGCTCAATGCGCTGGCCGGGAGCGACCGCGCCATCGTCACCGCCACGGCCGGCACCACCCGCGACGTGCTGCGCGAGTCGCTGAGCCTCGATGGCATCGTGCTCGAACTGGCCGACACCGCCGGCCTGCGCGAGACCGACGACGAGGTCGAACGCGAGGGCGTGCGCCGGGCCCATGGCGAACTGCAGCGCGCCGACGTGGTGCTGCTGGTTACCGAAGCCAACCACGTTGGTCAAGACCTCGCATTTCTGGAAGGCGTTCCGGTGGGGATCGAACGTCTGGTTTTAATCAACAAAATCGACCTCGACAGCACGACCGACGGCAGTGGCCGGTCAGACGGCGAACCATGGCTTAGGCTCTCGGCAAAAACCGGTGAAGGCCTCGACCTGCTGCGCGAGCAACTCAAGCAGCTGGCAGGTCTCGGCAGCGGAGAAGGCGCTTTCAGTGCGCGGCGCCGACATGTCGTGGCGTTGGAACAGGTCCAGACACAGCTCGAGCATACCGTCGCCGTTCTGGCCACCTCACACGCTGGCGAGCTTGCCGCCGAGGAATTGCGCCACGCCCAGCATGTGCTTGGCGAAATCACCGGTAGCTACAGCAGCGACGACCTGCTGGGTGCCATCTTCAGTTCGTTCTGCATTGGTAAATAGCGTTGGTTTGGGCTGGAAAAAGCTTTTCTTCCCACCTAAGCTGCCGACTGATTCAAATCTCAGATTGCCCTCAGCGAACCCGGAAGCGCGCTTGAGGCAACCGATAGCTCGATCAAACCGCTTGGTGGCGGAGCCATGCTTCAAGTTCGGCCAGGCTCGGCATGCCGCCCTGAGCGCCCAGTTTGCCTACCGACAACGCCGCGGCGGCACAAGCCTTTCGCACCGCGATGTCCAGGCCCTGGTGCAGAAACACCGCAAACGCCGCATTGAAGGTGTCGCCTGCCCCCGTGCTGTCGACCACGTCGACCTTGAAGCCCGATTGGTGGATCGGTTTCGCGTTTTCACAAAACCATGCACCGTCCTCGCCCCGCGTGAGCACCACCGGGCAAGGCGAACGTCCCATCAGCTCGCGAAAGTC
>JBDTXA010000249.1:0-3565 GCA_040006415.1 Rhodanobacter sp.
CGGCGATCATCATGTCGATTTCGCAGGTGTCGGAAACGCTGTTCATCCTGGCGATTCCGTTCTTCCTGAAGCGCTTCGGCATCAAGACGGTGATGTTCATCAGCATGGCCGCGTGGGCGCTGCGCTTCGGCCTCTTTGCCTACGGCGATCCAGGCCCCGGCCTGTGGATGATCGTGATGTCGTGCATCGTCTACGGCATGGCGTTCGACTTCTTCAATATCTCCGGCTCGCTGTTCGTCGAGGGCCAGAGCGATCCGGCCATCCGCGCCAGCTCGCAGGGACTTTTCATGATGATGACCAACGGCGTGGGCGCGGTGCTGGGCAGCTCGATCAGCGGGCTGGTGATCGAGTACTTCTTTACCGCCGCCGACGGCAGCAAGGACTGGCACGGCATCTGGATCAGTTTTGCGGCCTATTCGGCGGCGGTAGCGGTTGCGTTCCTGGCCCTGTTCCGGCACCACCACGTACGCCCGGCGCCGGGCGAAGTGCAAGCTAGCCTGGCCCACTCTTGATTAGATGAGTAGATAGACGCGGCGCGGTCTCCCCTTCGACCTCGCTGCGCCACGCTCAGGGCGAACGTTACTTGTGGAGGCTTTGCAGACAGTGTCCCCCCGCGCCAGGGAAGGCGCCGATCCAAGTAACCGGCTAAAATGACCGGATGCAGATCGGCCCCTACATCATCGACCCGCCCGTGGTGCTCGCCCCCATGGCGGGCGTCACTGACAAACCGTTCCGGCTGCTTTGCAAGCGTCTGGGCGCGGGTCTGGCCGTATCGGAGATGACGACTGCCGACCCGAAGCTTTGGCATACGCGCAAGTCGCTGCACCGGATGGACCACGCCGGCGAGCCCGAACCGGTAAGCGTGCAGATTGCCGGTTACGACCCGGCGATGCTGGCCGAGGCGGCGCGTTTTAACATCGCCAATGGCGCGCAGATGATCGACATCAACATGGGCTGCCCGGCTAAGAAGGTGTGCAACGTGTGGTCGGGTTCGGCGTTGCTGCAGGACGAGCCGCTGGTGGCGCGCATCTGCAAGGCGGTGGTAGATGCGGTGGACGCGCCGGTGACGCTGAAAATCCGCACCGGCTGGAATCGCGATAATCGCAATGCGCTGAATATCGCCCGCATCGCCGAGGACGCCGGCATTGCGGCGTTGTCCGTGCACGGGCGCACCCGCGCCGACAAGTACGAAGGCGAAGCCGAGTACGCGACCATTGCCGCAGTCAAGGCTGCCGTGAACATTCCCGTGCTGGCCAATGGCGATATCACCACGCCGCAGCAGGCGAAGCACGTTCTGGATGTGACCGGTGCCGACGCGGTAATGATTGGCCGCGGCGCACAGGGCCGGCCGTGGATTTTCCGCGAAGTGGCGCATTACCTCGCCACCGGCGAACTGCTGCCGGAGCCGTCCGCGGCCGAGGTCGCCACCATGCTCATCGGGCATCTCGAGCATCTGTACGACTTTTACGGCGAACTGGCGGGCGTACGCATCGCGCGCAAGCATCTGGGCTGGTACGCCAAGGATCGTCCGGAAAATGCGGCGTTCCGCCAGATCGTCAACCGCGCTGAATCGGGCAGCGATCAGCTGCGCTTGACCCGCGACTATTTCGACGCGCTTCAGCAAGGTTTGCGCATCGCCGCGTGAGTTGTCGCGCGCTGTGCCGGACCGAAGAAAGCCGCAGGCTCCGGGCTGCGCGCAATTCACCGGCATGGTCTTCCGCGACGGCTTTATGCATAGTTCCACCTTTCCCAGCGGACGCCGCGCATGTACTTGCCCTCTCCCATACTGATCGGCGTCGCCTTTGGCTTGTCCGAACTGGTGCTGTCACTGTTGCGCCGCGCAGGCAGCAACGCCAATGCCAAGGATCGACACTCACTGCTGCTGATCTGGGGCGTAGTGGCGCTGGCGATGCTGGTCGGCGTGGCGCTCGCTCTGCAGTTTCCCGGCCTGGCGCTGCCGCATGCGCGAGCATTCTACTTTGCGGGCCTGGCAATCTTTGTGGCCGGCCTGGCACTGCGCTGGTACGCGATACGCTATCTGGGCCGCTGGTTCACGGTGAATGTCGCCATCGCCGAGGATCAGCCGCTGATCGACACGGGTCCTTATGCACTGATGCGTCACCCTTCCTATACCGGCGTACTGATGGCGTTTCTTGGCTTTGCGCTGTGCCTGGGTAACTTGGCGGCACTGGTGCTTGTCGTGGTGGCCACGGGGGCCGTGTTCAGCTGGCGCATCCATATTGAGGAAAAAGTGTTGGCGCAGGCGTTCGGTCAGCGCTGGCAGGATTACTGCGCAGGCACGAAACGGCTGATTCCCGGCCTCTACTGACCGGGCCGCGCCCGTCTGGCACAAGCTGTTTCAACTGATGGGTTAGGCTGAAAGCCTCTGGCGTGAATCTTCCGCCGTCGATCCGGGGAGCCAACGATGTCGACCTACCTGCGGCGAATGCTGATGCCGCTGATCCTCCTGCTTTCCATCTCCTCGGCGGGCGCCCAGACCCCTGCTGCCGCGACGCAAACGCCCCCGGCACAAAGGACGCTTACCGTCGGGGTCAAGGTGGCACCGCCCTTCGTCATCGAGGATCACGGCCGCTACAGCGGCCTGGCGATCGACCTGTGGCAGGAAGTGGCCGCCGATCACGGCTGGAAATACAGCTACCGCGATTACGACCTCGATGGTCTGCTGGATGCCGTCAGCGCGGGCCAGGTCGACGTTGGCGTAGGCGCGATCACCGCGACCGCGGCCCGCGAAAGACGCATGGATTTCTCCCACCCGCTGACCAGTTCCGGCCTCGGCATTGCCGTACGCAACGACCAGACCGCCGGCTGGCTGGCGGTGGTGCAGGCGCTGTTCTCGGCCGCATTTCTCAAGGTGATCGGCACGCTGACCCTGCTGCTGTTGCTGATTGGGCTGCTGATGTGGATGTTCGAGCGCAAGCACAACCCCGAACAGTTTGGCGGCACGCGCGGGCAAGGGATTTTCTCGGGTTTCTGGTGGGCGATGGTCACCATGACTACGGTTGGTTACGGCGACACCGCTCCGCGGACCGTGGCGGGACGATTGGTGGGCATGGTCTGGATGCTGACCGCCTTGATGATCGTGTCGTTCTTTACCGCCTCGATCACCAGTGCGCTGACCGTCGGACAGCTGAGCCAGCGTGTACGCAGCGCCGATGAGCTCGGTTCAATGCGGATAGCCAGCCTGGCCGACAGCACCAGCGCCAAGTGGCTGACGGGACGCAGCATCAGTTACCAGCACGCGCAGGACCTCGACCAGGCGCTGGGCGAGCTGGCGGCCGGCCGCACGGATGCAGTGGTCTACGACATACCACTGATGCGATATGACATCCGGCAACATTACCGCGATCAACTGCAGGTACTCCCACTGGTGCTGGCGCGACAGGACTATGCTTTTGCCTTGCCCGGCAACAGCCCCCTGCGCGAGCAGATCGATACGTCATTGCTGCAGCGGATCAATGCGCCGGACTGGCCGCAGCGCCTGAACAAGGCTTTCGGCGAAACGCGACAGTGACGCCTCGATCCGCCCCAAATCGTCGGTTCATCC
>JBDTXA010000250.1:0-3537 GCA_040006415.1 Rhodanobacter sp.
AGAGCCAGAGCATCGCGCACAGGGTGCGCTCCTACAAAATATGTACCGCGGTGGGAATCGACGCGCCGAACCACTTGTGCCGTTCGTCGCGGCAGCTGGGGCTGCCCATCGCGTATTTGCGACAGATGGTCGGGCGGTCTTCGTAGATGGTGCAGCCGGAGGTCTTGGGATCGACCGCCAGACACCAGCCATCCTCACCCCGGGCCAGCACTGACAGGCCGTGTTCGTCGTGGGCAACCAGCCATGACGGCACGCGATCTTCGGGCATCAGCACGACAGTGAGACGGCAGCACACGGCTTCGCAAGTCGTGCATTGCACGCTCGGGTCGACACTTTCGGCGTAGGGGTCGGGGAGATTGTTCACTCCCCAGTGTGACAGGGTCGGGCCGGTGGCACCTGAACTGACCGCGATGGGTTCGTCGATTCAGTCTGATTTGCCTGACCAAAGTGCTTTCCAGCCTTCGGTGCCCAACCGTTGCAGCGTCTCCATATTGCGCCGGTAGATGGCATCGGTATCGCTCATCGTCTCCATCGCACGTTCGATGCTCGCTTCGCGCAGCAGGTGCAGCGTGGGGAAGGGCGAACGGTTGCTGAAGTTTTCGATGTCGTCGGTGGTGGTCTCGGCAAACTGGTAGTCGGGGTGGAAGCTGGCTACCTGCCATTCACCTTCCAGCCCCAGCGTCTGCACCGCTGCATCGGCCACGTCGAGGAAGTCGTTGTAGTCGAGGAAATCGGTGAGCACGAACGGATGGATCAGCAGGCCGGTCTCGCATTCCTCAGCGGTCAGCGCATTCAGCGACTGCAGCTCGCCGCAAAGGTCGTCGAGCAAGGTGTCGGTGTCGCGGGCCTGACTGACGCGCATGCGCACCTTGCCCTGTACGTGCGGCGCTCGTGCGAACGGGCAAAGGTTCAGGCCGATCACCGCGCGCTCCAGCCAGTCCGTGGTGGCCGCGATGTAAGGCGCGTCCTCCGGCAGAGCGTCGGCGTTGAGGGTGGTTTGCGCGGTGTCGGTCATCGGGAGGGCTCTGCGGCGGGTCGGCGGCGCCGATGATAGCGCCTCCCCGCCGCCGAGCTGACCTGTAGGAGCGCACCCTGTGCGCGATGCTCTTTCTTTTCACACCCGTTCGCGCACAGGGTGCGCTCCTACAGGCGATGTGGCGTTTTTGGTTCTGGAGCACGCGCCCTTGTGCTCGAACCCATTTGGCCAGATGTAAATAATACCCGTCCCACACTGTTCTGACACTCATGTTCACACCCCGCTTCGACAATACTTTTGTTCGCGATCTGCCTGGCGATCCGGAATCTGGATCGCGGCTTCGTCAGGTAGAGGGTGCGTTGCACTCGCGGGTGAAGCCGGACCCGGTCAGGGCGCCGGAGTTGCTGGCTTATTCATCGGAGATGGCGGCGACGCTTGGCTTCAGCGAGGCGGATGTGACTAGCGCCGAGTTCGCCCGCGTATTCGCCGGCAATGCGGAACTCGAAGGGATGCAGCCCTATGCGGCCAATTATGGCGGTCACCAGTTCGGTAACTGGGCTGGGCAGCTGGGCGATGGACGGGCGATTTCGCTGGGCGAGGTGATCAACGAGGCGGGCGAGCGCTGGGAGTTGCAGCTCAAGGGTGCGGGGCTGACGCCGTATTCGCGTGGCGCAGACGGTCGTGCTGTGTTGCGTTCGTCGGTGCGCGAGTTCCTGTGCAGCGAGGCGATGCATCATCTGGGCGTGCCGACCACGCGAGCGCTGAGCCTGGTCGGTACCGGCGATGCGGTGGTGCGGGACATGTTCTACGACGGTCACGCCGCGCCGGAACCGGGTGCGATCGTCTGCCGCGTGGCGCCGTCGTTCATCCGTTTCGGCAACTTTGAACTGCCCGCGTCGCGCGGCGATACCGCGCTGCTGCGGCAGCTGGTCGACTTTACCATTCGTCGCGATTTTCCCGAGATGCAAGGGGAGGGCAAGGCGCTGTATGCCGCGTGGTTCCGCCAGGTGTGCGAACGCACCGCGACGATGGTGGCGCACTGGATGCGGGTCGGCTTCGTGCATGGCGTGATGAACACCGACAACATGTCGATCCTCGGCCTGACCATCGACTACGGCCCTTACGGCTGGGTCGACAACTACGACGCGGACTGGACCCCTAATACCACCGACGCGCAGCGTCGCCGCTACCGCTTTGGCCAGCAGTCGAACGTGGCGTGGTGGAATCTGAGCCGGCTGGCCGGTGCGCTGGCGCCGTTGTTTGACGGCATCGAACCGCTGCAGGCCGGACTCGACCATTACGCCTCGACCTGGGTTGCGGCTGAGCGCGCCAACATCGCCGCCAAGCTAGGCTTGACCGAATGTCGTGATGACGATGTCAGCTTGATGGAGTCGTTGCAGGTGTTGATGCAGCAGGCCGAGATCGACATGACGCTGTGGTTTCGGGGGCTGGCCGACATCGATCCGCAGGCACCGACGCTGGTGTCGATGGACGATGCGTTCTATGACGACGCGAAGCGCCTCGCCGCAGAACCGGACCTCCACGACTGGCTGAGGCGCTATGCAACGAGGCTTGCCAACGATCCGCAAACACTGGCGCAGCGCCGTGAACGCATGCGCCAGGTCAATCCGCGCTATGTCCTGCGCAACTATCTGGCGCAGCAGGCGATCGACCGGGCCACGCAGGGCGATCCTGCGGGGATTCACGAGCTTCTCGACGTGATGCGCCATCCCTACGACGACCAACCCGGTCGCGAGGCCTTTGCGCAAAAACGCCCGGACTGGGCGCGCCACAAGGCCGGTTGCTCGATGCTGTCGTGCAGCTCCTGAGCTGAAAAAAAAGAGGCCGACAGGATCGGCCTTTTTTTCATTGATTGGTGCCCCCGAGACGATTCGAACGTCCGACCTGTCCCTTAGGAGGGGACCGCTCTATCCAACTGAGCTACGGGGGCAAGGCGGATATTTTTGCACGGATCGTCACTATTCGGCGATCTGCACTGCGATAGGCGCCCGCATGCGTCGAGGCGTTGCAAGTGCTGGCCTGCTAGAATGGCGGATTACGTTTTCAATTCACGGTGTCTCTGAACACCACGAATCTCAGGAGTCACGTATGTCCCATGCCATCCTCAAGTCGCTCGGTATCGGTGCCGAACATTCCGGTACCTACCTCGGTCAGGGCGAGTGGTCCAAGACCACCGACGCCGGCGCCTTGCAGCCGGTCAACCCGGCCACTGGCGAAGTGATCGCCACGGTGCATGCGTCCAGCGCCGCCGATTACGAAGTGATCGTCAAGCGCGCGCAGGAAGCGTTCAAGATCTGGCGCACCACGCCCGCGCCGCTGCGCGGTGAAGCGGTGCGCCTGTGCGGTGAGGCGTTGCGCAAGCACAAGGATGCACTGGGGTCGCTAGTGTCGCTGGAGATGGGCAAGATCAAGCCCGAGGGCGACGGCGAAGTGCAGGAGATGATCGACATCGCCGACTTCGCGGTGGGTCAGAGCCGCATGCTGCACGGCTACACCATGCATTCGGAGCGTCCCGGCCACCGCATGTACGAGCAGTACCA
>JBDTXA010000251.1:0-3523 GCA_040006415.1 Rhodanobacter sp.
ATTGCCATCAACGACGCGCCCAAGGGCGGATTTTTCTCGCGCCTGTGGGATAGCATTCTGCTGTGGTTCCACAGCGACAAGAAGGCCGACGCCACGGCGCCGACCAAGAGTGCGGACGCAAAATAATGCAGCCGATCGACTTCAGCAAGGCGAAAGAGGATGGCAAGGGCTTCCAGTTTCCCGGTGAGTTTGAGATCACTGCGGTCGGGAATGCCAGCGCCAACCTGCCCACCCACGTGCCACAGATGCTGGAACGCGCCGGACTGCATGTACTGCACGAAAGCGTGAAGCATCGACAGTCCGGCGCAGGCAACTTCGTGTCCGTCACCGTCAGCTTTCGCTGCGAGAATCGCGAGCAGTACGAGGCCGCTCACACGGCGTTGCGCGAGAGCCCGGATATCCGTTACACGATGTGAACGAATGTAGGAGCGCACCCTGTGCGCGATGCTTTGCTGCTGATTGACGCGAGAGCCTTCGCGCACAGGGTGCGCTCCTATACATCTGTCAATGCCAAGGTCACCTGTCATGTCCCTCCCGCTCAAAATCCGCCGCCTCGGTCGCCAGCCTTACGAAGCGACCTGGAAAGCGATGAGCGCCTTTACCGACAACCGCACCGCCGACACGGTCGACGAATTGTGGCTGCTCGAGCACGAGCCGGTGTTCACCCTCGGTCAGGCGGGCAAGATGGAGCACGTGCTGGCTGCGGGAGACATTCCCGTGGTGCCGGTCGACCGCGGTGGTCAGGTGACCTACCACGGGCCCGGCCAGATCGTTGGCTACCCGCTGATCGACCTGCGCCGGGTCGGTATCGGCGTACGTGAAATGGTCAGGCGGCTCGAGCAGTCCTTGATTGACACCATGGCGCACTG
Source organism: Rhodanobacter sp. (assembly GCA_040006415.1). GTDB lineage: Bacteria > Pseudomonadota > Gammaproteobacteria > Xanthomonadales > Rhodanobacteraceae > Rhodanobacter. Next base: position 870 of record JBDTXA010000251.1, read on the forward strand.
GGATGTCGAGGCGGTGCGTCGCGAAGGCGCGCCGGGGGTGTATGTCGGCCAGGCCAAGGTCGCGGCGCTGGGATTGCGCGTGAGACGCGGTTGCAGCTTCCACGGGCTGGCCTTCAATGTGGACATGGACCTGGAGCCGTTCCAACGCATCAACCCTTGCGGTTACAAGGGTTTGGCGGTCACACAGCTGATAGACTTGGCCGGTTCGCTGCGGCTGGCGGACGTCGAGGACGTGTTGATCGGCCAGTTTTGCCGTCAGTTCGGGTTCGATGCTGAACCGGCCGCGCCCCTGATCCCCGAACTACCCGCTCGCGCAGCGGTCTGAGTTTTCTAGATGAGTGAAACGTCCGCCTCCCCGTCCAAAACCATCCCGATCAGCGTTGTTGCTGGTGCATCGATCGTGGGGAAACATCCGTCGCCTGAAAAGCAGCTGGGCAACGACAAGATCGCGCTGAATCGTGCGGGTTTCGATACCGCGGTGCCAACGCTGCGCAAGCCTTCGTGGATCCGGGTGCGGCTGCCGCAAGGCAACGCCGTGCAGCAGCTGAAATCGCGCTTGCGCGAAAGCTCGCTGGTGACCGTGTGCGAGGAAGCGTCCTGCCCCAACATCCACGAATGTTTCAGCAAGGGCACCGCAACCTTCATGATTCTCGGTGAGGTCTGCACCCGCCGCTGCTCGTTCTGCGATGTCGCCCACGGCCGGCCACAGCCGCCCGATCCGATGGAGCCGGCGCGACTGGCCGAAACCATTGCCGACATGCGACTGAAGTATGTGGTGATCACCTCGGTCGACCGCGACGATCTGCGCGATGGCGGCGCCGAGCACTTTGCCAGCTGCATCCGCGCCGTACGCCACGCCAGTCCGAACATCCGGATCGAGATCCTGACCCCGGATTTTCGCGGCAAGGGCCGCATGGATCGCGCGCTGGAGGTACTGAAGAATTTTCCACCGGATGTGTTCAACCACAACCTGGAAACGGTGCCGCATCTGTATCGTGAAGTGCGTCCGGGCGCCGATTACCAGTGGTCGCTGGATCTGCTTAAGCGCTTCAAGACGCAGCATCCGGAGGTGCCGTCCAAGTCCGGCATCATGCTGGGTCTGGGCGAAACCTGGGATCAGGTGATCGAGACGATGACTGATTTACGCGCTCATGACGTCGAGATGATCACCATTGGTCAGTATTTGCAGCCCACACCACATCATCATCCGGTGGTTCGTTACTGGACCCCCGAAGAATTCGAGGCGTTGCGCGAAGCGGGAGAGGCGATGGGCTTTCATCATGTCGCCTCCGGCCCGCTGGTGCGTTCGTCCTATCACGCCGACCTGCAGGCGCATGCAGCCGGTGTCACCGAGTCAGCCTGAGAATATTCATGAAATTTCGTCCTGCACTGGTTTTGCTGCTTGCCCTGATAACGACTGGCAGCGCGATTGCGCAATCGGCGGCTGATCTCGGCGCTGGTCACTCCGATCGCAAGGCTGCCACCTGGCCGCTGAAGTCGACCCAGAGCGAGGCGGTGGCAGCGCAACTGTCGGCGCGCTTTTTGACCCGCTTCCACTACGACTCGCAGCCGCTCGACGACGCGATGTCGGCACGCATCGACAAGGCGTATTTCAAGCTGCTTGACGGCGAAAAGGTGTTTTTCACCCAGGCCGACATGGCCAAGTTCGCACCGATGAAAACCAAGCTCGATGACGCGATCTGGAATCAGGATCTGTCAGCGCCGTTCGCGATTTTCAACGTCTACGTACAGCGCGCTGTGGAGCGGATGACGTATGCGCGCGACTTGCTCAAGAAGGGGTTCGACTTCTCGGCGGATGAAAGCTACACCTTCGATCGCGAGCATGCCGACTGGCCCGCGGACCAGGCGGCCCTGGACGACCTGTGGCGCAAGCGCACCATGAACGACTGGATGCGCCTGAAGCTGGCTGGCAAGGACGACGCCAACATCCGCAAGACGCTGGACAAGCGTTATTCCAGCTACATCGATAGGGTCAAGCAGCTCGACGGCGAAGACGCCTTCCAGAGCTTCATGACCGCGTATGCCACCACCACGGATCCGCATACCGATTACCTCGGCCCACGTGCCGCGCAGAACTTCGACATCGCGATGAAGCTGTCGCTGGAAGGCATCGGCGCGGTGCTGCAGGCACGCGATGACTACACCCAGATCCGCGAGCTGGTGCCGGCCGGTCCGGCCAAGAAGTCCGGCAAGATCGACGTCGGCGACCGCATCGTCGGTGTCGGCCAGGGTGCCGACGGTCCCATCGCCGACGTGATCGGCTGGCGCCTGGATGACGTCGTCAATCGCATCCGCGGCAAAAAGGACACCACTGTGCGGCTGGAAGTGATTCCTGCCGACGGCGGCCTGGATGCCAAGCACGAGATCGTCACTCTGGTGCGCCAGAAGGTCAGCATCGAAGAGCAGGCGGCTAAAAAGAAGATCATCGACATCAAGGACGGCGACGTCACCCGCAAGATCGGCGTAATCGACTTGCCCACCTTCTATTCGGACTTCGGCGCCCGCAGCGCCGGCGACAAGAACTACAAGAGCGCCACCCGTGACGTGGCCAAGTTGCTCGGCGAACTGAAGCAGGCTGGCGTGCAGGGCGTGGTGGTGGATCTGCGCAACAACGGCGGCGGTTCGCTGGCCGA
>JBDTXA010000252.1:0-3382 GCA_040006415.1 Rhodanobacter sp.
GCAGATCCCAGCGCGGGTGGACCTGCACCGATGCATCCTGATGCTGGCCGCTGGCTAGCCGGATCGCGCCGGCCAGGGCGATCATGGCGCCGTTGTCGGTGCAGAAATCCAGCCGCGGAAAATACACTTTAAAACCGTCCTTTGCCCCGGCCGCTGCCAGTTCGCTGCGCAGACGTCGATTCGCACCGACGCCGCCGGCAATCACCAGCCGCTCCGTTCCGCTGGCCTCCAGCGCACGGCGGCACTTGATGATCAGCGTGTCGACGATGGCTTCCTCAAACGCCCTGGCGATATCGGCACGGGTCTGATCGCTGTGGTCCGACTTCTGCCAGGCCAGCAGCACCTGGGTTTTCAGGCCCGAAAAGCTGAAATCCAGTCCGGGCCGGTTGGTCATCGGACGCGAGAAATGAAATTCGCCGGCCCGACCCTGCTCAGCTAGCTTGGCCAGCGCCGGGCCGCCGGGATAAGGCAGCCCCATCATCTTCGCGGTCTTGTCGAACGCCTCGCCGGCGGCGTCATCCAGGGTGTCGCCGAGAATGGTGTAGGTGCCAATCGCCTTGACCTCGACCAGCATCGAGTGGCCACCTGACACCAACAAGGCCACGAAAGGTACCTCAGGCGGATTCTCCTCCAGCAGGGGCGCCAGCAAATGCCCCTCCATGTGATGCACGCCAATGGCCGGTACGCCCAACGCCCAGGCCAGTGCACGGCCAGCGGACGCACCCACAAGCAAGGCGCCAACCAGCCCCGGTCCCGCCGTGTAAGCCACGCCGCCCAGATCGTCGATGGTCATGCCGGCCGCGGCCAGTGCCTCCCGAATTAGCGGCACCAGTTTGCGCACATGGTCGCGGCTGGCCAGTTCCGGCACCACGCCGCCGTAGTCGGCATGCAGCTTGATTTGACTGTAAAGGGTATGGGAGAGCAGCCCGCTGCCGGGCGCATCCGGCTCCCAGCGCAGCAGCGCCACGCCGGTTTCGTCGCATGAGGTTTCGATGCCCAGAATCGGTTTGTTCGGGGGCTTTGAAAAATTTGCGTTATCCACGGTATAATTCCCGGCTCACCATATTCATAGTTCCCGTATCCGCGGGAAGATTACCACCCGGAGTTTCCATGCCCAACGTAAAAGTTCGCGAGAACGAGCCGTTCGAGATCGCACTGCGTCGTTTCAAGCGTACCTGCGAGAAGGCCGGCGTACTGGCTGAAACGCGCAAGCGTGAGTTCTACGAAAAGCCGACTCAGGAGCGTAAGCGCAAGCGCGCTGCCGCCGTCAAGCGTCATCTGCGTCGCCTTTCGCGTGACGTGTCGCGCAAAGTCCGCCTGTACTGAGTTTTCCCGATTCGCCGCTCGGCGAATCATGCAGCGACATCCGCTGCGTCCAGGGGAAACACGGTAGGCGCGGGTTCTCGCAGCCACCGCAAGCACAGCAGATTCGATCTGGCCGGTGTTGTCCCCGTGACAACGCCGGCCTTGTCGTTTCCGTAAAATGACTTTCGCGATTACCGAGTCTCCACTTCAAAGGCCCCGCCATGACCCTCAAGCAGCAGCTCACCGAAGACATGAAGAACGCCATGCGCAGTGGCGAAAAGCACCGCCTGGGTGTGATCCGGCTGATGCTGGCCGCCATCAAGCAGCGGGAAGTGGACGAGCGCATCGAGCTGGACGACACCCAGGTGCTCACCGCGCTGGAAAAGATGCTCAAGCAGCGCCGGGACTCGGTCAGTCAATTCGATGCGGCCGGACGGGAAGATCTGTCGTCGATCGAGCGCTCTGAAATGTTGGTGATTGAAACCTACCTGCCCGCCAAGCTGGACGACGCAGAGATCGAGGCCCTGGTGAACGCGGCCATCAGCGAGACCGGTGCCAGTTCGCCGCGCGACATGGGCAAGGTGGTGGCGGCGGTGAAGGAAAAGGCCGCCGGCCGAGCCGACATGGCCGTGGTATCGGGCAAGATCAAGGCGAAACTGGCAGGCTGAGCACTCAGCCGGATCGGGTCAGCAGCAGGATCAGGCCCAGACATCCAAAGAGCACCGCGACAGCCGCCAGCGCCAGCCATCGCCGGCGCTGCCGCAGGCGATGCCAGTTTCCGACATCCAGAAAGTAGCGCCCTTCGGCAGGACAGCGCAGCACCGCGTGCGTCACCAACCGATACCAGGCCATCCCCGGCTGCAACCCCAACTGCTCCGCTGTCTGCGCCCGGGCTTCACTGGTAGCACCGGCCTGTTCAAACGCTCGCACCAAGGCCCGCTGTTTGTGCATCATTACCGCAGTGATCAGCATGTGCGGCGCTCTTTTTTTGAACAGGTGGATGCGCAGCTTGCCCAGCGAGTCGACACATGGCAACGGGCCCGCGATGCATCCACTTCACGTGCACCGGGTAAAATCTGCTCACAAACCGCCAGGCCTGTCGCCATGCGGACTTTTACCGATACGGAGAAATTCATGCTGAAGTGGGCCATCATTTTTGCCATCGTCTCGTTGCTTTCCGGCTGGATGGGCTTCGGCGGCGTTTCGGGCGCGACCGCTACGATCGCCAAGATCCTGTTCGTATGCTTCGTGATCCTGTTCCTGCTGGCGCTGCTGGCGGTGTTTGGCGTCTTCCACTTCGTTCTCTGACCGCTTTGACTTGAATATTCGTCTGCTGCGGCGGTGACTTGAAAGATGCCTCTGCCAATGGTTCCACGATGGATAGTGGTCGCGGACCATGTCGAAGCCCGACCGCTGGTAAAGCGGTTGGGCTCTAGGATGGATGGCCGCCGAATCAAGGCATCGCGGCGTCCGCGTCCTGTCGGCCGTCTCAGGCAGATGTCGCGGTGATGCATCGCGCCGACCGGTAGCGGAACGACTAACCCGCCAACAAGCCACACCACGCCACCACCCAATCGATGCCATCGGCAATACCGGCCCGGAGCGAATGGCACTGACTTAAGCGCGAAATTCCAATTCTCGTCATTCCCGCGAGGCGCTTTTCAACAGCCGCAGGGCTGGTCACGCAGGAATCCAGTGACTTGGTCGTTCGCGGGACGTCATAGGCGCTGGATCCCCGCGTGACCAGCCCTGCGGCTGTTGAAAAGCGCCTCGCGAGGATGACGAGTTTAAGTCAGTGCCATTCCGGCCCGGAGCTTTGTATCAGCAGGCCGGGTGCCGCCACGTCGTCGTCTACGCGTGTCGAAAGCCAGATCCGGCAACCGTTGCGACCGCCTGTTCGGCATCAGCCGAGGTTAACGCAATTCCAGCGAACCTCGGCACTGGCAACCGACTAAACTAGACGGCTTATGCGCGGCCTCATTCCCGACAGTTTCATCGATGACCTGCTTGCCCGCGTCGACATTGTTGACGTGATCGAGCGGCGGGTGCCGTTGAAGAAAGCGGGAAAAGAGTGGAC
>JBDTXA010000253.1:0-3261 GCA_040006415.1 Rhodanobacter sp.
GCTGCACAGGATTAGGCTGCGGGGTTACACTGCGTTTTGCAATCTACTTAGCGTTGAACTAAACCGCTTCGCGGCGGTGGGCCAGCCGATGAGCTAATCGTTGGTTCGGCCGGAGCGGTGGCGATGGTTGCGTGCGTTCACGGCGGGGTTCTGGTGAGTTTTCGATCCTGATTGTCGCGGAGATGTTCCCGCGTGGATCGAGGAGTGGGAGATGAAGACGTTACGTCAGCAGATGACCCAAGCGATGGTGCTGCGCGGGTTTGCCGCACGCACCCAGGAGCCTACCTTGCCGCCGTGACCGCGCTCGCGCGGCACTACCAACGCCCTCCGGACGCGCTCAGCGGGGAGCAGTTGCAGGCGTATCTGTTGTTCCTGATCACCGAGAAGAAGTTGGCCTACGCCAGCGTCAATCAGGCGGCGAGTGCGTTTCGGTTTTTGTTCGAAAGGCTGCTCCGGCGCGAGCACGTGCGCCTGGATGTGCCGATGGCCAAGGTGCCCAGGCGGTTGCCGCAGATTCTCTCGCGCGACGCGGTCGCGCGCTTGATGGGTGCGACCACCTCGCTGCGCGGACGCACGTTGTTGATGACGACTTACGCCGCCGGTCTGCGCGTGTCGGAGCTGTGCGCCTTGCAGGTCATGGACATCGAGAGCGCGCCGGACCGGATGTGCATCAAGGTCCGCCAGGGCAAGGGCGGCCAGGATCGGTACACGCTGCTGTCGCCGCGACTGCTTGAGCAATTGCGCGTGTATTGGCTGGTGACGCAACCGCGCCTGTGGCTGTTTCCCAATCCTCGCGGCAGCGCGCCGATCGATGTCTCGGTAGCGCAGCGCACGTATGGCGCGGCCCGCGACGCGGCGGGCATTCCCGCGCAGGGCGGCATCCACACCTTGCGGCATTGCTTCGCCACTCACCTGCTCGAAGCGGGGGTCGACCTGCCCAGTCTGCAGCGACTGCTCGGCCATGGTCAGGTCGGCACCACCATGCGCTATCTGCATCTGGCCCAGCGCCACGTCACCGGCGCCACCTCGCCGTTGGAACGGCTCGATCTGACGACACAGCACGGCACGTGACATGGACGCGACCGCCCATCACGTGGGGGTGGCCGATATCCTGCGGCGCTTTGGCCCAACCTATCGGGCCACGCATGCGCTGTCGGTGACCCGGGCCAAGGTCTGGCGTGCGCTCGTCGCCTGCCGCACGGCCGCGCTCGGCGGTCACCTGGAGGCCTGCGACACCTGCGGCGCGATGCGTCTGGCGTATCACTCCTGTCGCAACCGTCATTGTCCGCTGTGCCAGACCCGCGCCAAGGAAGCCTGGCTCACTCAGCGCCAACGCGAACTGTTGCCGGTGCCGTACTTCCACCTGGTGTTCACCTTGCCGCACGATCTGAACCGGCTGATCGGGCAGCAGCCGCGCGCGATCTACGAAGTGCTGTTCGCGGCGGTGTCGGCCACCCTGACCGAGTTCGCCGCCAACCCGCGCTGGCTGGGCGGTACCCCGGCATTCTCGCTGATCCTGCACACCTGGAAACAGGACTTGGGCCGACACGTGCATCTGCATGCCCTCGTGGCCGGTGGCGCACTTGCAGCGGATGGCCAATGGATCGCGGCCCGGCAAGGCTTCCTGTTTCCGGTACACGCGCTGTCGCGGGTGTTCCGCGGCAAGTTCGTGGCGGCGCTGGCGCACGCGCGGGCCACTACGCTGCGCGATGTGGCCACGCTCGCCGATGCGCCGTGGCGTGCGCTGCGGGCGCGCCTGCACGCGCACGCCTGGGTGGTCTATGCCAAGCAACCGCTGGGTGGCCCGGAGCAGGTGCTGGCCTACCTGGGCCGCTACACCCACCGGGTCGCTATCTCCAACGAGCGGATCGTGGCGATCGACCGCGACGAGGTGGTCTTTCGGGTGCGCGCCGATCCGACCTCCGGCAAGAAACGCAGCGTGCGTCTGGACGGCGCGACGTTCATCGCGCGCTTCCTGCTGCATGTCCTGCCCAGCGGGTTCAAGCGGATCCGGCACTACGGTTTGCTGGCGGCCAAGCACAAGGCGCAGCGCCTGGCCGCGGCACGCCAGGCGCTGGCGGCTAAGCCGCCCGATCCGGTCGTCATCGAGTCCGTCGCTCAGTTCATGCAGCGGGTCGCGCACATCGACGCGACCGCCTGCGCCCATTGCGGCAAAGGCCACTTCGTCGTCATCGAGGCCCTGCTGCCGTTGCCGGCATCGGCGAGCTCGGCACGCGGACCACCATGCGTCTAGCCATTCACCATCGCCGTGCGTCGCCACGCCATCGCTCAGGCAACGGGCATGCCGACCTGCGTGCATTCGCACATCCATCGCATCGACACCTACCCTTCGCGCACGATTCCGGCCGCTCCAACCGCCGCCGCTGGACTCCCGGCACCGGAGCATCCGGCCAGAACACACCGCGAACCCTGTGCATCTACCTCAGGATCGCTTGCGCCACCACCGCGCAAACCTTACATTCCCCATAGTCACCTTCCCCGTGGCGATTCAGTCCAACGAGGTTTATCCGCAGCCTCGTCTATGGCGCTCGATGGGGATTTCTCGGGCGGCGGATAAACGCTATTCGTTAGACCGCATCAAGGAGACTTCCGCGCACATGGATAAGAAACAAGCAGATGTAGTTGCGCGATCCATTCTCGAGCCGGGCACTCGCGCGCAAGAGGATGTTCGGCTCAAACGAACCGCCGAAGCAAATGAACGTTCGCGTAGGCAACAGATCGCTTGGTTCAGTCTTGCTGGCTTTGCCGTTGGGGCCGCCGTAGCGTACTTCGGCGTCATCTCTTTTATGCCTGCCGTCTTTTTAGGTGGTCTGGTTGGTTCGCTGGTTGGCTATGTCATCACTCGCCGGCCTGCGTTCTAACCACTCCGTAAGAGACTTCCCGTCAGCCCTGGCCGCATGAAGCGTTTGCCCTGGGCTTTCAGGCGACTGCCGGTGATGCTGTGGTCCTGATGTTGCGTACTGCGTATCAGTGCTGCGTGGATCCAACGAGTGTCAGGCTGCATTTCCGTAATCGGTCTTGTTGAGTCGAAACCGCCGACTCGGACCTGTGTATAAACCGCACCCGAAGACCTCATTCGTTCGCCGGACTGTCCGGTGTCCGGGGATCAGCCAGTACACCGTTTGGACGTCCATTTGGTTAGTCAGGTTCTCTCCGGGTCGGCCTGAACCGTTGTCTACCACTTTGCGCTGGCGATAAATCAAAACCTTGTGGCTAGACCCCTTGGGCGGCTTGCTCCGA
>JBDTXA010000254.1:0-3193 GCA_040006415.1 Rhodanobacter sp.
GACGCATCCGGTGCTACAACTCCGCATGGCCGTGGCGTCGCCGGTACTCCGGTGGTGTCACCCCTACATGCTTGACGAAGGTTCGTCGCAGCGTGTCGGCATTGGCAAAACCGCATTTGGCCGCCACCTGCTTGGGCGCGTCGACACCGGCCTCCAGCAGGTTTCGGGCAGCGGCCACGCGAGCAAGCTCAACCCAGCGACCCGGCGTGATACCCACCTCGGCCTGGAACAGACGCGCAAAATGGCGCGGACTGAGTCCCGCGTGCTGCGCCAGCGCATCTACCGACAGCAGCGATGCCGGATGAGCCGCCGCCCACCGCTGAACCCCCTGCAATACCGATCGACCGGCCGGGCGATCCTCACCTTTGCGACTGAACTGGCGTTGCCCCCCGGGCCGCTTGAAGTACATCACCAATTGCGAGGCCACGCGGGCTGCAACGTCACGCCCCAGATCCTCCTGCACAAGCGCGAGCGCCAGATCGAGTCCGGCGGTGACGCCCGCGGCAGTTCTCAGCTTGCCGTCACGTACATACAATGAGTCCTCTTCCACGGTGATGTCTGGATAGCGTTGCGCCAGCTGCTCGGCCACCGCCCAATGGGTGGTGACCCGGCGCCCATCCAGCAACCCGGTGGCGGCGAGTACGAAGGCACCGGTACAGACCGAACCATAGCGCCGCGACTTAGTGGCACAAGCCCGGAGCCAATCGAGTACCTGGGTGTTGAGGCGCAGGCTGGCCGCCTGCGGTGCGCCAGCCACCAGCAGCGTATCGAAGCGCTGTGCGGGACCATCGGCGACTGCATCGGCCAGCAAACGTACGCCTGAGGAGCTGCGGATCGGCCCGGCCTCGCAGGCGATCACTTTCAGCGCATAGACCTCGCTGCCCGTTTCAATGTTCGCCTGGGCAAAGACGTCCAGCGGTCCGGAAATGTCGAGCAACTGGACACCCGGGAGCGCCAGCATGGCGATAGTTCTAGGCATGGAAGCACGCTTGACGTCATACGTCAGTGATCGAAGTGAAATGGCAGTATATGACTTATCGAGTCGATTGATGACATGGTCTGTCCCGCCCACAATGAACTGGAACCTCATCCCCAGGAGTCCAGATCATGACGACCACCATCGACGGCACCGGCATCCCCGACAGCGCCTTTGCCCGCGAAATCACCGCACTGGTACGCGATACCGAATCGTCGCTGCTGTTTCATCACTCCAGCCGGGTGTTCTATTTCGCCTCGCTGGCCGGCAAACGACGTGGGCTGACGTTCAACCCCGAATTGCTGTACTGCGGCTGCATGTTCCACGACATGGGCCTGACGCCCGTGCACAGCAGTGCTGGCGAACGCTTCGAGGTAGACAGCGCCAATGCGGCGCGTCAATTCCTGCAGAGCCACGGCATCGCGCGGCAGGAGATCGACAACGTGTGGGCGGCGATTGCGCTGCACACCACGCCCGGGATTCCGCAACACATGCACCCGTTGATAGCGCTGGTCACCGCGGGCGTCGAGATGGACGTGCTGGGGCTGGCCTACTCCGACTACCCGGAAGCCCAGCGCGAGGCGATCGTCGCGGCGCACCCGCGCGGCGACCGCTTCAAGGAGAACATCATCCAGACGTTCTACGACGGCATCAAGCACAAGCCGGAAACCACCTTCGGCAACGTCAAGGCCGATGTGATCGCCGACAAGGTGCCCGGCTTCGAACGTGGCAACTTCTGCTCGGTCATCCGACATTCCAGCTGGCCCAGCTGAGCCGCCACGTTGGAAGGCAACGACGAGATTTCACCCCACGAGCGATACCGGCTTGGTGGGGATCGTTGAAAACAACACGGAAGTAAAATGGACGGATCGCGCATTACTAACCAGAGCAGCTGATCGTGCTGGGCGACCTCGTCCACGGCAGTGCGGCGTTGGATGCGCCGTTGATCGCCCGGGTCAGCGCCTCGCGACAGCGCCATGCCAAGATCGCGATGACGCTTGTCGCCAGCAATGGCGACCTCCATGACCATGCGCGCGGATTGGGTTTCGAGTTCATCGGCGACGAGCTGGCGCTGACCCTGTTCCTGCTGCGCCAGGCGCCTGGCAGCGTAGCGTGAAGGTACGTCCTGGCCGGCCATGCGCATCCAAGGGATTGCCTTGCGTGACGGCTTACGGCGCCACCGATTGGCTGCGTTACGATTCGCCGGTGGATGCACGTTGCTGCCGTCGTTCGTCGCGCTGACTGGGCTGTTCGAGACGCCGCCGCACACTGGCGAGCGGATCGTGGCGTTTGCCAGGCCCGGGCCGGTGCCGATGGATGCAGCCAGCCGCGGCGAATGATCAACGCTCGACCACGATCGCCTGCAGCGCCGTGACCATGGCGCGCACCACGTTGACCTCGCTGCGCAACTCGCCCTGCTGCATGTCGTCGAGCAAGGCATGCCGATGCTGCATGCGCGAGTCCCGCTGGTGCTTTGCCGACGCATGGAATTCCTGCGCCGTGGTGAGCGTGGCGAGGTCGGCGATGTTGGCTGCCGAGATACCGGCGCCGGGCATCACCACGATGCGCAACGCTGCCTGCGTCACAAGTGCGCGGATCTGCGCGGCACCGTCGAGGGCCGCCGCTTTGCCGCCGGAGGTCAGCACCCGCTCGCAACCCAGGTCGACCAGATCCTCCAGCGCTTGCGCTGGATTGCGAACCAGATCGAACGCACGGTGAAAGGTGACCCCCATGTTGCCCGCTGCGGCGACCAGTGAGCGGCAGCGCGGCAGGTCTACCTCGCCCGAAGCGTCGAGGACGCCGGTTACCACGCCGTCGCAACCAAGGCCGGCGCATGCCTCGATATCGCGCAGCATGCTCTCGCATTCGAGCTCGCTGTAGAGGAAATCACCAGCGCGTGGGCGTATCAATACATATAACGGGACTCGCAGTTTCTCTCGCGCCATCGCGATCTGGCCATGCGAAGGCGTGAGCCCACCCAGCTCCAGCGCGGTGCACAGTTCAACCCGGCCTGCCCCGCCGTGCTGGGCGGCCAGCGCGGAGGCCACCGAGTTGGCGGCGACTTCAAGTATCACGAATAGCTGGTGGTGTAGACGCTGGGCGATGCGATCAGGCCGTCCTGTTTTTTCGCGTCGCACACGGCGTAGGCGAAGCCATGCTGGATCGCATAGGCACCGGCTTCACCATCACGGTTCATCGCCAGGAAGCCGACCTGCA
>JBDTXA010000255.1:0-3148 GCA_040006415.1 Rhodanobacter sp.
GGCGCCTATTTCAGCGGCCGCACATTCGGCAAGCGCAAACTGGCCCCGCAAATCAGTCCCGGAAAGACCTGGGCCGGCGCCTATGGCGCCATGGTGGCCGGTCTGCTGGTGGCAGAAACTGGCGGCTGGCTGCTCGGCGTGCGCGGCGCGCAGCTCGCTTCGCTGGCGTTGCTGGCGGCCATCACGGTCGCAGTCTCCATCGTGGGTGATCTGATCGAAAGCCTGATGAAGCGTCATGCCCAGGTCAAGGATTCGGGCACCATTTTCCCGGGCCACGGCGGCCTGATGGATCGGCTGGACAGCGTGTTTGCCGCCACGCCCGTGTTCGCCGCCGGCCTGCTGTTGCTGGGTCTCTGAGTGATGAAGAACGTTGCCGTACTGGGTGCCACCGGCTCGATCGGCGGCAATACACTTGACGTCATTGCGCGCCATCCGGAACGATTCCGCGCCACGGTGCTGACCGCCAACCGCCAGGTCGACGCACTGGTCGCGTTGTGCGTCCAGCATCGACCCGAACTGGCGGTGATTGCGGACCCGGCGCTCGAGGCCGACCTCGCCCGCCGGCTTGCTGCTGCGGGCGTGCGTTGCGAGGTGGCCAGCGGCCACGATGCGCTGACGGCCGCCGCTGCGGGCTCGCTTTGCGATACCGTGGTAGCGGCGATTGTCGGCGCAGCCGGACTGGACTCCACGCTGGCTGCCGCTCTTGCCGGAAAGCATCTGTTGCTGGCCAACAAGGAAGCCATCGTGATGGCGGGCCCGCTGCTGCTGGACGCCGTGGCCAGCGGCGGCGGCGCACTGGTTCCGGTCGACTCCGAGCACAACGCGATCTTCCAGTGCCTTCCTGGCGGTCGCCCCGAGTTGGGGAAAAGCGGCGTACGCAAGCTGATTCTCACCGCGTCGGGTGGTCCGTTCAGAGGCTTTACGCGCCAGCAACTGGCGAGCATCACCCCCGATCAGGCTTGCAAGCACCCAAACTGGGTGATGGGCCGCAAGATTTCCGTTGATTCGGCCACGCTGATGAACAAGGGGCTGGAGGTGATCGAGGCGCATCACCTGTTCGGTGCCCCGGCCGACATCATCGAAGTCGTGGTGCACCCGCAGAGCCTGATCCACTCCATGGTCGAATATGTCGACGGCTCGGTGCTCGCCCAGCTGGGTAATCCCGACATGCGGACCGCCATCGCCCATGCCCTGGCGTGGCCGGAGCGCGTGGAGGCAGGCGTCGCTCCGCTGAATCTGGCCGCCTGCGCGCCGTTGCAGTTCGAACCGCCGGACATCGATACCTTCCGCTGCCTCGGGCTGGCGTTTGATGCCCTGCGCGCGGGTGGCGATGCGCCCGCCGTGCTGAATGCCGCCAACGAAGTCGCGGTCGAGGCGTTCCTGGCCGGCGCGCTCCCGTTCCTTTCGATAGCCGACCTTGTCGAAACCGTACTTGCGGAACTGCCGGCGCAAGCTGTGGTCGATGTCCAGACCCTTGCTGAACGTGACCGGCTGGCCCGCGAGGCCGCTCGCCGCGTTCTGCGCAAGGCTTGCTGATACTCTTGCTTCGATGAATTCCTCGTACGGTACTTGATGACTTCTTTTTTAGGCTCAGTGTTCTGGTTGCTGGTCACGCTTGGCGTGCTGGTGACTTTTCATGAATTCGGCCATTACTGGGTCGCGCGACGCTGCGGGGTCAAGGTTTTGCGCTTTTCGGTCGGCTTCGGTACGGCGATCTGGAAGCGCGTAGCTCGCGACGGCACGGAATACCAGATCGCCGCCATCCCGCTGGGCGGCTACGTCAAGATGCTTGACGCCCGCGAGGGTGAGGTCGATCCCTTACTGCGGGACCAGGAATTCACCGGAAAATCCGTGTGGAAACGCATCGCCATCGTGGTGGCGGGGCCCGGCTTCAATCTGATTTTCACGATTGCGGCATTCTGGCTGATGTTCATGCTGGGCCGACCTGATATCGCGCCAGTGATTACCGCAAGCCCCCAGAGCATCGCCGCCACGGCAGGCATCCATCCTGGCGACCGCATCCTCAGCGTGGATGGTCAGCCGGTTGCCACCATGACCGACTCGATGGCTTTGCTGGCCAACGCCCTGCTCGGTCGGTCACCGCTGCCCATGACCGTGCGCGGCACCGACGGACGCCAGCGTGAGGTGACGCTTCCGCTGAATGAATTACCCGCCGGCAAGGATATCGGCCAATACCTGGACAAGCTGGGCCTCAAGCCCGCGCCACCTGCGGCCGTTGCCGCCACGGTCATGCCCGGACAACCCGCCGCCACAGCCGGAATGCGAGCTGGTGATCGCGTCCTCAGCGTCAACGGTCAGGCGGTGAGCGACTTCATCGACTTCGGCAAGTTGGTGCAGGCGGACGCCGTGAAGTCCCCCACACTGCTTATTGGCATCGAACGGAACGGTCATCAGCAGCAGCTACAGGTCACGGCTAAATTCAAGTCGCTCGAAGGCCAGCCGCAGAAATGGGTCTTGGGCGTCGGTGCTCCGATGGCCGAACAGGCAACCGTGCACTACGGCCCGATCAAGGCATTCGTCGCGTCACTGCAAACCACCTGGCGCAATACCGCGCAGACGTTCGGCATGCTCGGAAAGATGCTGACTGGCCAGGCTTCCACCAAGAATCTTTCCGGCGTGATCGGCATTGCCGAAGTCGCTAATCAGTCCGCCGGCATGGGCGTGGCGTGGTTTCTGCAGTTTCTGGCACTGGTGTCGCTGAGCCTGGCGATACTCAACCTGCTACCGATTCCGGTTTTGGATGGCGGCCACCTTCTGTATTATGTGGTTGAGCTGATCAAGGGAAGTCCGGTCAGTGAACAAGTCATGGTTGTCGGCCAGTACATCGGTCTGGCGCTGCTGTTTACCCTGATGGGGCTGGCGTTCTACAACGATATACATCGCATGCTGCTGTCGTGACTGACCTGCCCGACAACAGAATGTCCATGACATGCCGGCACGCGACAGCATCAGTACGACGCGAAAGCGTGTCATTCCATGCACCCAATATCCGGTGTGCTGGCTCTTTTTCGAGGCAGGGTTCGTCCCTGCCTCATATGTTGATCGGGGTAGTCATGCTGACTGCCCCATCGCAATAACCCAACGGAACCGACGATGAAGCGTATCGCCGCGCTGATCCTGCTTGCCT
>JBDTXA010000256.1:0-3125 GCA_040006415.1 Rhodanobacter sp.
GTGTTGTGCGACCACTTCTCGGCGACAGCGCCGCGCGATTTGCGGAAGCGGAACATCGCGATGAACATCGCCCCGAACACCAGAATGCCGATCACCACGCAGACACCCAGCGAGATGTTGTTCAGGTGGTATGGCACCTGCGACCAGGTGCTGGCACCGCGCTCCATATTCAGCTGCCACGGGGTGGGGGCGGCCTGAATCGCACTGCCGAACGATGCAAGGGCAAGAGTCGCCGCTGCCATGAATGATCGCCTGATGCCGCCAGATGTCATGTCTTGCACCTTTGTTGAATCTATTGGCGCGGCTGGTCGTTGATATCGGCCAGCAACACCTTGAGTTTTCTCCACAACGCCACGCGTTCCGGTTCTGCCAGGAACGCGCCGATTTCCAGCTCGCGTCCATGCGACGACAACACCAGACGCTGACGCCCGTTGCCCGGCTCCAGCAACACGCGCACCCAGTAAGCCTGGAAACACATGCTGCGCTGACCTGGCAGTGACCGCACCTCCAGCGACTCAGAGTCGAGGGTGATGCGCTCGCTGCGGTCGCCCGCCCGCCACGCTGCGCTCAAAGCGACAGCCACGGCGAAGGATTCAACCAGGGCAAACAGCGGAGCGAACACATTCCCCTGCCACGCCCCCAGTCCAGCCGTTGTCAGCACCAGCGCCACCAAAACCATGATCAACCGACGCAGATCGCGACGGCTGAGCGCTCGATTTGGCCTGAGCCACATCGTCACACTCGGCAAGCCGGCGGTAGCTGGTCGAAGCACGATCATGGGGATCCGGCGTGCTGGAACACCGGAATGATAGGCTGCGGCGGCGCATCGGGCAAGATTGTCGCACCCGCCTGATCCGGGTCAGCTCTTCAGGGGGTTCCACGCAGCGCGTACGGATGCGTGTGGCGGGAGCACCACGTACAATTCGGCGTTCCCCTCCGCGCAAGCGTTTTCCTCCTCCCACATCGATGATTCCGTGAACCAGCCCATACTGAGCCCTGAACTGCCCGACACGATCGCGCCGGCGCGAGCGCGCATCACCGCCGCCTGGTTGCGCGATGAAACCGAGGCCGTCAACGATCTGCTCGACCAGGCCGACCTGCCGCTGGAAGACCGTGAACTGGTGATCGATCGCGCCGCCGCGCTGGTCAGCCGCGTGCGAGCGCGGGTGCAGGACCAGAGTGTGGTCGACTCCTTCATGCGCCAATACGACCTGTCCAGCGAAGAGGGCGTATTGCTGATGTGCGTGGCCGAAGCGCTGCTGCGCATTCCGGACACGTTGACCACCGACAAGCTGATCCGCGACAAGCTGGGCGACGCCAACTGGCGCAAGCACCTGGGGCGCAGTGAGTCGCTGCTGGTCAATGCATCGACTTGGGGACTGATGCTCACCGGACGGATGGTGACGCTTGACGGTAGCGGCAAGGATTTCGGCGGTGCGCTGCGCCGTCTGGTAGCGCGCGTAGGCGATCCCACCATCCGCGTGGCGGTGCGTCAGGCGATGCGCATCATGGGCTATCAATTTGTGATGGGGCGCTCCATCACCGAGGCTCTGGAGCGCGCCGCAAAGAAGGAAAATGCCCCGTATCGGTACTCCTACGACATGCTCGGCGAGTCCGCGGTCACCGCTCGCGGGGCCGAACGCTATCAACAGGATTACCGCAACGCGATCGCCGCACTTGGGGCGAGTGGCCCCTACGCCAGCCACACCGACGCGCCGTCGATTTCGGTGAAGTTGTCAGCGCTGTTCCCGCGTTACGAGGTAGCCCAGCGCGAGCGCGCCTACGTCGCGCTGACGGAAAAACTGCTGGAACTGTCGCAACTGGCCATGAAGGAAGGCATCGCGTTGTCGGTGGATGCCGAAGAAGCCGACCGGCTGGAGCTGTCGCTCGATGTCATCGGCGATATTTTCAAGCATCCTTCGCTTGAGGGCTGGAACGGCCTGGGTATCGTGGTGCAGGCGTACGCCAAACGCACGCCCTTCGTGATCGACTGGCTGGTCGAGACCGCTTTGGCGGCCAATCGCCGCTGGTATGTACGTCTGGTCAAAGGGGCCTACTGGGATGCCGAGGTCAAGAAGGCGCAGGAGCAGGGCCTCAGCGGCTACCCGGTGTTTACCCGCAAGCCGAGCACCGATGTTTCGTACCTGGCCTGTGCGCGTCGTCTGTTCAACGCCGGCTCGGATTTGATCTACCCGCAATTCGCCACCCACAACGCGCATACCATCGCTGCCGTGCATCACATGGCACAGGGACGGCCGTTCGAGTTCCAGCGACTGCACGGCATGGGCGAGGATCTGTACGCCGACGTGATCAGCAAAAAGACCTTCAACGTGCCCTGCCGCGTTTACGCGCCGGTCGGTTCGCATCAGGACCTGCTGCCGTATCTGGTGCGCCGCCTGCTTGAGAACGGTGCCAACACCAGTTTCGTCAACCGTATCGTCGACGAGAGCCTGTCACCGCGCGAGCTGGTGGCCGATCCGTGCCAGACCGTCCGCTCGTTCGACTCGATCCCTCATCCGCGCATCCCGCTGCCGGCCAATCTCTACGGTGAACTTCGGAAAAATTCCATGGGCGTCAACTTTGCCAACGACAACGAACTGAACGAACTGGCCGAAGCGGTCAATGCCCACAAGGGCCCGTGGAAGGCCGGCCCGCTGGTGCCCGGCGCTGACAGCAAGGGCGCGGTAGTCGAGGTCACCGATCCGTCCGACCGCCGCCGCACCATCGGCAGCTACGTCACCGCCGACGAAGCGACGGTCGAAATGGCGATCTCCAATGCCAAGGCCGCGCAGGAGGGCTGGAACAACCTGCCGGTCACCAATCGCGCCGCGATGCTCGAATACGCCGCCGACCAGCTGGAGGCGCGTCGCGCCGAGTTCATTGCGCTGTGCGTGCGGGAAGCGGGCAAGAGCCTGCCGGACGCCATCGCCGAAATTCGCGAGGCGGCGGACTTCCTGCGTTACTACGCCACCATGGCGCGCCGTCTGTTCGCCGAACCTGAACTGCTGCCCGGACCCACCGGCGAGACCAACCAGCTGTTCCTCGGAGGCCGCGGCGTGTTCGTCGGCATCAGCCCGTGGAACTTCCCGCTGGCCATCTTCGTCGGCCAGGTCAGCGCCGCGCTG
>JBDTXA010000257.1:0-2835 GCA_040006415.1 Rhodanobacter sp.
GCGATGCCTTTTATGGCATGACGAGGAGCATCGCGCACAGGGTGCGCTCCTACAGCAGCAGTGCGGCCAGCTCATCCGGCGACGCCGCGATGGCATGCGCACCCGCTTGTTGCAGCTCGTTGCGATTGCCGAAACCCCACAGCACGCCAATGCCGCGAACGCCATTGGCAACGGCACCTTCGATATCGAAACGGCGGTCGCCAATCATCACCGCACCGGCGGGTGGGCAATCGAAATCGCTCAGGGCCGCGCGGACCATGGCGGCTTTTTCGCTGTGTGCACTTCCGGGGCTTGGGCCGTACAGTTTTAGAAAAGCGTCGCCGAAGGGCAGGTGGGCAATGATCGGTGCGGCGTGCTTGTGCGGCTTGCTGGTTACCACGGCCAACTGATGACCGGCCGCGAGCAGGTTTTCGATCAAGCGCTCGATGCCTGGATAAACCACGTGCTCGCGCCAGCCGTCGGTGTCGAAACGTTCGTGGTAGTAACCGACCGCAGCTTCGATACGTTCGGCATCGTGATTCAGCAGCGGCGCGAAGCTGTGACGAAGTGGTGGGCCGATCCAGCGGCGCAATTCATCGTGCGCCGGTGTCGGGACGTCCAGCTTCGCCAGCGCATGTTTCACGCACGTCGTGATGCCGTGTTCGGAGTCGATCAGCGTTCCGTCGAGGTCGAACAGGCACAGCATTACTTCGTGGCCCGCGCCTTGAGCGCGGTAACGGCAGGCAGCTCCTTGCCTTCGAGGAACTCGAGGAAGGCACCGCCACCGGTGGAAATGTAGGAAATTTTGTCCGCGATACCGTATTTGTCGACGGCGGCCAGGGTGTCCCCGCCGCCCGCGATCGAAAAGGCCTTCGATGCAGCGATCGCGCGAGCCAGCGTTTCGGTGCCTTTGCCAAAGGCGTCGAACTCGAACACGCCGACCGGCCCATTCCAGACCACCGTGCCGGCCTTGGCGATCAGCTCGGCGTATTGCTGCGCCGTGGCTGGGCCGATGTCGAGGATCATTTCGTCATCGCCCACCTGGTCCACCGCCTTGACCGTGGCCGGGGCCTGGGCGGAGAACGACGATGCCACGACCACGTCGACCGGCATCGGCAAGGTCATGCCACGACGTCGGGCGTCCGCGATGATGCGTTTGGCGGTGTCGATCAGATCGGCCTCGTAGAGCGACGTGCCAATCGGATGGCCCATCGCCGCAATAAAGGTGTTGGCGATGCCGCCGCCCAGAATCAGCTGGTCGACCCGGCCGAGCAGATTATCCAGCAGGGACAGCTTGGTCGATATCTTGGAGCCGGCAACGATCGCCAGCAACGGATGGGCCGGGTGTTCCAGGGCACTGCCTAGCGCGTCGAGTTCTGCCGAAAGCAACGGGCCGGCAGCGGCGATTGGCGCGAACTTGATCACACCATGGGTGGAGGCCTGGGCGCGATGCGCCGTGCCGAAGGCGTCCATCACGAAGATGTCGCAAAGCGCGGCATATTTTTTCGCCAGCACCTCGTCGTCCTTGCTCTCGCCAGCATTCATGCGGCAGTTCTCGAGCAACACGACCTCACCGGCGGCGACGTCCACGCCATCGAGGTAATCGGACACGAGCCGCACAGGTAAACCCAGTTTCTCGCTCAGCCAGCTGGCGACAGGCGCGAGCGAAGATCCGGCATCGAACTGACCTTCCTTGGGCCGTCCCAGATGCGACATGATCATGACGCACGCGCCAGCATCGCGGGCGGCGCGAATCGATGGCAAGGCGGCGTCCAGGCGCTGCGTGGAGGTGATCTGGCCATGGTCGTCGAATGGCACGTTCAGATCCTCGCGGATCAGCACACGCTTGTCGCGCAGATCAAGGTCACTCATGCGGATGACGGACACGGCATAACTCCGGTGGTGTTGTGATGGGGCGGATTGGTCGCAACGGGCGACAACCGCTTATTGTCCGGGGCACTGCACACCGATGCAAACGTCGAGGCGGCATGAAAGCCGCGCGGGATTGCGGCGGGCGGGGTGACGAGGTCAGACTGTGTCCCATTGAGCAAGGTAGAGGTACTTCATGACCAATGATCTGGTGCTCTACGACTACTGGCGCTCCAGTGCGGCCTATAGGGTGCGCATCGCACTGAACCTCAAGCAGCTGACCTACCAGTCGCGCCCCGTGCACCTGGTGCGTGACGGTGGCGAGCAGCATGCGCCGGACTTTCGCCGCATGAACCCGCAGGAGCTGGTGCCCTGTCTGGTCGATGGCGAACGGGTGCTTACGCAGTCACTGGCGATCATCGAGTACCTCGACGAGATGCATCTCGAACAGGGCGTGTCGCTCTTACCCGCCGACGCACGCGGCCGCGCACGGGTTCGCGCACTGGCGATGGTGGTGGCCTGCGATGCGCATCCCGTGGGCAATTTGCGGGTGTTGCAACGGCTTGAGTCACAGTTCGGAGTCAACGACGTCCAGCGCGCGGCGTGGTGTCGGCACTGGATTGCCATGTCCTTCAATGCCCTGGAGCCGCTGCTGGCCGACAACGTGGCCACCGGCCGCTATTGCCATGGCGAAACCCCCGGTCTGGCCGACATTTGTCTGGTACCGCAGGTCTACAGCGCCATCCGCTGGAAGCAGCCGCTGGACGCTTATCCGACGGTGCAGCGGATCTATCGGGCGTGCGTTGAGCTGGAAGCGTTCCAGCGAGCCGCTCCGGAAGTGCAGCCTGACGCACCTTGAAAACGCGGAATCAGTGATCGGGAGCAAACAACGGGTGCGGCTTGAACCACTAGCTTTCCCGTTCCTCTCTCGCCGCTAGGAGCCTGTCGGGCTTTGGTGGTCGAGGCGAGAATTCGGCTGTACGAGGA
>JBDTXA010000258.1:0-2811 GCA_040006415.1 Rhodanobacter sp.
AGCTTGAGGACGCGACTGACGGACGTCGCGATCATGAGTTCTTCGTCGGTGTGGATAACCCGCACCGTGACGCGTCCGGTGTCGATTGAAATCATCGGCGCATGCCGAGCATTGGCGGCCGGCTCCAGCGTGATGCCGAGGAAACCCAGCCTCGCACAGATCCGCTCGCGCACCGGCGCGGCGTGCTCACCAATGCCGCCGGCGAACACCAGCGTGTCGAGGCCGCCCAGCGCCGCGGCGAACGCGCCGATCCCCTTGCTGATTTGATAGCAGAACAGCGCCACCGCCTCGGCCGCGCGCACGTCGTGGGTCTCGCTTTGCAGCAGCTCGCGCATGTCGGCACTCGTTTCGGAGATGCCGAGCAGGCCGGAGGCATCGTTGGCCATGCTGCTGAACTGTTCGGCACTCATCTGTTCGGTGCGCGCCAGATAGCCGGCGAGACCGGGATCGAGATCGCCAGAGCGGGTGCTCATCGGAACTCCGGCGGTCGGCGTGAAGCCCATGCTGGTATCGATCGACTTTCCGTCAAGTACCGCGGCCAGGCTGGCACCATTGCCCAAGTGCGCCAGGATCACCCGGCCGCTGCTCGCGGCCGGATCGCCGAGCCGATCGAGTTCGCCGATCAGGAATTGATACGACAGCCCGTGGAATCCATAGCGACGCACGCCCTGCGCTTCGTAGCGGCGCGGGATCGGCAACATCCGGGCCACCCGTGGCAGGTCGTGGTGAAAGGCGGTGTCGAAACAGGCCACCTGCGGCAGCGCAGGAAAGCGCCGATGCATCGCCTCGGTCAGCAGGATCTCCTCCGGCAGATGCTCGGGATCGAATGGCACCAGCCGGCGCACGTCATCGAGCATTTCGCGGGTGATCAGCTGCGGCTTGCTGTAGTTCGGCCCCCCATGCACCACGCGGTGCCCGACAGCCGCCAGCGGGGTACCGCCGAGACGCTGCTCGATCCAGTCCAGCAGCACGTCCACCGCAACGGTATGGTCCGGTGCCGCCAGCGAACGCGAAAAGTTGTCCGCCTTTTCCGCGCCCTCGACCCGCAGGCAGGCGTGCGTTTTGCCAATGCCGTCCATGCTGCCGCCGAATCTTCGCTGCAGCCGCTCACCCAGCTCGAACAACGCAAACTTGATGCTCGACGATCCGCCGTTGAGCGTCAGCACGAGCGGCCCGTCCGATTTCATGGATGACCGCAACGCGGGTCGGACGGCATCACAGACGTCGCCTGATGCGGGCGCGTGAGCGCCCGGACCCACAACTATTGCGAAACCGGATCCCGGCAGCGGGCGCGTGGTCACGTGTCGGGAACGATTGCAACCGAGGCGGATGGATGGCCCGGGGGTACAGCGATGGCGCGAACATGGCGTTGGCCGATCCGTTGAACGGGGTTCAACATCCGATCAATAGTGATCGCTTGCGGGTTGCACTGCCGTGAAACGCAGCCACGCGGACGGTGCGCTCAGGCCGCCACGCCGAACAGCATGCCGACCCCGGTGGTGATTGCCATCGCCAGCGCGCCCCAGAAGGTGATGCGGATAACGCCGCTGCGGATCTTGGCGCCGCCAGTGCGCGCAGCCAGCCCGCCGAGGAGGGCCAGAAAGACTAGCGACGTGAGAAAGACCGACCAGGACAGCAGCGATGCGGGACTCAGCACCACGACGACCAGCGGCAAAGCTGCACCGATGGCAAAGCTCAGCGCCGAGGCACCGGCAGCCTGCAGTGGTTTGGCACGCAGCATTTCGGTGATGCCCAACTCGTCGCGGGCGTGCGCGTCCAGCGCGTCGTGCGCCATCAGCTGAGTGGCGACCTGTGCCGCCAGCGTCTTGTCCAGACCCCGGCCCACGTAGATCGCGGCCAGCTCCTTGTGCTCACCATCCACGTCGGTTTCCAGCTCCTGTCGCTCCTTTTCCAGCTCGGCCTGCTCGCTGTCCGCCTGCGAATGCACTGAAACGTACTCACCCGCGGCCATCGACATCGCCCCGGCCACCAGCCCCGCACTTCCGGCAAGCAGGATCGCCTGCGTCGATGCCTGCGCCGCGGCCACGCCCAGCACCAGACTGGCGGTGGAGACGATGCCGTCGTTGGCGCCCAGCACGGCGGCGCGCAGCCAGCCCATGCGGCCGGTGAGATGCCTTTCTTTGTGATGTCGACGGCGCATGTTGCTATTCCCGTGATGGTTCAGGCCAATGGGGTGTCAGGTGTATCCGGCGACGTTTGAAGCCGTTCAGAGCATCCGCTTCAGCGTGTCGTCGCGCCGAACGAAGTGATGCCATAGCGCGGCAAGGATATGCAGGGCGATCACGTAGTAGAAGATCGTGCCGACCCAGCTGTGGATGTTTTCCAGCTGATGTCCCAGCGCACGATCAGGGTGGCTTACGAACGACGGCAGCAAGGTTACGCCGAACAGGGTCACCGCCTTGCCGCCGATCTGCAGGGTCAGCACGCCGAGGATCGGCTGGACCATCAGGAACGCGTACAAGGCCACGTGGGTGAACTTGCCGACCCAGTCACTCCACCGCGGCGGCGGCGGGGAAATCGGCGGCTGACCGTTGCGCAACCGCAGCCACAGCCGCGGCCATACCAGCAGCAGCACGGCAAGACCGGCCGTGAAGTGCGCCGCCAGAATGTTGCCGCGCGTAGCGCTGCCTTTGGGAAACAGCTCAAACAGATTGATGAAGAGGTAAGCGAGCAGCACCAAGCCGAACATCAGCCAGTGCATCCAGCGCTGAGAAAGTGCGTAACGTACAGACGATGGCATTGATGCCATAAGGTGTTCCCCGCTGTTGTAGGAGCCCGCTTGCGGGCGAT
>JBDTXA010000259.1:0-2774 GCA_040006415.1 Rhodanobacter sp.
GCGCCGATCGCCATGATCACGCCGACGGTGATGCCGATGCCCTTGATCATCTTCGACGTTCCTTCGGACTGCTTGCTGAAGTAGTCGAGCGTGGTGCTTACATCAACCTTGAGGCGCGGGTCGGCCTCGAGCTTCGTCTTGAACGCGTCGAATGCCTGCGGACTAGTGAGTTTCACCGTGACCGAGTTGCGGCTGCCGCCGCGGCGATACACGTCGGATACCACGTTGGCGTCCGCCCATAACTCCGAATCCAGCGCATCGCCCGAGGCAAATTCGCCGACCACGGTCCATGCATGGTTGCCCAGTTTGATTTGCTGACCCACCTGCAGGCCGGCGAATTCGCGCTTCGCACCTTGCCCGACCATCAGCTCATGCAGGCCAGGCTTGAACTTGCGTCCCGCGACCACCTTGACGTTCGGGCGAACTTTCCAGGACTCTTCGCCAACGCCGCGCAGTTGCACGCTGCCGACGTCGTCTTCGCTACCGCCTTTCAACGGCAGGTTAGCGGCCACCACCAGCTCCGGCGAAGCGATTGGCTTGCCGTCCGCATCATGGGCGATGCCGGCCACTTGCGGAATCACCACCACGTTGTCGCGCTCCAGCACCGACATCACCTCCGAGGCGGAGGCGCCGCGCATGACGATGGCGGTATCGATGCTGCCAGTCTTGCGCAGCGTTTCGCTGTAGCCCTCACCCATCGCCAGCAGCGCTACCAGTACACCGACCACGCCGGCAATGCCGATCACGATCACCGACGAGGAACCCACACGCTGGCGCAGCGTGCTGATACCTACCGCTGTGACAGAGGATGCCTGCCGTCCCTGCCGGGTCACCGCCATCCACAGCGCGAACAGCACGGCAAGGGCGAGCACTGCCGGCCACGGCAGCTTGATCCAGATGCCCAGCGCCACCACCAGCACGACGACGAGGCCCAGGCCCATCATGAAATTTCCGAACTTGTTCATGTCGTGATCTCCTCAGCGACCGGCCAGTGCATCGACAATATTCAGGCGCATCGCGCGCACCGCGGGAATCACGCCGACCACCAGGCCGATGGCGACCATCAGCAAGATGCCCAATGCCCAGTTTCCGGCGCCTACCGGCGGCAGACCGAGCCCACTGTTTGCCGCCACCGCGGGAATCAGCAGCGTGGCCAGACCGAGGCCGATCACGCCGCCAATCACGAGCAGCAGCACCGATTCGGCCAGCACCATGCCGAGCACGCTGGCACTGGAGAAACCGATGGTTTTCAGCACTGCCAGTTCGGACGTCCGTTCGCGCACGGCCATCATCATGGTGTTACCCGACAGCAGCATAAGAGTGAAGAACACCGCGCCCATGATCGAGCCCACGATCAGGCCGATGTCAGCCAACTGCTTGATCCAGCCCGCCGCCGC
The DNA here is from genome assembly GCA_040006415.1 of Rhodanobacter sp. Taxonomy (GTDB): domain Bacteria; phylum Pseudomonadota; class Gammaproteobacteria; order Xanthomonadales; family Rhodanobacteraceae; genus Rhodanobacter. The sequence goes on from JBDTXA010000259.1 coordinate 1,398, forward strand.
CGCCTGTTCGGTCTGGGTACGCGTTTCATGATCGGAGTTGGCCGAGATGGCGTCGATCGCCTTGGCTACGCGATCGGCCTGGTTGACGTCAGTGACACGACTGACATACCAGCCGACCGAGCCGCGGTTGTACGGCGTGCTGTCATCGAAATACTTCCAGTGCAGCAGGATCAGCTGCTTGAACATGCCGCCCGCGTTCTTGTCCTTCGGGTGCAGGATGCCGACGATGTCGAAGGTCCAGTTTTTGGTGCCGTCTTGGGTGGGAAAGATGGTGGACTGCAGCGGTAGCTTGTCACCGACCTTCCAGTGATATTTCGCCGCAAGTTCCTCACCGACCAGCACGCCAGTGCGGGTATCGTCAAAGGCCTTGCGCTGGCCTGGTCCGACTTCGATCTCGGGAAACAGGTCAATGTAGTTGGGGCTGACCGCGAAGCTGAAAATCTGGTTATGCGGGTCCTGATAGGCACCGCCGAACCAGTTCGCGTAGGCCACTGCCTTGACCCCGTCGACCTTGCTGATCGGTAGCTCCAGTGACGACGGCAGGGTCTGGATGAACGACAGCTTCGAGCCGGTCTGCAGGCGCTCGGCGCCGTTGGCACTCTTGCCAGCCTGGTCGAACGAGGTACGCACCGCGTCGAGCATGCCGAACAACAGGAACGCGGCGATGATCGACACCAGCGTGAGCAGGGTGCGGGTCTTGCGCCGGAACAGCGCGGCCCAGATCAAGTGGAGGTATTTCATGACGGAACCCTCTGGGGATTACGGTCCACAACGGCGGAAAAGTTGAAAATGTGCTCGCGCCCCTGCGCCCGGCTAAAAAGACTTCCTTCAGTCACCAGCCTCTCCCTGCGGACAAGGTGAGGAGCAAGAGCAACGCTTCGCGGCACAAAGGTGGAGGAACAAGAGCTGTGCTCCCTCCCCAGCTTGCAGGGGAGGGTCGGGGTGGGGTCGCTCTTCGCCGCGCGCCGATCACGCGAACGCGCCCTGTTCGACCAGCGTGCCCTTGTCCAGATGCATCGTATGGCTGGCGTATTCCGCCGCCTTCGGATCATGGGTGACCATCACGATGGTCTTGCCATGATCGCGATTGAGCTGCTGCAGCAAGCCCAGTACATCTTCTGCCGACTGGCGATCCAGGTCACCAGTCGGCTCATCGCAAACCAGCAGGGTCGGATCCGAAACGATGGCTCGGGCGATCGCCACGCGCTGTTGCTGACCACCGGAAAGTTCGCTCGGCTTGTGGCTACCTCGATCCGGCAGGCCGACCAGTTGCAGCGCGATCGACGCGTTCTTTTTCCGCTGCGCCGCAGACAACCTGGTCAGCAACAGCGGCAACTCCACGTTGCGCTGTGCCGACAGCATCGGCATCAGGTTGTA
>JBDTXA010000260.1:0-2736 GCA_040006415.1 Rhodanobacter sp.
ATCAGCATCGCGAAAACCAGCTGGAAATCCATGTGCTGCTTCAGGTGGGCGAACAGCTGGGGCACGATCGCGCCGCCGGCAATGCCCATGATCAGCAGCGCCGAGCCGGCCTCGGTGTGCCTGCCGAGCCCCTTGATCGCCAGCGGAAAAATCGCCGGCCACATCATGGCGTTGGCAAAACCCAGGGCGGCGACAAAACCGACCGAAACATAGCTGGTGGTGAGATAGGCCCCAATTGTGAACAGCACGCCGAGTACCGCGGAGATCGCGAGGTAACGCTGTTGCGAGACCACCTTGGGAATGAATAAGAGGCCTGAGACATAACCCAGCAACATGGCGCACAGGGTGAACGTCGTGAAGAACCGGGTTTCACCCAGCGGCAGGTTGAATCCGGCGCCGTAGGTGCCGATGGCATCGCCGGCCATGACTTCGACGCCGACGTAAAGGAAAAGACACAGCACGCCCAGCCACAGGTGGGGGAAGCTGAAGATACTGCCAGCCTTGTGGCCAATCTCGCCTTCGCTGTTGGCGCCGGACGGCTTGATCTCCGGCAGTGACGAGCGCACTACCCAGATGGCCAGTACCACCAGCAAGCCGGCCATGACCAGATAGGGGATATGCACCTTGGCCGCGAACGCATTGAGCAAGACTTCGCGCGCGGCGGGAGTGGGCGCAGACTTTACCTGCTGATCAATGTTGTCGATGCCGCTCAGCACCAGCGCGCCGAACACCAGCGGCGCCAGCGCGCCGGCGACCTTGTTGCAGATGCCCATGAAGGCGATGCGCTGCGCCGCACTGTCGATCGGCCCGAGAATGCTGATATACGGATTGGACGCGGTCTGCAGCAGCGCCAGCCCCGCTCCGATCACAAACAGGCCGCTTAACGCACCGGCAAACACGCGGGCCACCACGAACTGGCCGAACGTGGCCGCGCCAATGGCCATCACGAACAGTCCCAGCGCCATGCCTTTTTTCATGCCGGTCCGGCGTAGCACCATCGAGGCGGGAAGCGACAGGAAAAAATACGAAAGGTAAAACGCCGACGGCACCAGGAAAGCAGAGACATCGCTGACCTGAAAGGCCAGTTTCACGAAGGTGATCAGCGGCCCGTTGAGCCAGGTGACAAAACCAAAAATGAAGAACAGTGCGCCGATGATGATCATCGGACCAAGGTTGCTGCGATCGGGCGCCGCCGCCTGCGTTGTTGCCATGAAGTTTTCTCCCCGGGGTCGACATGTCGCACTGGCCGAATGACCGGAGCAGACATCGAATGTCCCTTTATTCCCCGGAACGGGCAACGTTGTCAAATCGCATTGCTACGTGGACGCTGGCATGGGCCGCGGTCGGGGCCGTCCGCGCGCGCCGATTGGCTGTCTCGTGTCGGCTGGCTTGTGCGCCATGCAGCAATTCCCTGTTAGGCCTTTGTAGAAGCCATTTTGTGGAATATTCGTAGTGGCGGCAACGGGGGCCGTGGCAGCTGGACGGCGCTGCCGCGACCAGCCTCGCGGGCATTCCTTTCGGCACAGTTGACATCGTTGTCATTTTGACGACAAACTCGACTCGCATCTGGCCCCGGGCGATTCGGCGAGATGCACGGTCGCGTCATCGGGGCATGCGAGAAGGGAGAGAAGCGTGGGGGAAGTCGCCAACCAGCATCATGCAGCGTCGCCATCGTCGGCCAGGCATGCCGGTGTCGCCTCGGTATCGAGCGATACGGGCGCTGTCCGGTCGGGCCCGGGTCAACCGTTTCTGGCGGCGGACGTCGGTGGTACGCATGCCCGCATCGGCCTGGTGGTAGGCAGCGCAGCAGGACAGCGACCAGTCAACGTGCTGCATTATCACCGTTACGGCTGCGCGGATTGGTCGAGCCTCACCGCAATGCTGCGGGATTTCGTCGAGCGGCTGGGCGATACGCCGCATGCGTCGGTGCGCGATCAGATACGGCACTGCGCGGTGGCGTGCGCCGGATACGTATTGGATGACGCCATCGTCAACGAGAACCTGCCCTGGCCAGTCTCGATTCGCGATATTCGCGAAGGGCTGGGCATTGATCGGCTGGCCGTCATCAACGACTTCGAAGCGGTGGCCTACGCCACCCAGTTCATCGATGCTACCGAGACCCGGGCGATCATCGAATCGACTCAGCCGCCGGCGAGCGGCCCGGTGCTGGTGATGGGTCCGGGTACCGGGCTGGGTTCGGCCGTGTTGTTACCCGGCCAGCCGCGGGCGCAAGTGCTGGCCACCGAAGCAGGTCAGATTTCACTGGCGCCGGGTAACGAGCGCGAGATCGAAATCCTGCGGATGCTGCGCCGTGATCGGCCCCATGTCTCGTTTGAGGATGCCTTGTCGGGCCCCGGCCTGTTGAAGCTTTATCGCGCGCTGTGCGAGTTGCGCGGCAGTGCCGAGCGCTTGCTGACCCCGGCAGAGATCACCGGGGCCGCCGTGGCGGGCAGCGATGGCGCCGCGGTAGAGGCATTGCAGGTTTTCTGCGGCCTGCTGGGCAGCTTCGTCGGCGACCTGGTGCTGCTCTACGGCGCCCGCGGCGGGGTCTTCCTCGCCGGCGGCATCCTGCCGCAGATCCAGGCGTTTTTGTTGAACAGCACGTTTGCCGAACGCTATTTCAACAAGGGCGTCATGCACGCCTATCTGCAACAGGTTCCGGTTCGTTTGATCGAGCACGGCCAGCTTGGCGTCATTGGTGCCGCAGGCTGGTTTCTGGATGGCGACAAGGGGAGC
>JBDTXA010000261.1:0-2729 GCA_040006415.1 Rhodanobacter sp.
GAGGGCGTTTCCTCCAGCACTTTCTGGTAGCGGCGCTGGGCCGAGCATTCGCGCTCGTTGAGGTGGATCACGTTGCCGTGCGTGTCGCCGAATACCTGGAACTCGATGTGCTTGGGATGTTCGACGTAACGTTCCAGGATGACCCGCGTATCGCCAAACGAGCTGGCGGCCTCGCGCTGCGCGGATGCCAGGGCCTCGGCAAATTCGCCTGCCTCGCGCACGATGCGCATGCCCTTGCCGCCGCCGCCCGAGGCGGCCTTGATCATCAGCGGGAAGCCGGTCTCTTGCGCCTGTTCGGCGAGGAAGCCGGCGTCCTGATTTTCGCCGTGATAGCCGGGAACCAGCGGGACCGCATGCTGGGACATCAGCGCCTTGGCGGCAGCCTTGGATCCCATCGCGTCGATGCTTTCCGGATTCGGGCCGATGAAGGTGATGCCGGCATCGGTGCAGGCGCGCGCGAATCCAGTGTTCTCCGACAGGAAGCCGTAGCCGGGGTGAATGGCCTGCGCGCCCGACTTTTTCGCTACCTCGACGATGGCATCACCGCGCAGATACGAGTCGGCCGGGCGCGGACCGCCGATCGGCCACGCCTCGTCGGCCAGCCGCACATGCTGCGCATCGCGATCGGCCTCCGAATACACGGCAATCGTGTGAATGCCGAGGCGGCGGCAGGTGCGGATGACGCGGCAGGCGATTTCGCCGCGGTTAGCTATCAGTACGCGTTCAAACATGCGAATTCCTGAAACGGTTTTGGTCAATGCAAATCAAGTGAAACTAACAGATCGCCGGTGCGCGGAACGCGCTTTGGCATGGCATCAGAGCAAGAGCATCGCGCATGAATGCGCTCCTGCAAGTGCCAAGGCCAACGTGCACGTGCGCGCTTATGGCTGGATGACCCAAGATGGCGCGCGCTTGTCTAGAAAAGCCGCCAGTCCATGCTGGCCCTCATCGGAGACGCGCAGGCGGGCAATCAGTTCGGCGTTCTCGCGATCGAGGCGTTCGGCTTGTTCCAGGGTTGTCCCGCCCATGCGCAGCGCCAGTTGCTTCGCTTGACGCTGCGCTTGCGGGCCAGCCTTGGTCAGCAGGTAGAGCTGGCGCTCGATGGCCTCATCCAGATCAGCGGCGGGTAGGGCGGCGTGGAGCAGGCCGATCCGGGCGGCCGTTTCGGCGTCGAATACTTCGCCGGAGACGAACAGCCGGCGAGATTCGCGCAAGCCGATGGCAGCAATCACATAGTGCGAGATAACCGCCGGCACCAGTCCCAGCTTCACTTCGGACAAGGCGAACTTGGCTGTGTCCACGCCGATCGCGATGTCGCAGCAGGCCACCAGCCCCACACCGCCGCCGTAGGCCGCGCCGTTGACGCGGGCCACCGTGGGCTTGGACAGGAATTGCAGCGTACGCATCAGTTTCGCAAGCCGCAGCGAGTCTTCGCGATTCGCCTGCTCGCTGGCGCCGGCCATGCCGCGCATCCAGTTGAGATCCGCTCCGGCCGAGAAGCAGCTGCCGTTGCCGGTGAGTACCACGCTGCGCGCGGCGGGGTCCGCGTCAGCCTGTACGAGGGCGGCGGTGAGGGCGGCAATCAGGGTGTCGTCGAAGGCGTTGTGAATATTGGGGCGGTTCAACGTGAGCCATACGACGGTGCCACGGCGTTCGCTCAGGATGGATTCGGTCATCGGAGGCCTCCGCAAAGGCCCCATCATAAACGCTGGGCAACGTGCCAGACGCGGACGGATGCGGCGCATCGGACAAAGGATTACAATGCGAATAATTCTTATTTATGAGCTTGCCTGTGCGACTGTCCGATTTGCCCAAAGGTTCTGCCGCCTTCGTTGAAGGAGTCGAAGGCACGCACGTGGCTGATCCCATCGCACAACGTTTGCGCGACCTGGGTTTTGTCGACGGCGAGCCGGTGCGCGTAGCGGCGGTGGGGCCGATGGGCGGCGATCCAGTGCTGATCCAGATCGGCTTCACGCGCTTTGCGCTGCGCAAGGCGGAGGCCAACCGGGTCATCGTGCGGCGCGAGGCCGCCGTATGAGCGCCTCGACCCTGCGCATCGCTCTGGTCGGTAACCCCAACTGCGGCAAAACGGCACTGTTCAACCTGCTCACCGGTGGCCGGCAGAAGGTGGCGAACTACGCTGGCGTCACGGTGGAGCGCAAGGAAGGGAGATTTACCGCACCGTCCGGTCGAGTGCTGCAGATCCTCGATCTGCCGGGCACTTACAGCCTGGATTCGACCAGCCCGGACGAGAAAATTACTCGGGATGTTTGCGCCGGCAACTACCCGGGCGAGGCGGTGCCGGATCTGATCGTCTGCGTGGCGGATGCGACCAATCTGCGCCTGCACCTGCGTTTCGTGCTCGAAGTGGTGCGCCTCGGCCGACCGGTCGTGCTCGCACTCAACATGATGGACACCGCGCGTCAGCGTGGGATTGTGATCGACGTGCCGGAATTGCAGCGGCGGCTCGGTGTTCCGGTGGTGGAAACCATCGCGGTCAAGCGCGGCGGTGCGCGTGCGCTGATCGAGCGAGTCGATGGCGAGGTGCCGACGGCCGCTCCGGTGCAACAGGATGACGCCGCCAGTCGCGCCAACCTGCATACCGAAGTTCGCGCATTGCTGACGGCCACGGTGACGATGCCACGCACCACCGCCGCGATCGACGACACGCTGGACCGCTGGGCGCTGCACCCGGTGTTCGGCCTGGCCATACTTGCGGTCGTGATGTT
>JBDTXA010000262.1:0-2699 GCA_040006415.1 Rhodanobacter sp.
GCGTAGCGCGCCTCGCCCAGATGGAACAGGCGCTCGTCCACCGCACGCCGATACGCGCTCGCCGTCTCGAACACGCGGCCGCGGGTGCCGAGCAGATCGGCCAGGCGCTCGCGGCCAAGCATCGCGCGCTGCGCATTGGTCAACCAGAAATCCTTGCCGATGCGGATGTCGTCGGCGACGAAAAACCAGCTGTCCACGCTGGCGCGCGCCGCGTTGGCGGACAGCCCCGCGCCGAGCGTGAGGTAGTGCAGCGTGCCGTCGTCATCACGCCGGCCCAGTTCGATCCAGGCGTAGCCGATACGGCGGTCATGCCGACCGTTGAGCAGCAGGTTCCACGCCATGCGTTTGCCGGCATCGCCATCGGGCTCGATGCGCGAGGACTTGAGACTGGCATCGAACAGGAACGGCAAGGTCAGCGACAGCACCTTGGATTTGCCGGTGCCGTTGTTGCCGCGCAGCAGCAGATGGCCGTCGTGGAACCAGAACTCCTCGGCGTCGTAATGGAACAGCTCCACCAGGCCAATGCGCAGCGGTTGCCAGCGCTCGCGCTGCGGCTCGGGCAAGTTCGGGCGCGGCTCGGTCGCGGCGGGCGCGGGGCTGTGGTCGAGATCATTCATCGGGCGCAGTGTGACAGCGTCATGGTTGTTCGAGGCGCGCGGTGAACGCGGGGCCGGCCGTGTGATGGTGACAATGCAATTGCATTACGCTCGTTCCGAGCCAAATACCCGGAGACTGCCATGGCTATTCCTTGCAGCTTGAATCCACCCTGACGGATCGGTACCAGACGACGGTGCCCGGTGCCGTGCGCCGGGTCCTGAAGCTCGGCAAGCGCGACAGAATCAGCTATTCGCTGCAGCCTGATGGTTCGGTCGTGATAGCGCGCGCGGACAGTGCAGATGCCGACGATCCGGAGCTGGGATTGTTTCTTGGCTTTCTTGCCAACGATCTTGCCGCCCATCCGCAGCGTGCAACCGGACTGAATGCACAATGGCTCAATCGCATCCAGTCGCTGGTCGGCAAGGTCAAAAGCGATCTCGACGCCGCGCTGCCCGACGAGGAATGAAAGGGGCCAAGTCCACGTCATCGCTGACAGTCGACGGCTAGATGCTGTTTGCGCACCCACTGTTCTCGATCAACTGGGAGCGCTGACTGCGCAAGTCGAAAAGCTGCGGACCACGAACTACGAAAACGGATCGTACCTTTGGTGCGACAACCTTGTTGGCGAGCCTTTCACACCCCAAACCCATGGCCCGCCGCCTCACTGCGAACGTGTTTTCCTACCCCTTGGCCCACTTTGGCTGTCTTGCGTTTGTATTTACAAACGTAATATCATTGTCGCATGACGATAGGCGGATTCGACTGGGACGCAGGTAACTGGCCCAAGTGTGGCAAGCACGGCGTCTCACGTGAGGAAATTGAACAGGTGTTGTTGGGCGAACTCACGGTCATGGCCGACCCCTCCCCGGACGAACCGCGCATGCGGGGTATCGGAAAGACGTCAGCTGGGCGGTATGTCTTTTTGGTGTTTATGCGCCGGTACGTTGGTATTCAGGCCAGGCTCCGCCCCATCAGCGCCCGCTACATGCACCAGAAGGAGGTCGATCACTATGAAAGCCAAATTTAAGCCCATGCCGTCGCTGCGTAGCGACGCGGCCGCGGAGCGGTTCGTGGAGACGGCGGATCTTTCGCAATACGATTTGTCCGGCTTCAAGCCGGAGCATTTTGAGTTCGCACCCAAGGATGCGACGCTGACCATGCGCCTGCCAGTGCCGCTGCTGAACGCCTTGAAGCTCAAAGCCAAAGCCCAGGGTATGCCCTATACCCGTTACGTGCGGCTGCTGCTCGAGCGGGATCAGCTGCGCGATGCTCCACTCCTTCGCGAGCGCTGACGATGCACGTTTAGCGACAGGCTCGATCCGTCCAAGGGACAGCCGGCGTTGCAATTACATCGCCCGAAAGCCGCCACTGAAGTCTTGCTCTAAAGCGGAGGATCCCAGACCGGTCTTGCGATTGCGCGAAAGCAGTGTGTTTGCGGTGATTCGCCGTTTGTCGAACGCTGGCTCGTGGCTTTCGCCATTGAAGGGAGCCTCGAAAAACCTCCTGTGGTCGTAACGCAGTCGTCGGTCCGGCTGCGCTGGAGGGAGTCCAGTGATCAGCCTGTTCGTCGTTGAAGAGCGTGCTGCGACGCAGGAGCAGTTGGACGATTCGCGGAATGCTCGTCACCGGCGACATCGACGTCCCGCGCGCATTCCAGCGATGGTTGGAGAGTAAGCGCGAGAACAAATACGCCGACCTCATCTTCGAGCTGAGTGATCTCGAATTTGCCGTTGTCGTTCGGCTCGCGACAAGTGGCGATGACAGCGTCTACACCGCTGAGGCGCGGCAAGCCATGGCAGAGTTAATGCAAACTTCCCGCCCGCCTGAGACGTCGAAAGTGCAGACCGCCATTCGAAGGCTGACCGGCGCCGGTATCGTCGACCCAACGGGAACCAAAGGCTCCTATGAGATTGCTGATCAGGGCTTTCAGATCGTGTTGAAGGAACCGCAAACCCTTGGGCCAGCGTCGCCACCCACGTAATCAGTACTTTGCCAGCCAAACGGACGGGCCACACGGGGTCAGGTTCACTTCCAGCCTCCGGTAAGTGAACCTGAGCATCCCTCTAGGATTTTCAAGCGTTATTCGTCCCTGGTTCGATAGT
>JBDTXA010000263.1:0-2653 GCA_040006415.1 Rhodanobacter sp.
CATCATGTCTGCCGTCATCTGCGGATCGCTGGCCTATGACACCATCATGGTGTTCCAGGACCAGTTCAAGAATCACATTCTGCCTGATCAGATGCACATTCTTAATGTGTCGTTCCTGGTACCAAGGATGCGGCGTGAGTTTGGCGGCTGCGCGGGGAACATTTCGTACAACCTGAAGTTGCTCGGGGGCGACCCTCTGCCCGTGGCTGCCGTCGGTCAGGATTTTGCGCCTTATCGCGAGCATATGGAGCAGTGCGGTATCCGTCTCGATGGCGTGCGCGTATTCGACGATCAGTTCACGCCGCAATGCTTCATCACCACGGATCTGGACAACAACCAGATCACCGCCTTTCATCCCGGCGCGATGTCCAGCGCGCAGGAGAATCATGTCCGGGAAATCCCGCAGATCGATATCGCGATTGTTGCCCCGGATGGCCGTGAGGCGATGTTGCAGCATGTCAACGAATTTGCCGAACGCGGCGTGCCATTCATCTTCGATCCGGGTCAGGCGATGCCGTTGTTCAGCGGCGAAGAGTTTCGCTCAATGATCGGCAAGTCGACTTACGTCATCGTCAACGATTACGAGTCGCAATTGCTGCAGACGCGAACAGGCTGGAGCGCTGCTGAAATCGCATCCAAAGTGACGGCTTACATCGTGACGCAGGGCCCCCGCGGTTCCGTTATCCATATCGGTACGGAAACCCATGAGATTCCCCCGGCGCGGGAGCGTCAGGTGGTCGATCCCACTGGCTGCGGTGACGCGTACCGTGCCGGGCTGATTTTCGGGATTCTGCGCGGCAAGGACTGGCCGACGGTCGGTCGCATGGCGTCGCTGATGGGCGCGTTGAAGGTAGAACACCCCGGCACCCAGAATCAGCATTTCAGCTACGCCGAATTTGCTGCCCAATTCCTCGACCAATTCGGTTATGCCCTGGATTGAATCGAACGCTCCGGGAATGAAGAAAGTCGTCCTGCTTTAAGAAGGCGGCGACGACTCAATCAAGTTTGAACCCCATTGTGGCGCTCACGGCGTTCTTCCAGCCGTCATCGGGCTTTTTCCTTGCAGCCTCGTCCATGGCCGGATCGAAACGACGATTCATCTGCCACAACGCCGGGATCTGCGCCCGGCTTTCCCAGAAGCCCACAGCCAGTCCCGCGAGATAAGCGGCGCCAAGCGCGGTTGTTTCTGCCACATGGGGACGCAATACCGGCACGCCCAACATGTCGCTCTGGAATTGCGCCATGAAATTGTTGACAATGGCGCCACCATCAGCTCGCCGCGCCTTGAGCGGGATGCCCGCATCCGGTTCCATCGCTGCCAATACCTCGCGTGACTGATAAGCCATCGACTCCAGTGCAGCACGCACGACATGATCCTTTCGCGTACCTCGCGACAGGCCGAAATCGCGCCGCGCACGTCGCTGCGCCAGTAAGGCGCGCCCAGGCCAACGAAGGCGGGGACAAAATAGACACCCTCGCTGGAGTCGACGCTTTCGGCGCAAATCTGTGAATCGCTTGCGTTTTCTAGCATCAGCAGCCCGTCACGCAACCACTGAATAACCGAGCCTGCGACAAAAATGCTGCCTTCGAGCGCGTACTCGACGACACCATCGGTCTTCCACGCGATCATGGTGAGCAGTCCATGGCGTGACGGAACCGCCTCCTTTCGGGTATTCATCAGCATGAAGCAGCCGGTACCGTAGGTGTTCTTTGCCATACCAGGCTCGAAGCAGGCCTGACTAAACAGCGCTGCCTGTTGATCACCCGCCACGCCACTGATCGGTATTCCCGCCGGGAGGCCTGGCATCGCAACCGTGTGTCCATAAACCTCGCTGCAGGAGCGAACCTCCGGCAGCATGCACCGAGGGACATTGAGCATGCGCAGCAAGTCATCATCTCAGCGGCACGTGTGGATATTGAACAGCAAGGTGCGCGCGGCATTGCTTTCGTCCGTGATATCCAGACGGCGCCCACTCATGTTCCAGATCAACCAGCTATCGATCGTCCCGAACAATAGTTCGCCACGCTCGACGCGCGCGCGTGCGCCTTCTACCCTATCAAGAATCCAGCAAATTTTCGTACCCGAGAAATAGGCGTCAATGAGCAATCCTGTGCGCCCGCGAACCAGTGAGGCATGGCCGTCTGCCGTCAGCTCCTCACACCGACAGGCTCTGCCGCGATTGCCACACGACGGCGCTATAAATCGGACGGCCGGTTTTCCTATCCCAAACCACCGTGGTTTCGCGCTGATTGGTAAGCCCTATCCCAGCGATTTCTCCCGCTTCGGCACCCGATTCTTTGAGGGCGCTGGAAACCGTTGCAACCACGCTACGGACGATTTCCTGCGGATCATGTTCGACCCAGCCGGGCTGAGGAAAAATCTGGGGAACTCGACCTGCGCCCGGGCAACAACCTCGCCCTTCTTGTTGAACAACATCGTCCGGGAACTGGTTGTGCCCTGGTCTAAGGCAAGGATGTATTTCTGCTCCGACGGCAAACCACCTTTTACAAGCATAGTCGGCAGGTTAGCAACAAGTGCGGCCATCCATCCGAATGGACTGCATATCGCGGAAGCGGAAGCCAAGCGAGTGCCCCATCGTCGTTCCAACCAGGACAAACGCTCCGTTGAGGTTGATTGCCGCCGGCTAGCAAT
>JBDTXA010000264.1:0-2519 GCA_040006415.1 Rhodanobacter sp.
TCATGGGCGACAACCGCAACGACAGCCTCGATAGCCGCTGGTGGGGCTGCATGCCGGAGAAGAATCTCGCTGGCAAGGCGTTCCTGATCTGGATGAGCTGGAAGGGCATGGGCACGGGTGGTGTGGACTTTTCGCGCATCGGTACCGTTATTCACTGAGCGGCACCCAAAGGCGACACCGGTGAATCAAAGCGTGACCGGGTCGAAGCAGCTCGCGCATCAGGACGACCACAGCGCGGGGCTGCGCAGGCATAATTGGCGTACCGCTTCCAGCGGCACAGGGTAGAAGAGGCCGGGAGGTTGCACGATCCCGGTCATTCACAGATTGGCTCGCCATCCAGGCGACATAGCGAGGGGACTATGAAATCGAAGCAGTCAGGTATCACCCTTATCGGGTTTCTGATCGTCATGGTGGTGGTGGGATTCTTCGGCTACATGGCGATGAAGCTGTTGCCGTCGTATTCCGAGTTCATGGGCGTGAGCAAGTCGATGAAGCAGATCGCCACGGAAGGTACCAATGGCAAATCGCTGGACGATATTCGCCGGGAACTGATGTTCAAGATGAATTTTCAGTACGTCGATGACGCCACCATCAAGCCGAAAGACATTACTCTCGTGCGTGATTCCGGTGGTGCCAGTACCCTGAATGTCACCTACGACAAGCAGATTCCTTTCGTGTACAACATCGATTTCCTATTGCACTTTCAAAAGAGCGTGCCGCTGCAGGGCAATGTGGAACAGTAACTTTTGAAGCTGAATTATCGTTTCCAGGACCCGGCGCTGGCGGAGCTGGCGCTGACCCATCGCAGTATCGGCAAGCCCAACAACGAGCGGATGGAGTTTCTCGGCGATGCCCTGCTTGGCGTGGTCATCGCCGAATTGCTCTACGAAGTGCACCCCAAGTCCAACGAGGGCGAGTTGTCACGCTTGCGTGCGCAACTGGTCAATGGCCAGGAGCTCGCCGTGGTGGCGCGTGAGCTGGAACTGGGAGATGAGTTGAAGCTGGGTCCCGGCGAGCTCAAGAGCGGTGGCTTTCGACGCGACTCCATCCTGGCCGATGCGTTTGAGGCGCTGGTGGCGGCGGTGTATCTGGATGGCGGCTTCGACGCTTGTCGTGCCACGGTACGCGAGTTGTTCGGTGAGCGTATTGCGGCACTGCGGCGCTCGTCCAAGGACGCCAAGACCCGACTGCAAGAATATCTACAGGCGGGTGGGTGGCCATTGCCCAATTACGAGCTGACCGCCAGTCATGGCGAAGATCATGCCAAGACGTTCGATGTCAGTTGCGCTATCAGCGAGCCGTCGCCGCTGACCACGACGGCCAGTGGCATCAGCCGCCGCGCCGCGGAACAGGACGCGGCCGAGGTCGTGCTCAACCAGCTGCTGGAAAGCCAGCGCAAACCCTGATTTTCGTGTTTCAGCGCCATTTGCATCGGCATTTTCCGGCTTGCCGCCGGGATGCATCGGTGTCTTTTGCGACGAAGCACTACACTTGTCGTCCAACTTGTTGAGCATTTGTGCCATGAACCACGAACTGGATTCCCCCGACGGCATCCTGCCGCATGAAAACTATCGTTGCGGCACGGTCGCACTGGCCGGACGGCCAAACGTGGGCAAGTCCACCTTGCTGAACGCCCTGATCGGCTTTCGTCTTTCGATCATCAGCCCGCGGCCGCAGACCACTCGCCATCGCATTCTGGGTATCAATACCACTGAAGCGGGACAGATCCTGTACGTCGATACGCCAGGACTGCATCGCGGCGCCAAGCGCGCCATGAATCGCAGCCTGAACCGCGCCGCGCGCTCGGCGATCAACGATGTGGATCTGGTGGTGCAGGTGATCGAGGCCGGTCGCTGGACCGATGAAGACGAGGCGCTGTACGCCGCCCTGGTCGAGCAGTCCGTTCCGCGCCTGCTGGTGATCAACAAGGTCGACCTCAACAAGGACAAGACGGTCATGCTTCCGTTTGTGGCAGATCTTGTGGCCAAGCACAGCTATGACGAAATCCACTACATCAGCGCCCTCAAGCACCAGGGTCTGAAGGAGCTGGAGCAGGCTATCCTGAGTCGCCTTCCGGTGCAGCCTCCGATGTACGGCGAAGACGAAGTGACCGATCGCAGCGAGCGCTTCCTCGCCGCGGAGATGGTGCGCGAACAGCTGATGCTGCGGCTGGATCAGGAATTGCCCTACGCCACCACGGTGGAGATCGAGCAGTTCGGTGATCGCCCCGACGGGATCGCCGAGATCCACGCCATTATCTGGGTGGAGCGCGACGGTCAGAAAGCCATCGTGATCGGCCATGGTGGTGCCCAGCTCAAGCAGATCGGTTCCAGCGCGCGGCGACGCATGGAAAGCATGTTCGAGCGCAAGGTCTTCCTCAAGCTGTGGGTCAAAGTGCGCGAGGGCTGGGTCGACGACGAGAACATGCTGAAGAAGTTCGGCTATACGGATTGAGAGCGGGAAACAGGGAACAGGGAACAGGAGCCAAAGCTGCGATACTCCGGCCGTTCCCGTTCCCG